>NZ_JAUOSH010000003.1:0-225460 GCF_030548765.1 Shewanella sp. 3_MG-2023 | reverse complement strand
GTAGCGATAACCCTCTCTCTCCGAAAGTAAAGAACAAGCCGTTACACGAGACCTTCGGCTCGTGAACTAAATCGTTAGGTAGCCAAGGAAGGGAGTCTTATGGAAGGTTTTAAATTTAGTCCCAAAAGCAAAAAAATTTTGATGCTGCTAGTTATATTAGCCCTTACTCCATTTGCACCTGAATTACTCTTGTTTATGGATGTTGCTGGTGTAGAAGTAGCCTTTACATGCCTCCTCATCATGATTAAGCCCATGAAGCTTTGGGTTGAGTGCCAGATAGTTAAAATTAAAGAGTTCAGCCGTGTGATGATACTTGCTGTAAAGCAGCACCCCGTAAGTGATGCGCGAGTGTTTGCAGGTCATTATTTTGCCTTTTCTTTAACACTCCTATTAACAAGCTCACTATTTGTGTCAAGTTCAATATGGTTGCCGATTTTAGTCATGGGTAGGTATATAGCGTAAGGATACCTAACAAGCTGCTAAATCCAGATTCACCAAGGCTGTCATGCCATTTTCTGTGCAAATCGCCCGCCAGCACTTGGTTCACTTATTAGCAGGGCGTTAGGCACTCGAGGAGTCGGAGTCCACTTATGAAATACATATATATTTTATTGTCTATTACCTTTAGCTCGTTGGTCACAGCTGAACCTGAAGAATATTTTGGTGAATATCAAGGAGCAGTTAAAACTGAATGGTTAGAAGAAGGTAGAAAAATGAAGTTACTTGAAGACTTTAACTTCACTGATCCCAATGAAATGGTCTGGCTTGCTCCGAAAGATAGAGTAATTGATGGAGCATCTATTCCTAAGTTTGTATGGTCAATTATTGGCTCTCCGTTTTCAGGAAAGTACCGCAACGCCTCGGTCATTCATGATATCGCATGCGAAGATAAAGTTAGAACATGGGAGTCCGTGCACTTGGCGTTTTATTACGCTATGAGAGCTTCTGGTGTAAATTCAATCAAGTCAAAAATAATGTATGCAGCGGTTTATCATAAAGGGCCGAGGTGGCCTATCAGCAAAAAGGTCTTGGTAAGGGAGATGCAGGCAGTTAAAACACTGGATCCATCGCCGGGTATAACTGGTCATAAGTGGATAAGTGTGGAAATTCCAGCTGTATACGAAGTACGAGTGATTGCCCCGTCGGAGCAGACCCTAAATGAGGAGCAGCTGGAAGGGTTAATATCTAAGTTAGAAAATTCTAATGTAGAGCTTTCGATTGAAGATATTCAAAATTACTCAGTTCAGTAAGAGCCTAACAAGTATGTAAACCAGACCCAAAACACGTCGCTCAATTTGTGCATGGGCTTCGCCCATTTTTGCACAAATAGCTCGCCATGTTTTGGGGCTGGTTACATAGGCGTTAGGCTCTTATCGCCCTGCGCCTACCGATTCTATTTAATTTATAAACTATGGAGAAGTAAAATGGCTAAAGTAGAATGTCCCAAGTGTGGTCATAATTTCGAAGGCTCATCTTTAAAGGGTGCTGCAGCAGCGACGGCTTCGGCGGCTTTAGGAGCCAAAATTGGAGCCGGCTTTGGTATTGCAGGTGGGCCTCTTGGTGCCATTGCAGGAACCATCCCAGGTGCAATTATTGGGGGAGTAACTGGCTATTTAGCATCAAATAAATTTTACCAGTGTGACTGCTGTGATAAATATTTTATGTTGTAGTTCCTGTAACTAGGTTTATAGCCTAACAAGGCGCTGCACCCGATAAATTGAACAGCGCCATTTTTTGTGTGCCAGTCCCTACGCTGATTTTACACAAAAAATACCGCAGTCCAATTTGCGGGTGAGCGAGGCGTTATACGAATAAGGAGCTTTCGTGCAAAAAGTAGAAGATCGTTGGGAATTGAAATTAACTAAGCCATTGGCCTCAATATCTCTTTGGGTATTTGTTTTTTTCTTTAGCCTTACCCTTGGAGTTGCCGCATCAATTTGCACTAGTAACTGGGAATGGTTTGGTCGCACTGGTTCAATGGCCACAATCTCTGGTCTTCTTCTAATCATGAGGCCTTTCATGAGAAAAGGTAGCGTCCAGCAAGCACGCTCAGGTGTTCTCGCCCAAATTGCTGTTGACGCTGATGGCAATCAGGGAGAATTTATTGATCCCCAAGAAATTAAAGATGGCACAGCTGCGTTAGTTGGTGCCATTTTCACAATAGCCGGAACAATTGTGTGGGGCTTCGGTGATCTCGTATAACAAGGCCATCAACCATCGCCACTTCGTAGCTGGACAGCCTAAAGTGTGCTTCGCACACGGCTGCCGGTTATGGCGGCGTTAACTGCCTATAGTTTCCATATCTTATTCCGAGGAAGAACAATGACTCAAGAAACTTGTTATATGTGTGAAAGGCCAAGAACCTCTGCCGAACATGTTCCTCCTCGTTGCTTATTTCCAGAGAGTAAGGATTGTGAAAATGGAGAGGATTTTAGGAAAAATTTAATTAAAGTACCTTCATGTGATGTTCACAATTCAGCTAAGTCTTGTGATGATGAGTATATGTTAATTACATTTGCTAGTAATGCTATGACAAATGAAGTTGCAGATATTCATCAAAAAACAAAACTTAAACGGATACTTGATCGTAAACCACATATTTTTAAAACTCTCATTCAAAACTCTGTTCCCATTCAAGTAATAGACCCGGACGGAAAAGAAGCTGTAAGCTGTATTTTTAAATTAGATAAAAATCGTTTCTTTGAACAGTTACGTTGTGTCGCGAATGGCATTTATTTTCATCATTTAAAAGAAAAAGCAACACTTCATACTGAAGTGAATCCTATCAAAGGGTTTTCAACAACCAGTAAAAATGCAAACCAAAATAATTCTATTAGCAAAAGTTACAGTGATAAGTTATTCCCTAATATACAAAAGTATGGGGATAATCCAGATATTTTCTATTATCAAGTAAGTAGTGAAACACCGAAAATGCTAATGAAGTTAGTTTTTTATAGAGATATTGAGTTTATTGCAGTGTTCAATATAGATCTAAAAGGCAGTTAGCAATGGAATTAAACGAAACTAAAACAGTGGGTTACGTTTCGCTTTGCTACACATTATAACCCACTGCTTTAGTCCGCTTATTGCGGCGTTACCACATATCAGGTCGCCATACTTTACCTAATGGAAGTCGTTGCTTTCAGAGTTTAAGCGCTAACGCGTTTTTGTCCATAAATGAGTTAGTAGCTTAACTAATTTTAAGAATTCTATGCATGGAATTACCATGTTTAATCATTAAGAATGTTGACTTTTTTGCCATTCAGAAATATAGTCAATCATAGTTAGCAATTGCAGCTTCTATTTACATTATTTATTTGCAAGCAATTGAAACTAAACGACTAATTTTGAATTTAATACGGAAGCCTTGGGTTCAAATCCCTATCTCTCCGCCATATTCAAGACGAAAGGCTCATCAGAAATGATGAGCCTTTTTTCGTTTAAATCACTAAAAATATTGAAGATTAATACTATTAATTCAAAATTGCTTTATTGCCTAGTATTTAAATTGCCTGTTTTATAGTCACTTATTTGCCTTGAGAAGATTGACTCAGTCAATGTCACTGCTTTTCATATGAGCAAGCCCCCAGTAATGTTTGCTCAATATGTTTATCCTCGTTTCTTCTAGCATTTTATGCGCTGATAAGAATATTTACTTTTAATTATGTGTATTGGGGGCGTTTTAGATTATGTGCATCATGCTAAGACTCACCGTATAATGCCAACCTATACAGTTTTTACGATTAAAAGCCATATTATGCCAACTACTAACCAAACGGGTTTGCTAGCGCCTGCTGATAAGAGCGAAATTCATCAGCATTTTAAAATATTTAAACCGTATGGTTTTTTAAGCCAGTTTGTACCTGAAACCCGTAAGAAGAAACATCTACTGGGTGAGCTATTTAATTTCCCCGATAAAACCATGGCCATTGGTCGGTTAGATCATGACTCAGAAGGACTGTTATTACTCACCACTGATGGCATGATGAGTCATAAGATCAGAAGTAAAGGTATAGAGAAAGAATACTATGTACAGCTGGATGGTGATATTACTCCTGAGGCGATGTCATTACTGCAAAATGAGGTTGAAATTGGCATTAATGGTAGTAAATATTTAACCTTGCCTTGTAAGGCGTTCAAATTAGATGAAGAAACTTCGCTTCCCTCTCGGGGTCGTAAAATTCGCGACCCAAGACATGGGCCAACAAGTTGGGTTTCTATTACGCTTTGTGAAGGTAAGAATCGTCAGATCAGAAAAATGACTGCAGCCGTAGGCTTTGCCACCTTAAGGCTAGTTAGAGTGAGAATTGGCGATATACATATTGATAATATGGCTGCTGGTGATGTTATTTCGCTAACTAGTTTTGATGCTGCTTTCTGTTGATAGCATACTGGTGTTTAGAGCTCTATTGCAGCTGCCGTGGGGCTTTATATTGGGTTATCTATTACGTTTGTCAATCTCAACATCAAACTTTAGTTACAGGTAAATCACTAAAAAAATAAAAAGCCAATGGCTTGGTCAACACACTTAAGTAATCCACTAAATTAGCTGTTGTATGATTGAATCAGTAATGGATTGGGGGAACCGTCGATTCATTTGATGATATTCATAATCCAACAATCCAACAATCCAACAATCCAACAATCCAACAATCCAACAATCCAACAATCCAACAATCCAACAATCCAACAATCTCACAATCCAACAATCTCACAATCTAACAGTCCAATTATCTTATTTCCAATGAAAATTTCTCAATATTTTTCGTGTTTTTTATCAATGTTAATAATATAAACATTGATGATGCTGTACATTAATTAACCTTTATTGGTTTTGCTTTTATGAATGGATAATTATAAACGATCAGCTTTTCTATCAATGTAAAAGTTATAAGTTGTATAAGTTTTGCACAAAAAAATTGTTTGTTTTATAAATATACATTAATTGATGCCTACTTTAATTTTTTGTTTCAGTATATGGTTAGATCTTGTTTGTTTATGAGTATTAAGGTTTTATTTTTGTTTTATTAAATATATCGGTTTAAGTAAAAGGTTTGACTGGTTAATAATTACCTCGGGATGCGATAATTATTAAATAAATGTTAACTCAAGTGGTAAGGGTGTTTTTGTGATATTAATCGTAAGTTTTTCTTGCTATGAGAGTGTAGCTTACTTAATATCGTGGTGTTGATATAAAAGGCTTTTTTATAAAAAATAGTCGAAGTAAATGTTGCTAATTTTTAAGTGTAAATACATTTAGTAATCATTTTTCATTTTAATAATGGTTGTTTTGTGTAGGGCTGCGGTTTTATTGAGCAGCCTCAATTGCTCATGTTGATAAATTGTGATCTAATTGGCTGAATATTTCTAGCTTCGTTCATTTCAAAGACTTTTGAATGTTAATTCGTTGTTATATGTTTTATGTATAACCGCGTTGTATATTCTTCCTGCCGATAAATCAACCTCAAATAAATAATTATTAAGCCCGAATTCAACCTATTGCGAAGGGGTTGAAATTTACTAATGGAAATAAATGCGATGCTTAAAAAAACAACAGTTGCAATCGCCTTGGCTTCTTTATTTTGTGTGAATGCTGCCACTGCAGTATCACTAAAAGAAGGAGACAACGGAGATTATATTCGCCTATTCGGTGAAGTGGGTGTTGGGGGTCATTTCGGTACTAACTCTGATTATAATCATGACGAGTTTTATGATGCCAAAGGTTTTGTCGATGACAGTTTTGCCACACTAGGCGTAAAAGGCCAAAATAAAAACTATATCTACCGATTAGAACTAGACTACCAACGAAGAAATTGGCTAGGAGGGGATGGTGAATTTGAACTTGCGATTGACAAAATGTATGTCGGTTATGTGTTCAATGATATTCACTGGATTGAACTTGGTTTAACAGATACTGCATTTGATGAATACGATCACTTTGGCGACTTTACCTTCAACAAATCGGTAGAGACAGGTGAAGCTGGCGATCAAGAAAACACGCTCAAGTACGAAGCTAAATTTGAACACTTAATCTATGGTGTTTCTTATTCTTATGATGGCAAGCACAAAAGTGGTGCTGCACAAGGAGATATCGTCAACGCGTATGTTGGTTGGATGTCTGACTTTGTTTCTATAGTGGCTGGTATCGAAGCCCGTGGTGGTTCTGAAGGTATTTCTAAGTATGGCGAGCAACAGCTAGCTGGTTTAGGGATACGTGTTAAGGTTATTCCGCAATTTTCTCTTGGTTTTAATGGCTTCATAGAAGATGAAGATCTATCTACTCGTAAAAGTGGCGATGTCCACCTTGGCTATGAAACTTTCCGCAATTATGGCGCAACACTCAGTGCTAAATATGATTTCAATGAATCATGGGAATTCATCGCTTCAGCAAATCATGAGCAATATGAAGGTTGGGACGTAGAAAGTCCAAATTATGACTACACCGAACTTCCAGCTGAATACGGTAAAGATCGTCAATGGGCCAGCTTAGGTTTCAACTACCGTCCAGCAAGAGACATCGTGTTATCAGTTGAAGGCCGTGTTGGCGAAGCACCAGAAGCCGCTTACGCCTATGCGCGTATGTACTTCTAGCTCTATTCCAAAGATAAAAATATCGAGTTTACTATGAAGAAAAGTTTTCTTTCATTGGCTATCGCCAGTATTTTCAGTTGTGGTGTTAACGCTGGCGTTAATGACCTACTGATCACCGAAATGGTGCAAAAAGATTATGGAGCTGAACTTGGCTCTGTTGAAATTACCAATACTCATACTACCGAATCATTTACCTTTACCGATGATACCGCGGTGTTTATATGGGGTAACGGCAAATATGAAAACCAAATGTATAAAGCAGACGGTGAGCCTTTATTAACTGGTATTACCGTAGAACCAGGTAAGTCAGTTGTTGTTCTTAATACTGCTGCAAGTGACGAATATAAAAAAATTATTACTGACAATGGTGGTAGCTTTGTTATTGGCGAAGGCAATGGTAATTACAGTGATTTCTATTTAAGCGGTAACGATGGCTTCTACATTAAAAATGGTTCAACCATTATCGACAGAGTAGGGGCTGCGGATAACACCAGTGTGTGGGCACCAGACACGACACTGCGTCGCCGTATGGATAGTGAAGGTAATGCACCAGTTCCTTCAGCAAGCTTTAATGCTTCTCAATGGGAAGTTATTAGCCCGTTAGATATATCAACTGTGGGTACACCTAACTTAGCAGAAGCTTATGAGCCGTTTGTTTGTGCTGATTTAACCACTATTGCACAAATTCAAGGTACTGATGGTACATCACCTTTAAAAGGTGAAAAAGTGGCAGTTGAAGGTGTCGTTACTGCTGTTGTAAGTTTACCTAAAAAAGGCTTTTACTTACGTGATGTAGTTGCTGACGGTAACCCACTCACATCAGATGGTATTTTTGTTGAAAGTGGCAGTGCAGATAGTCAGCTAGTTGGCCGCACGATTTGTTTAGGCAGTGAAGTCGCTGAAAGCTATGGACAAACTCAGTTAGCGACCGATGATTGGGAAGTGACCAATAGCGAGTTCACGCCAACTGTGGCTACTGATATTGAAATGCTGGAATCAGATGGTGGTTCATTTGAAACCACACTCAATCGTTATGAAGGCATGTTAGTCAATCTGCCAGCAGATATAAATCCGCTTGAAGATGGCAATCAAGATATGCGTGTAACACGTAGTTTCAGTTTTAACTACGACAGCTACCGTAATAATATTACTTTGGCTTACAAGCGCCCAAATCTACAACCGAATCAGCTAAACGTACCTGGTACACCTGAATCAGCAGCCGCAGCGGCACAAAATGATGATTATCGTTTGGTTGTTGAAAGCGCGACTAAAGCTTCTGATGGCGTAATACCGTATTATCCTAACTTTGCCGTTGCACCAGAAAACAACTACATCCGCATTGATGACAGTGTAGTGGGCATGGAAGGGGTGATTAGTTACAGTTTTGGTGATTACGCCTTAACAGTGACGAATCAATTAACCAGCACAAACTTTATCCATAACCTGCCAAGAACCGATAGTCCGGATATTTCTGAAGCGGTAGAAGACGATCAATTTGCTATTCGTATCGCCAGTCAAAATTTATTCAACTATTTCAATTCACCATTTGGTGGTGATCAGAACCAATTCGGTCAAAGCCGTGGTGCTGATACTCATACTGAGTTTACCCAGCAAAAAACCAAGTTAGTTGAAGCTATCCGTGCGTTAGATGCAGATGCAGTAGCATTTATGGAAATTGAAAATAATGGCTATGGCTTGAAAAGTGCTATTGCCGATTTAGTCAATGAAGTAAACGTCTACTACAACGACGAGTATGCCAATAATTTTGATAAGCCATATTCAACGGAAAACCGTTACGTTTTTGTAGGCTTTGATCACAACGGCAATGGCATGCTCGATGAGTTAGATTCACTGGGTTCTGATGCTATTGCTACCGGTATTATTTACCGTCCAAGTAAATTAAGT
This sequence comes from Shewanella sp. 3_MG-2023, assembly GCF_030548765.1. Lineage (NCBI taxonomy): Bacteria > Pseudomonadati > Pseudomonadota > Gammaproteobacteria > Alteromonadales > Shewanellaceae > Shewanella > Shewanella sp. 3_MG-2023. The sequence continues at coordinate 216,964 of NZ_JAUOSH010000003.1, read as the reverse complement.
ATTGAGCGCACCCGAGTTGTTACGATGCCTCAGCAAAAAGCGCCAACGATTGTTAATGTTAACAACGAGGTCATTAAAGATAGCAAAGGTGAAATTTTAGAAAGTGGTCAAAACTATCACCGTGATGCACTTGTGGTTACTTTCCTTGTTAACCAGACTGGTAAGCGTTTAACCCTAGCGGTTAACCACTTCAAATCAAAAGGCTCAACTTGTTGGGAAGACTGGCAAGGTGTTGAATTTGGTGACGCTACCACATGGACCCAAAAAGCACCTGATTTAGACTACCAAGGTGCGTGTTCAGAGTTCCGAATTTCTGGCGCGGTTCAATTAGCAGAAGAACTTAAGAAAGTTGAAGGTGATAAAATCATCCTAGGCGACCTTAATGCTTACGCTAAAGAAGATCCACTATTAGTACTAACAGAAAACCCACGTAATAAAACCTTGATGACAGCAAGTCATACCTTTGTTGGTGCTAAGCCACAATTTAAAGTTGATGGTTCTCCTGTCGCGATTACCGATAGCTATGGGTATGTCGATATTATCTCTAAAGTATTTGAGAAAAAGGGGAAAACACCTTGGAGTTACTCGTTCAATGACGAGGTTGGTTCGTTAGACCATATCTTGGTCTCACCTTCTCTAGAGCAACGCGTTATTGATGCTGCTGATTGGCACATTAATGCTGCTGAATCTAACTTGTTTGACTATAACAATGAGTACAAAGGTGACTACAGCAATGAATACAATAAGTTCTATGCTGAAGATCATTTCCGCTCTTCTGATCACGATCCTGCTTTAGTCACACTAAGTTACTTACCTGGTGAAGCGGATTCAAATCGTTCTATTTATCTACCAAAGTTACAGAAGTTGATGAAAGTGCCTTATCAAATTCCAACTAAAGCCGCCGCTTTAGCAGGTGATATTGCCACTATCAAATTGACACCAAAAGACGATAAAGAAAAACTAGATTTAAGCCAGATGGTTGAGCCAAATGTGGTGCTCACAAAAGATGGCCAAGCACTAGTTAACTTTGAAGTATTTGGTGCTCCATCTGCTGAGTACAAGGTTAAAGTTGCACTTGAGCGTAACGGTGAAGTGGTAGAGGGCTCTTCAGTATCATTTGACATTGAAGTGGCAAATAGAGATGGGTTAGTTCCTGAAATAATAGAAGAAAAACATGATGGTACTGGTGGTAGTACTGGCTTGTTTAGCTTGTTAAGTCTTCTGGGTTTATCAGCTCTTCGTCGCCGTAATCGCAAATAGGTTCAACCCCAGGTGAGGTGTTCACTTCGGTGACACCTCACCACCTAATAAAAAGATAACACTATGAATAATAAAATTAATGCCGTTGCTAAAGCAGTTACCCTATTGCTAGCAGCTGCGTCAACAACTGCCAATGCTGATCTTATCATTACCGAGTATGTTGAAGGTGGTGGACAGAATAAAGCGATCGAGCTTTATAATTCCGGTGATGCCGCTCAATCTTTAAATGGCTATAAACTTGTTCGCTACAAAGATGGAGATACCTCTCCATCAGATATGGTCGTGTTTTCAAATGAAGAAATTCCTGCAAAAAGTATTTTAGTGGTTAGACATGCTGATGCTGAATTGGACCTTGATGCTAGTGTCACGGATATGGTTGGCGAGCTTCAGCACAATGGAACCGATGCTGTTGGGTTATTAAATGGTGACCTAGTAATTGATATCGTTGGTGCAGTACCAACCCCTGCTGGCTGGGGGAAAGATGTTTCATTACGACGTATCAATAGCTCTAGTTCTATGGTTTCTAAAGCTATTTTCGACGAAAATGATTGGACTACAGAGCCTAAAGACACTGTAGATGGCTTAGGCTGTATTGGTGAGGCTGCCTGTACTTTTGTCGCCGAACCAGGTGTGTTGTTAATCACTGAATATGTTAAAGGTACTAGTAACAATAAAGCCATTGAGATATCGAATATTGGTGATAGCGCACTAGATTTAGATGCTTCTGAGTATAAACTTACCCTATTTTTCAACGGGTCAACTACCCCAGGAAAGACTCAAATTTTATCTGGTATTTTAAATGCAGGTGAAAGCCGTGTATTTCATCACTCAGACGCTGCAGATGAGTTCAAGGTTGGTGATGAATCGGAAGTGACCTGGTTCAATGGTGACGATGCACTAGTCCTTTATAAAGACGATGTGGTTATCGATCGCTTAGGTAAGTTGGGTGAAGATCCAGGTTCAGAATGGACAGACCCAAACGACCCAAATTTTTCGACTAAAGACAAAACCCTTCGTCGTAAAAATAGCATTACTGCGGGTGATACCGATGCTACAGCAGCTTTCCCAGGTGATAACAATCAATGGCTAACCTTTGATGTTAATACTGCAGATGGCCTTGGTTGTATGGGTGAAGTTGCTTGTACTGAAACGCCTGTTGAGCCTGAGCCAGATCCTACACCTTGTTCTGGTTGTGAAGAGTTAACGCCAGTAGCAGATCCAAATACCTTCGATACCAACGTTTATTATACCAATGTACTCAGCGGTAACTTTGACGATGCTGAAGCAATGAAAAATGCTATCTCGGTTGCCATTGCTACAGGTCATCAGCAATTGACCTACAAGCAAGTGTGGACTGCGTTGACTTACTCAGATGAAGACCCATCTAATAGTAGCAATGTTATTGAACTTTATACTGGTAAATCAGTATCTAAACAAAATAACGGTGGCAATACATCTGATTGGAACCGCGAACACATTTGGGCAAAAAGTCATGGTTTCCCTAGTGAGTCACAGCTAGGTTATACCGATGCACATCATTTGCGTCCAACCAATGTTAAAGTTAATTCAACCCGGAGTAATTACGACTTTAACGAGTGTAGCGATACCGGTACTGAGGTAGCTGAAGCACCAGGTAACTACCTTGATGCTGCAGCACGTTGTTTTGAACCAAGAGATGAAATCAAAGGCGATGTGGCGCGGATGATCATGTATATGGATACACGTTACCAAGGTAACGATACCAATATGCCTGATTTAATTGCGATTGATCGCATCACCACCGCTGATGAAGTTGCCAATAACGAGCCGTTACATGGCAAGTTATGTACTCTTTATACGTGGCACCAACAAGATCCTGTCGATACGACAGACATAAAACGTAACGATGCCGTTTATACCTACCAAGGTAACCGTAACCCTTACGTTGATTACCCGCAGTGGGTTCAAGAAGTCTATGGCGATCAGTGTGGCGACCCAGTTAATCCTAAACTAGATGTTGATATCATCATTGAGTATCCAGAAATGGTTAATGAAGGTGAAACATTAATAATTGATGCTTCTGCAACGGTTGCGAAAGATGATGCAGAACTCACTTTTAACTGGGAACAAACATCAGGTCCAGCTGTAGAGTTTGATGGCGCAAATGCTGTTTTAACATTATCAGCACCTGAAGTCAGTGCTGATCAGCAACTGCAGTTTACTTTAACAGTGAGTAATGGTTTGTTAGAGAAAACTGAAGTCGTTAATGTAAAAGTGGTTAATGTACCGCTGACACTTGATATCAGTTTTAGTGGCAACACAGAGCTAAATGAAGGTGACAGCACAGTGATCACAGCAGCCATAGCCAATGAACCTGAAGGATTACAATATAGCTGGACACAAGTTTCAGGTATGAGTGCGGATTACACTGCTGATGGTTTAGTGCTGAGTGTGACTGCACCTGACGTTGATGTTGATCAAACATTAGTGTTTACACTTTTCGTGAGTGATGGCGAAGAGCAATACAGCACCAATGTCAGTATTGATGTGAAAAACCAACAAGAGAGTGGTTGGAGCAAGCCTGATGGTGCAGGTAGTTTAGGCGCTGGCTTGCTAATGTTATTACCGCTGTTATGGCGTCGACGTCAATCTTAAGCTTTTGAAGGTTTATTTTTGAGTTAAAATTTGAGAAATATATAGCTTAGAAATAAATGGTAAAGATTAAATTAGCCCAATTACAAGGGCTTAATAAAAGTCCACCAGTACAAAGCCTGCTTTGTGCTGGTGGACTTTTTTATTTTCAATTGATTTTTTTTGTCTCATTCATTTTTTTGATAAAGGTCAGTACATTCTGATCCATAGGTAAAGAACCAGGTGGGCATGCGCCACCTGGAATTAGGCCTGAATATTGGCCTTAAAATTCTATATGGGAAGGGGGTTAACGAAAGTAACGGAAAGCAGTCACTTCAATCAGGTTGAGCTTTTAAGAGTTATGACTGCCTGTCATCATGCTGAGTGAACTTTAAGATTAGTGGCAGGCAATCTTCGTTATAGCGTTGCAGTGATTATCTGAACTCAGAACTTTGACTGTGGAGGCTGATTTACGTAAATAGAGGGATATTATAAGTTCCATTTTACCCCTCTACTTTATCAATTGGCTATATTCTTAAACCATTGTGATGGTTATTCTGCAGGTAATTCAGTGCTTTTATAAATGGGATCGACCTCAAGTACTGGCGCTGCATCGAGTTCGTTGGCATCCATCATAGAGCCAATACGTTGCATTGATGATAAAAGCTGAGACTGTTCCCATTCTTCTAATGCGCAGAAATTTTGAATAAAATGCTCCTGCAATGGCTTTGGCGCTTCAAGTAAACAAGCCTTGCCCTCATCAGATAAATATAAACTAACCCGTCTTTTATCTTGCTCACTTCGGACTCTTTGAATTAAATTTCTGCTTTCTAAGCGGTCTAAAATGTTAGTCACAGTTGCAGCGCTCAAGTTGATATTTTTAGCCACTTGACTCGCTGTAACACCATTAATACCGGCGATTTCTTGCATGATCATTAATTGAGGCCCGGTTATACCAGACTTTTTATTCAACTGTTTTGAGTGCAAATCAATTGCTCGAATCACTTTACGTATCGATATTAATAGTTCTTCGTATTTTTCCATTGCTTCTTCTAGTTATTAGCCATGAGTGTAGGATAACACTAACCTTATTTTTTATCAGTCCATATTGTCTATTAGCAATAAGTCTTAGCTGCTTTCGAGTCGAATACTAACCATTTTTGCTTTTAAACAATAACCACTTTTCAAAAATGGGATTAACTCAAATGATTTATTTTCATGTCGTAAGAATTAGCGGTCATTAAGCTACTGTAAAATATCAGCTTGGAATTTGCTCGGTTGATCTTAGTGTAATAAGTCTATAAAATAATAGTTAGAGTACTAATTATTAGAGGTAGAATTAAATGCAAGGCGAAACCAGTTCATGTGACAGTCCCAGTTATCTGCAACAATTAACAACACGTTCAGTTGAAATAGCGAAACATACAGTGGGATTAATATGTTTATGGTTAATTCTTAGTACTTATATTTTTTATCCGCTAACTAAAATAAATAAAGCTGGTAAATAATGGAATATACCTATATTTCATTAGGGGTTTATTTTGTACTCATGTTAGCTATCGGTATCTACGCCGCAAAAACATCCACAGCTAATCTTTCTGAATATATGCTTGGCGGCCGCCAAGTTAGCCCTCAAGTGACCGCATTATCTGCTGGTGCATCTGATATGAGTGGTTGGATGCTAATGGGATTACCCGGTGCCATTTTTGTTTCAGGGTTTGATACTATTTGGGTTGCACTAGGCTTAGTGATTGGCGCATGGGCTAACTATAAACTTGTGGCGCCTAAGCTGCGTTTGTACACCGAAAAAACCAATGACTCGTTAACCTTGCCAGATTTTTTTGGTAAACGATTTGATAAAGAAAATGGTGTTATTCGCCTCATTTCAGCTGTAGTCATCATCATATTTTTCACTTTATACACCTCAGCAGGTCTTGTTGGCGGTGGTAAGTTATTTGAAACCGCGTTTGCAATGAACTATCAAACTGGCGTTGTTATTACCATGCTAGTGGTGGTGGCTTATACCTTGATGGGCGGCTTTTTAGCCGTAAGCATGACAGACTTTGTCCAAGGTGTGATTATGTTTATTGCCCTTATTTTAGTGCCTGTTGTGGCGTTCACGCATTTTGATAGTCCATCAAGTATGATGAATTATTCACTTGAGACGATTCCTTCTTTTAGTGAAAGCTTATCTGGTTTAACTCTGGTATCGCTGCTATCTAGCTTGGCATGGGGACTGGGCTATTTTGGTCAACCGCATATTATTGTTCGATTTATGGCGATAGACTCTGTTAAAAATATCAAAACAGCTCGCCGGATTGGTATGAGCTGGATGACAGTGACCATTATTGGCGCTTTAGCGACGGGTTTAACGGGGGTGGCTTATACGCGTAAATTTGAAGTCACGCTTGCCGATCCTGAAACTATCTTTATTTTCTTTTCTGAAGTGTTATTTCATCCTTTAATTGGCGGTTTTTTATTAGCGGCAATTCTAGCGGCGGTAATGAGTACCATTTCTTCACAATTGCTAGTGTCTTCAAGTTCACTGACAGAAGATATCTATCGTGCTTACAGCAAAAAAGCAGTATCTGATAAAACAGCGGTGAATATTGGCCGACTTTGCGTATTTGGTGTAGCTGTTGTGGCATCTTTTATCGCAATGAACCCATCGAGTAGTATTTTATCTATTGTCAGTAATGCTTGGGCAGGCTTCGGCGCGGCATTTGGTCCGCTGATTTTATTTAGTTTGTTATGGCAAAAGGTGACTTATGAAGGGGCCTTAGCCGGCATAATTACTGGTACTGTGACGGTATTATTTTGGATTTTTGCACCTGTATTAGCTAATGGTGAAACCTTAAGCAGTGTAGTGTATGAAATGCTGCCGGGCTTTTTCATCAGTGCAGTATCGATTTGGTTAGTGAGTTTAATAACCAAAGCGCCATCTGCTGAGATCCAAAAAACATTTAAAGATGTTAATCATCAATTAATTCAACAATTATCATAAGGTCTACTCATGTCTATTAAATCCAATCAACGATTGGTGATAAAGGTGGGTAGTGCGTTAATTGCCCCTGAAAACAACGGTTGTAGTTCGCATCACCTGCTGAGTATTGCGCAATTTATACTTCGTTGTCGTAAGCAGGGAAAGCAAGTTATTTTGGTTTCTTCGGGTTCAGTTGCTGCTGGTCGTCAATGGATTGATATTAAATCACCGTCAATTGCCCTAAAAAAGGCCATGGCAGCAGCCGGACAAACCAATATGATGGCAGTTTGGGATAAGTTATTTGACTTTCCCACTGCGCAAATTCTTCTGACCCATGCTGATTTATGTAATAAAGAACGCTATGCCAGTATTAAAGAAACCATAGAATCCTTATTGGAGCATGGGGTATTACCTATCGTAAATGAAAACGATACGGTGACCTCTGAAGAGTTAAAAGTTGGCGATAACGATAATCTCGCCGCTATGGTTGCGGCATCAACAGGGGCAGATGGCTTAATCCTTTGTACTGACGTTGATGGATTGTTTGATAAAAACCCCCAGCAACATGCTGATGCTAAATTGATTAAAACCATTGATGTTATTGACGAGTCTATTTATCAAATGGCAGGCGGTGCAACCAGCTCAATGGGCACTGGCGGCATGCAAACCAAAATAGAGGCGGCTGAAAAAGCGGTTGCTCATGGCATTGATACTTATGTAGTTAATGGCTTTAATCATCAAACTTTTAGCGCCTTGCTGCAAGATGAAAACCCAGGCTCGCATTTTGTGTCTTGTAAAACCCCGATGTCACCAGAGCAGCATTGGATGACTCATACTGTCCGCGAGCGAGGTGAGGTGGTGATTGAAGATCAACATGCAGCGATTAGTCAGCATGATGATGTGATCACCAGTGCTAGCATTCTTTCGGTAAAAGGCGAGTTTGCAGTGGGTGATACTATTTTAATCCGCACTGATGATGGCTCACAAGTGGCAAAGGCCACATCTAATTACAGCAGTTGTTTGCTTAACTATCTCACTCAACAAGCTAACACGAGTGAAAATGTAGCTAGCCAACCACAAAACAACTCAATCATTTCACCGATAAATCTCGCCGTTTTGGAGAGAACATGAGTTTAATCTTAATATTATCAGCCAATGTATATCACGCCGCTAGGGCACTATTGTAATTGATGCAGTTGATGCAACTAAGTAACTGACTTAAATTACAAAAATAGCCTTTCTCGTTTGATTGTTGTAATAGATCCTATCGGGTTAAAGGGCTATTAATCACTTACTTTAAGTGGGTTGTTGCCTGTGTGTTTTTAACTTATTGACTCTTTCTCCATACTCACTTTCTTAGCACTTCTCTATCTGTTAATTATATGCACTTACCAATGGCTTATTCGCATCTAATTTATTGTCATAGTCTATGATTAAGGAACGACTCAAGGGAAAACTGAGGAAGTTACCATGGAAATGACACTGCGTTTTTTAGGGGCAACTCAAGAGGTAACAGGTTCCTGTCATTTATTAACTATCGACGGTAAACAAGTGTTGTTAGATTGCGGTTTAATTCAAGGTGGCAGGGCGGTTGAACTGCGAAATCATGAGCCGTTTGCTTTTGAGGCAAGCACTATCGATGCGGTGGTCTTAAGTCATGCCCATATTGATCATTCCGGCCGTTTGCCTTTATTAGCAAAGTTAGGTTTTGATGGCCCTATTTATACCAATAAAGCCACTGCTGAACTGTGCACTGTAATGCTAAAAGATGCCGCCATGCTGCAGCAGCGCGATAATGAACGGCTGAATAAGAAGCGTAAGAAACAACAGCTCGAACCAATCTCCGCTTTATTTGATCAACAAGATGTTGATAAGGCGATATCGCAGTTCGTGCCGCTCGATTACCAAGTCGAAAACCCAATCGTGCCACATGTTAGTGTAAGACTGTTTGATGCTGGGCATATTTTAGGCTCGGCTATTGTTTCGTTACAACTAGGTGAGGGCAGTCAGCAGAAAACCATAGTCTTTAGTGGTGACCTTGGCCGCGCAGGCATGCCGATTCTACGAGACCCTACCTTAATTGATAATGCTGATTTAGTCTTAATGGAAAGTACTTATGGTAACCGTTTACACCGTAGTTGGGATGAAACCATTGCTGAGTTAAAACAAATTTTTGCCAAAGCGATAACCGAAAGTCGCGGCAATATATTGCTACCAGCATTTTCGGTGGGGCGAGCACAAGAATTGCTGTATTTATTTCATTTGTATGCCAAAGAGTGGGATTTGTCTCGTTGGAAAATTTGCTTAGATAGCCCGATGGCTATTGAGGCGACCCGAGTGTATATCAATAATTACCCGTTAATGGATGAAGACTTTAAACGCTTTACCCGCATGCATCCAGGTGAGCACCCATTGTTATCTAATGTTGAGTTTACCCAAAGCACCGATGAGTCAATGCTGCTGAACGAAGTACATCAGGGGCTGATTATCATTGCTGGTAGTGGAATGTGTAACGGCGGGCGAATTCGTTGTCATTTCGAACATAATTTATGGCGCCCAGAATGTGATGTCATTATCTGTGGTTATCAAGCAGAAGGCACGCCGGGCAGAGCGCTGGTAGATGGTCAGCCTGAACTGACAATTCGCGGGAAATCGGTTAAAGTTGCTGCTAAGTTGCATACCATAGGCGGCTTGTCTGCCCATGCCGATCAAGCTGAATTACTGCGCTGGTATCGTCATTTTAATCATCAACCACCATTGATATTAGTCCACGGTGAAACCACGGCGCAGCAAGGGTTAGTGGATGCAATACAGCAAGATAAATCATCTGCCCCCCAAGCGCTTGCGATAGCAGCCCATGGCGATAAACTGGATTTAAATGGCCTACCACAACTGGTTTGGTGTTGAATGGCGTTATCCAGCGGTGCTGTAATTGAGCAATGCTGTCATTGAGCAATAGTGTTTTGTGCTGACGTTGACTGCGAATGCACATTAATACATATGTTCATTACAGCCTTTCCCAATGACAAATTATCATTGTTGTTGCTTATGTCATTGCCACATGGATGATTATCAAGACTATAATGTCGCTATCCACTTTATCTGCGAAGCTCACTTGTGAAACATTGGTTTTTTTCAAAACAAACATTGCCGTTTATATTGTCATTGCTCTTTATTGGGCTAATGACCACCATTGCTATTATCTACAGTAAAAATAATTTCGTGGTTGACTCCAACCTAGATCGTCTCGTTCAACAAAATGCCCCATGGAAGGACAACTTAACTAAGACGGTAAATGAATTTGGCGCCTCTGAAAATGGTCTGGTCATTGTGGTTTCTGGTGACAATCATCAGCAAGTACAAACTATGACTGAAGCGCTACAAGCAGACTTTTCTGCACAGCCCTTATTTAACGACGTATTTGCGCCAGCAACCTTGCCATGGCTTAAGCAGCAAGCCTTGTGGTTATTACCCGAGCAAGACTTTATTGATTTTAATGCCAATGTTGCCAGCATAATGCCAAAACTTCAGGCGGTCATGTCAGTTGAAGCTAATGGCACTACTGGGCAAAATGATGCTGGGATACAATTATTAGCACAATTAAATCATGCTATTGAAACTGATGACATTAAAGCCGCGAAGCTGTTAATTAACGTATTAAACCAACTGGCGGCAAAGCAGGGCAGTGTTGACTGGTTTGAGGTATTGATGCCACCAAGTCGTGGTACTATTTATCAAATTATCACCTTAAATGCACAGCCTCAAAACGATCAAAAACAGCCGAATAAATATATCATCGAAACCGCACAAAATATTATCCATCAATACAGTGATAATGACGCAGTGCAAATTCGCATTACTGGTCAGACGGCGTTGGACTATGATGAAATCAGTGACGCCAATAATAGCGTAACCTTAGCGGGGACCATGTCGCTGATAGGCTTGATTGTAGTATTGGGATTTGGTATTCGCTCTTTGCGCATAATCGTTGCCAGCTATGTGGCCGTGATTATTGGGTTGGTGTGGACGCTCGCACTTGGATTATTTTTGGTTGGTTCATACAACAGCATTTCCATTGTATTTTTGGTGATGTTTATTGGTTTAGGTGTCGATTTTGCGATTCATTTTTGTCTGCGATTACGAGAAGAGCAAGCACTACAGCCTACCAATTATGCCAGCTTGATTGCGGCAATTCGCGGCACTTTTACGCCACTTAGTTTGTGCGCATTAACCTCTGCCATAGGGTTTCTTGGCTTTTATCCTACAGCTTATACCGGGCTTGCTGAATTAGGGGTTATTTCAGCGGCGGGGATGGCAATGGGGTTGCTGGCAACCTTTATCGTTATTCCGACTTTTTTCTTTATTTGTGGCTATCCTCGAGCGCATGGTTTTAAGGCTAACATAGCGACTGAAGAGGGTGATACTCAGTTCCAATATGCCAGCGACGATGATTTCTGGTTGCCTAAACATCACAAAATGGTAGTTTTTTTGGCCGTGATAGCCTTAGCTATTTCTGGCTATGGTGCCAGTAAAATGGAATTTGATTTCTCGACTTTGGTATTAAAATCGGTGAAGTCTGAATCGGTTAGAACCCTTGAAGAAATTCAACAACAAGGCTTAACCTCAAGCTATCAAATGATGATGCTAGCGACATCACGACAACAAGCGGCCAAGTGGCAATCACAATTGTCTGGTTTAGCTGAAGTGAGCAATGTGATTTCAATCAACTCTTTTTTAGCCACTGATCGCGCGTCCAAACAGGCAGCATTGTTGCAAACATTAGCAGCCGCCAATGCGCCAATAGAGTCATTAGATAGCCTTGCAAGCTTGCAACAAAACCTAGTCAGAGCTGATTATGCCCAAGGCGTGATTGCGCAACGTACCTTAGATTGGCTTAAAAATAATGATGAATTCACCCTTGTGAGTCAAATTAATCAACATGCATTGGCGCCATTACAAGTTATGCAGCAAAGTTTAACTCAGTTATTGCAAGCTCCAATTCCAAGCTATGATGATATTCCTACGGTGTTAGCTCAGCGATATAAAAACGAGCAATATTTATTAGTGGTGGCTTACCCTGCTGGCGATATGCGTGATGTGAAACAGCTGGATAGATTTATTAAGCTTGTACAAGACGTAGCGCCCAATGCAACCGGAAGACCTGTAGCCGAGCAGCAAGTGGGTAATATTATTATTAACGCATTTTTGCAGGCAATCACTTATTCACTATTACTGATAGCCGTCATTTTGTTGCTAGCGCTAAAACATAAGCGCGATGTTATTTTGACTTTTATACCGCTGTTATTAACCACCTTATCAACTATGGCTGTTGCCCATTGGAGTGGACAGGCGCTAAATATGGCCAACATCATTGTCATTCCATTGATATTTGGCTTGGGGGTCGATAATGGTATTCACATCGTTGAGCGCTTTCGGGCGGTGGGATCTGCGAGGGCCTTTTATCAATCATCAACCCCAAGAGCGGCAGTACTAAGTTCACTAACCACAATGGCGACCTTTGGTTCTTTGTTACTGGCCGATCACCGAGGTATGTATAGCATTGGTTTTTTACTCACCATCGCCATCGGCTTTCTACTTTTCTACAGTTTAACGGTATTACCCGCTTTATTGTTTAGTGTGAAAAAGATGCAGCCCGGCTATTCGTTAAAATAAGCTTATTATGGTCTTTGCTTAAATTTTTATTATTTAAAAATGCTGATAGGGACATTGGCTTGTTTAATCCTGATGCAAATCTTAAGCGATACTCAATAATAGCTAGCACTTAAGCTAAAAACGTAAGCAAGCCATTTTCATCGCCAATATTTTACTGTCGAATTTCTACATATCACCAGCGTGTTTTTTACATGTTACTTTTGCGCTTTATAAATAACCTCTGTGCCTAAATTGCAAATTTGTAATACAAAAGGCTACTATTCCTAACAGTGCTGATAATAGGTTGGTAACAACTTGTGGCGCCTTTGCTTACATCTCAAGGGGTTTACGCTCTTATGTTGAACGAATGTGTAACATTCGCAAGCAAATAGGCGGTAAATTAGCGAGTTTTTGCTGTGGTTTATATCATTTTGATCTAGATCTCAATTTACAAACCTGTGCTATTTTACAATATTGTATTACTTATTAAGGCTGTTAATTGAATTTATACTGGGTACATGAGTGGCTTTTTAATTCGATGTATCATAGCTATGATGTGAGGGTTTATTGTAATGACTGCTAAAAATCTGCTTTTGTGTGGCTGTGTCGCTCTGTTTACTTGCTCTACCGTTTCTGCTGCATCATTTAACGTTCGTCAAGAATTTCGAGCTGAGTCTGGTGAGTCGACTCGGGTCAAAATAGGTAGCAGTATTGGTAATTTTAATTATAGTGGCGAGTTAAAATTTAAGCCTGTAGATGGTTCTGATAGGAAGTCTAGCCAAAATAATGGTTGGGAGTTAGGTTTAGATTATCGCTTTAAAATTAACGATAACTGGACCATAGTGCCAGGGATGCCCATTGAGGCCCGTGAAAAAGGAATGACCTATAAACCGCAAATTCGAGTAAACTATGCCGTTGACAGCATTCAAGGTTTAACCATTACAGCTCGTTATCGTCATGACTTTTATAGAAATAATTCCGATGTTGATAAGCAGCGTCATCGATTGACCACAGGTTTTGGTTATACCACTCACGATTGGAAATTTGGTTTTGAAGCTGATTTATATAAGGCCGTTGATTACAATATTTATGACAATGGTGATACCAATTATGAGTTGAATCTAACCGTAGCTCGTAAGATAGGCCAGTGGACACCTTATGTTGAATTTGGTGATATTAATGTCAGTAATGATAGCCCTGATCGTGAGCTACGTACTCGAATAGGGTTAACTTATAGTTATTAAGATATAATAATTTCATCCAGCGTTAGTGGTCATTTAGTTTTATCAATATATTCACTAAGCTTAGGAATGAAGGTTTATCTGCAAAGGTAAGCTTTCTGCAAACTGATATCGCTTTAGATAGTTATTGAAAAGTTAATTCCTATCACGACAGATAATTATTCTGATTAACCTTTAAAACTGAATCAGTTAAAAAGGGCGGTTAATGCTACTGGTGTTGATGACGTATCAGGTTGTGAAAATCGAGCTTCAAATTTATCGATAGTTTCAGGTTTGCCACACAAATATCCTTGATAGTGACTGCAGCCTTCTTTTGATAAAATCTGTCGCTGTGATTCATCTTCTACCCCCTCAGCTATCACGGTTAAACCCAAATTATGTGCCATTGCTATGATGGTGCGGACAATTTCTTGATCGCACTTATCTTCAATCAAACCATCGACAAAAGATTTATCTATTTTAAGTTGGAAAAGAGGTAATTTTTTCAAATATTGTAAAGATGAGTAGCCGGTTCCAAAGTCATCCAGTGAAAACTGAATGCCTAATGCAGCAATTTGGTTCATTTTTACTATGGTTTTATCGATATCATTTAATAGAATTGATTCGGTTAATTCTAGCTTCAGTAATTCAGGGCGAACCTTATGGTATGTTAATGCGGATTTTATTGTTGCGACAAAATTGTCTTGGAGAAATTGTCTCGCACTGACATTGATCGCTAAGGTGAGTGATTCAGTTGAGCTATTTTGCTGCCATAATTGCAGTTGTGCACAGGCGGCGTCTAATACCCAATGACCAATTGAAATAATCGAACCATTTTGCTCTGCAACGGGAATAAACTCTACCGGAGGAACAAGACTCCTGTTGGGGTGATTCCAGCGCAATAGCGCTTCAGCACCTAATGGATTGTTATGCTTGTCTACTTGAACTTGGTAATAAAGTTCAAATTGTTTATTTTCAATAGCATGATTTAATTCTGCTTCTAGCGCGACGCGATTAGAGATATTGGCTTGCATTTGGGGGTCAAAAAATCGCATTGAATTGCGGCCATCGTCTTTAGCTTTATACAAGGCGATATCGGCTTGTTTCAGTAATTCATCAACGGAGGTATTTTTGTTTTTAACTAAAGTAATACCAATACTGGTGCTAATGGAATAATCATGGCCATTTAGTTGATAGGGTAAATTAATTGAGGCGAGTATTTTTTTGGCAATATCTTTGCTTTGCGTGGCAGCTATAGTGGATTTACCACTTAATGCTTCAATTAAAATTACGAATTCATCGCCGCCAAAACGAGATACTGTATCGCTTTCTCTAATGCACTGTACCAGCCGTTTTGCCACTTTTTTTAGGAGTATGTCTCCCATATCATGGCCTAAGGTATCATTGAGGGTTTTGAAATTATCAAGGTCTAAAAACAGTAATGCCCCTTTTTGGTTATGACGGCTGTTTGTTAATAAAGAATGATTGAGGCGGTCCATAAGTAAACGACGGTTTGGCAGTCGAGTTAATGGGTCAAAATAAGCTAAATCGGCAATTTTTTTCTCAGCTTGTTTATTAAGGGTGATATCACAGATGGTGCCGACATAATTGGTAATGACAGAATTATTATCAGTGACCGCAGTGATAGTGAGCTTTTGTGGGTAGATATCGCCATTTTTTTTCTTATCCCAAACTTCACCCTCCCAATAACCGTGCTCTTTGATTATTTTCCACATCTGTAGGTAAAACGGCTTTTTGTGTTTGCCGGAAGATAAAATACTCGGATTTTGACCAAGGACCTCATCGGCATCATATCCGGTAATCCTAGAAAAGGCGCGATTTACGCGTAATATTTTGTTATTGGTATCAGTGACCAGCATGCCTTCTTGGGTTTCAAAAGCGGTTGCAGCAATCCGCAAATCTTCATGCGTTTTTCTCAGGCTACTATCACGGTTAAATAAGTTTCTTAGGACCATTGAGGCTGTAATGCAGCCTGACAAAATCGTAAATAGTGAAAATGCAGTAAATAGGATCCACAATGTAGTATGTGACTTTTCACTTCTTTGTTGAGCCTGTATTACTAAATTAGCCGCTTTGTTTGAAGAGTAGTCAACGATATAGTCCATTCTATTCATTAAAGCTTGATACAAGGGGGTAGCCTGATTTTTTATCAGTTTTTCAGCATTTGTAATGTCATGGTTTATAAGCAATTCAATAATATCTTGTTGAATGCGCTGAAGCTGTAAAGTAAATGAAATTGCCTCAGTGACTTTGGTCATATCACCTAAAAAATTTGTTTGGATGATGTTTAAATTATCAGCCAATGTAGTTTGTATTTTGTCGGTCTCAACAACAAAGGTGTCACGCCTAATATTACTTTGGTCAATGAGGCCATAGAGTAGCTGGTTTCTTAGGGTTGTAATTGATTGTCGTGAAATACGCGCAGCGGCGTTGACTTGAAAAGGGTGTTGGTAGATTTTATTGGTTTGAGAAGTAAAGTCATGTATCTCATTGTTTAATTGAAATGCGAATGACAGCAAACCGGCAAAAACAAAGGTATATCCTGACAATGTAATCAATAAAAGTTTGGCATAAGGCCTTAAAAATTGTCCTAATGACATAAAGCATCCCGAATCCATTCATAAGCTTATAATAAACTATAGTCGCAACTACCTCATTATGCGGGTAATTCACCAATAATATTTAAAAAACTCGAGCTAGCGCTCATTTGCATTTCAAAATCGCTTATATTTTCCTAAACCAGTGATGAAAAACTTAATCTAAATGAGCTTTATGCCATTAGTTATACTTTTTATGTCCAACTATTCTGTTAAATCACAAATAATAACCACTAGGAAATATTGCTTATTTCTATGCTGGCGACTTGGTTTCTTCCATTCGATTTAGCAAGATACAGTTGCTTATCAGCAAGTTCCAATAACATACCTTGCTGCATTTCCTTATGAGGTACAACGGTAGCTACGCCTGCACTGATGGTGATGTAGTCTGATACATTTGAAAAGCCGTGTTCGATTTTTAGGGCGTTGATGTTATCGACAATTGATTTGGCTTTATGTTCAGCGCCACAAAAATCAGTTTGTGGCAAAATACACACAAATTCTTCACCGCCGTAACGTGCCACTAAATCACAAGGACGTTTCAGTGTCTGTTGTATTGTTTTGGCAACCTGGGCTAGGCAGTTATCTCCTTGCTGGTGGCCATAGTTATCGTTGTATTGCTTAAAGACATCAATATCTAACAGGATGATGGAAATAGGCTCTTTTTCACGAACACAATGGCGCCAATTTGCGGCAAAACGCTGGTCAAACTGGCGTCTGTTAGCGACACCCGTTAACGCATCGTACATGGCAAAAGAGCGCAATAAATCCGATTGCTGTTTGAGCCTCAATTGATTTTTAACTCGGGTTTTGGTGATGATGGGGTTAATAGGTTTATGAATAAAATCTACTGCGCCAAGTTGAAGTCCTTTTACCTCAGTGGCTTCTTCAAAATGAGCTGTAATAAATATAACGGCGATATTGGCCGTGAGTGGATTCGCTTTGAGTTGTTTGCATACTTCAAAACCATTTACTGTCGGCATTTCTATATCAAGTAATACCATATCTGGTTGTAAACCCATGCATACATCGATGACTTGATCGCCATCGGTCGCCATGAAAATATCATAGTCTTCTTGCAATAATTTTTTAATTATTTTGACATTAACAATTTGGTCATCGACCACCAAAATTTTGCCTTTAACGTCATGTTGGGACACAATGAGGTCTGAAATTTCCATTTATAACCCTTCTATAATCCCATTTACGCGAACTAATTAGGGCTGCTAACACAGCGCTACTGTTAGTCGAGTAAATGCTGATTTTCTATTAGTTTAATAAGCTCAATCCTTGCTCTACTAAATTAATATTAGCAAACATCCTTTAAAAAGCATCAGCGTTAGTTATGTTTCGGCGAAATAGCGGTTTTAACTAATCCCATAGGAAGCGTGATGGTTTAGTTTTACCGAGTGGTTAGACTGTTGTTAGCTCTTTATTGATTAGTTCAACTGTGGTGACTTCACATTAGGTATCTCGAGATAGCGGTAATATCAGTAGCGATACTTTTTAGAACTTAAAGTGAGATAAAAATCCTATTTTTGAAATTATATGGGGTATTAAAAGCTTAATCCAATGGAGGAAATGCTTATCAATCAGTGAACGTTTTTGTACAGCTCAATAGACAGAAAAACATCTAAATCACCTTTAACTAGCAGGCAAAGTAGCAGAAAGTGGAAGATCAATTTGTCAGTGGCATTATTGCTTGGTAACAGTGGCAGTAATTGTGGTTATTGCTCTATTAAATGAACCTAATGATGGTTAAATGAATAGGTTCATTTCGCATATTTTCTATTTAGCTTTTATTTATGAGCATTTAAGCACTTAATTTAGCTAGAAATTAATTTAACCTGTTTAAGCATTTAGTCATGGTTTTCAAAATGAGTCGCTTGCATAAAATGACGCTCTACCGCAGCTTGGTAGGGCGCATCTATGCCTACGTAAGCGGGACCAAAAGCCTGTAAGCCTTTTTCGGTGACAAACTCTTTTGGTGCTGGCAGTACTATAACGGCAACATTGACGCCATAACTGACATTGGGGTTAGTGATAGGGCTATTGCTATCCATGTCTAGGCAGCAAATTAAATCAGGAATAGTGACATCAACAACGCCATTTAAGCGACTGACTAAATTCTCATTTTTTACTTCAATATGGTAACGGTCATTGAGATGTTGGCCTGTGCCTTCAATAAATATGTCTCCAAGAGTGAAACCGTCTTGGGTTTTAAATTGATATTTGGCAATCGAGCCTCTAAAGGCCACATAGCCACCACCATGGCTGGCAATGGCATCGGCGATATCTTGGTTGTTTTCTTTGGCTAACCGGTAGGCTTTACCTATTTCAAGTGACTTAGATATGGTGCCTTTAATCACCGCATCTTTAACCTGCTCTATGGGCATCGCATGATCGATAGCAGCAATGTCGTTACGGCTTATCATCGATAAGGCTCTTACCACGTTTTCGGCGCGTAAATCATCAATAACATTTTCACAAATAAAGCATTCGCCAAACTCGTTGGCGGTGACAATGGGCGCAGCAGGGATGTTATTGAAATAGTAGGTTGAATGGGTTATTTCAGGTACCGCACGACCTGCCACATCGGCATCAATAATATAGCCATTAGCCATGGCGGCCACGTAAAACGAAATAGCGGTATTTGAGCCGCCTAATTCACAGCAAATGGTGCCATAAAACTCATCGCCAGTGTATTTTTCTAACCGTCTAAATGCGGTCATAATCGATGAGCTGCTGCTTTTAGGTAAGCGGGTATATTGCTGTTCTTCTTCAGGTGTCATTGGTGATAATGCCCCTAGCATATAGGGGGTGCAAATCTTTTTGCCCTGGGGCACATCATCAACACTAACAAGCTTAAATGTCTTACCTTCAGCCAGTGCTTTATCAATATAGTAAAAGCCTTCATCTAGCTCACCGCCACCGCCTGTGCCTAATATAGCGCAGCCGTGCAAGATATCTGATAGGTCAACTCTTGTTAGTGTTTTCATAAATAATAGCTCTTAAACTTAAACTTTTTATGGTGTTGATCTTATGCCAACGCTGCAAAATTTGTGTTCCATTTGTGCCGCGAAGCAAAAACATTCCTATGTATTTACTGGCTTAAGCAATGGATTTTTTTGCAAAAGCTTGCATCAATAAATAGTAGGTTGGCGCGGTGACTAAAATGGCGTCGCATACTTCAATACCTGTGATGGTGATTAGGCCATGATTGGTCAGCATTGAGGTTGCAATTCCCACAGCCCAGGCGATAACGGCAAGGTAATTAACCGCCGCAACTTGGCTTAATTCACTTAACAGGTAAGATTGTTTATTACGTACGATGAAAAAATCCACCACATAAATCGCCGCAACAGGGGTGAAGATAATCGATAGGCTAAATAAGAAGTCAGTAAAATTAGCCAGTAAATTAAATGAAGCGATAATCGTGCCTAATACGCCTGAAACCACGATGATTTTCCATTCTTTCCAGCTAATATTTATGGCGTTAAAACCCAGCGCGGCGCTGTATAAATTGACCACGTTGGTGACCCAGCTCGACATGATGAGCAAGATAAACGCTAAAGTGCCAATGCCTAATGTGAGCATGACAGCCAGAATATCACTTTGTTGCACCGCAATACCTGCCATGGCTGCAGCGATATAAACGAAGCTGTTGAGTACTAAAAATGGCAGAAATGAAGCGATAATGGTGTCATTGGTGGTTTTTGCAAACCGGCTAAAGTCAGGCATTAATACCACGCTGACAATAAAACTGCCGACAACGGCTGATACCGCTTCACCAAAGGTGAGTTCAATGCTGTTAAACTGAGTAACTGCATCTGGGGCGATGACATAACCGACACTTTTATAGAGCATATAAGCCACTAACATAAATAGAATCGGCACGAATAAACTGGACAGCTTTTCAATCAGCTTAAAGCCCCAAATAGTGGTGAGGGTAATTAACATTCCGGCTGATACTTCTAATAGCCACAATGGCACTGTCACAGTAAATAACTGTTGAAACAGGGCTTGAGAGACTTCGCTAAACAGATTGATGTTAACCCCATACCAACCCAGTAAAGATAATACAAACGCAAGGCTGAGCAGGTTTGCTCCTTTGCGGCCAAAGACAAATTTCATGGTCATGCATGAGGTTAGGCGGTTGTGCATGCCAACTAAGCCAGTGACAGTGCCAAGTACTGACAAAATAATGCCGCCAATAATAAAGGCGTAAATACTTTGGCTAAGGCCTAACGCGCCGCCAAGCTCAAGCCCGGTGATTAGACCCGGCACGGCAAATGCCAATCCACCGTTTATCATGCCAATGCGCACGCCGCCGACGGTTTTATCTTGCGGCACGGGGCGAGTGGCATAATCATCAAATAGATCATTGTTTGCACTATTTTTAGAGCTATATTCAGAGCTATATTCAGAGCTTGGCTTAGGGCTGTGTTCTTGGTTGTTTCTTGCGCAGTATTCAGCGCTAGGTGTCAGACGGTTAGGCATAAGTTCTACTTGTAAAAATAGGCCCCTAATCTAGAGGCCTGTATGGGAGTGAGGATGTCTTGCCTTAGAAATTATAAATCGCTTCGATACCATATGTTCTCGGTTTATTAGGCATGCGGGCTAAATCGGTTACGCCATCACCATAAAAGAAGATATCTTCAATGGTGCGCTCGTCAGTTAAGTTATTGACATATAGCTGCACTGTCCAATCGTCAGACTTCAAACCGACCCCAGCATTAATTGAGGTGAAGGTTGACGAAGTAACATGTGGGATTTCAATATCAAAATATTGTGGCCCTTGCACCTGAATATCAGCTCGAGATACCAGTGACCAGTTTGAGCTAATAGGGAAATAATGATCTGCAGATAAACTATAAGTATATTCTGGCACCCATACTTGTGATTCACCTTCAAGCTCAGGTCTATCTGTAAACTCTTTTATTTCTGAGTCAATATAACCTGCATTAAAACGTACATTGAGGTTTTCTGTCGCAGCCCAGCCTAATTCGATTTCAGCGCCTTTAGTGAGCACGTCATCAATGGCGAGGTTTTCAAGGGTAAAGCTGTCGACATTAAATTGGGTAATTTGTGCATCAGATTGGGAGATGACAAATAACGCACCGTTTAAGGTCAGTTTATTTGAGAATAGGGTGGTTTTAAAACCCGCTTCGTAGCTGTCAGACACTTCCTGATTGTAAACACGGTTTATACCTTCTGCGGGCTCGTTAAAGCCTCCACTTCTAAAACCTTTTGAGTAGCCAGTATAAAGCAGCAACTCCTCATTCATTTGATAAGCTAAAGTCACCTTAGGTTGCCATTGGCTAAAGGTATCCTCTGCAAACGTATCAACAGGGAAGTTAGGGTCGTAAGACTCACGTTTGTCGCTATCAAAACGTAGCGCTGCCGTTAATTCTAACTTGTCAGTAATGTCGTAGTTAATTTGACCTGATAATGCCCAGGCTTTGCTGCTGTTTTTATCGGCGATGGTTAGATACATCATCTCATCGGTAAAATCGTCTCTGTCTAGCGGCACATCGCCTAAGAAGTCGTCAAAGAAGTTAATGGTGTTGTCACGTTTCTTGTCTTGATAGAAAGCTGACACTGCCCATCTTAAATCCTGATCACTTTGAGAAGTAAAGCGTGATTCAACCGTCAGTGATTTCACATCAAATAAGCCTTCAGTGCCAAAAGGGGCACGGAAAAAATCATCTTCATCAATAAAGGTCGGGTCGGCGGAGTAATCGCCATCGTAAAAGTGTTTGTTTTCAGAGCTACTGTAAGCAGTGATAAAGTCAAAGGTACCTAAGTCATAATGCTGGGTAAGTTTGGCGCTGACTTCATATACATCACGTTGATCGTTATTACGGATGTTTTGCGAGGTGCCAATATCAAAGTCTTCCGCACTGTCTTCAGTGACGCCTTGATAATAAGCAAAGCCGGCATCGCTGGTGGTGTAACGGCCGCGCAGGTTTAAACTGGTGTCGTCAGTGAGATCAAATTCAAGCTGGGCAAACACTGAGTCTTCTGAAAAGTAATCTGCTGGCTCATCTAAAAACACGTTATCAATTAAGCCATCAGAGTTTTTGGTATAACCGCCAACACGGAAAAATGCACTGCTGTCATCATTAAGCGCGCCCGATACCACGCCATTTAAATTATAGGTATTGCCGTTACCGTATGAGCCTTTAATGGTGCCTTCTAACTCTTCGGTTGGTTTTTTTGTGGTGACAATCACTGCGCCGCCAATGGCGCCTTTACCGTAAAGTGCACCCTGTGCACCGCGCATGACTTCAATACGCTCAATGTCGACTAAATCTTGGTTAATAAATTCTAAATCGGGTGCGGTGACCCCATCAACCACAAAAGCCAGCGGCGCATCGCCCACTTGCGGGGTAATTAAGCCGCGGATAGTGATACGGGCAAGGCCTGGTCTGAAGTTGTCCAACTGGCTTAAATTAGGCGTGAGATCGGCAACATCTCTGAAATTTTCAATACGCTGGTTTTGGATCATATCAGCACTAAACGCGGTTACCGAGTCTGGTACATTCTGTAAGGTTTCTACACGGCCACGAGCACTAATCTCGATGCGCTCTATTCCGCTAGTGGCTTCAACAGTTTGTGGCTCATTGTTCTCAGCGTGGGCTGAACTAACAAGCGATAAACCCACCGCAGTGGCTAATATTGATTTTGCGAAAAAACGACGATTAGTATGACTCATATTTTGGCCCTCATAGGCTTCATTGCATAAATATGTAGTTATTATGCATTTGTGTGATCCGTTATAACCATTGTGGGACTTTGGCAGAAAATAATATTTTGTAATGCAGCAAAAATGCAGTAAAAATTTGTCGCTTTGAGAGGAAACACGGGACATTTTGCAAATTAATCATGGATAATCCACTATAGGTAGCGAAAACCATAGATAAAATAACACTAGGTTTCTGAAAATGAAAAAGAAAGTAAAGATTGATAGTTACAACAAAAAAATATTGGCGACCCTACATCTTGAGGGGGATTTGACCAATATTGAATTAGCTGAAAAAGTAAACCTTTCACCTAGTGCTTGTTTTCAGCGAGTTAAATCGTTAAAAGAAGCCGGCTATTTCAGAACCTTTCATGCGGATGTGAATTTAGAGCAGATTTGTGAGCACGTGATGGCCTATGTGGAGTTTACCTTAACCGATAACACAGCACCGTCGCGGCGACGCTTTGTTAGTGCTATTCAAGATATTCCAGAATTTATGGATTGCATGCAGCTTGCTGGTGATGTGGATTATATGTCGTTAAGTTGCTTTCCCAATATCAAAAAACTCAATGAGATCTGTACCGAGCTTTCAGACAGATCAGAGCTAAGTATCAAAAATATTAAGACCCGTATCGTACTTGAACGCAGTAAGTGGTTTTTAGGCTATCCGTTATCAAGTTTGAAGTGGTTAGATGATAATGGTCAAGATGTAGACCGTGGCGCTGAGTAAGCTTAATAGCTATGCAGTGTTTTTTGTTTGCTATATAAAACAGTGATAAAAGTATCATGGTTTTAATAAAGAAAAGGCCTGTATCGACAGGCCTTTTCGCTAATGAGGTTTTGGGCTTAGTTTACTTATCAAATCGATTTTGCAGGTAATCAAATACCGCACGAATACCAAAGGCTTCACCACCCACAGGGCGACCCGGTAATTTACGGTTATTCCATGCCATCACATCGAAGTGACTCCAGCTAATATCTTTATCAACAAAGGCCTCAAGATAAAGCGCTGCGGTAATTGCGCCGCCAAATGGAGTTTTGCCGCAGTTGGCTAAGTCAGCAATATCACTACAGGTTAAGTCATAATAAGGTTTATGCAGTGGCATGCGCCAAACTGGGTCGTCTACAGATAAACCCGATGCGGTAATATCGGCGGCCACTTGGTCATCGTTACTAAAGAACCCCGGCAGCTCGGTGCCTAAAGCAACTCGCATAGCCCCTGTTAAGGTGGCAAAATCAATCATTAGCTCAGGTTTGTCGTTATTGGCTTCAGCAAGGGCATCACACAATACTAAGCGGCCTTCGGCGTCAGTATTATCAATTTCAACGGTCAGCCCTTTGCGGGTAGTAATCACATCACCGGGTCTAAAGGCATTGGCTGACACGGCATTTTCAACTGCAGGAACCAGTACTCGTAGACGAATAGGTAAGTTGCTCGCCATAATCAATTGCGCTAAACCAATAACATGCGCTGCGCCGCCCATGTCTTTTTTCATAAAGCGCATGCCTGCGCCGGGTTTTAAATCAAGGCCACCAGAGTCAAAACACACACCTTTACCTACTAGGGTCACTTTAGGAGCTGATTCATCACCCCAAGTTAAGTCGATTAAGCGCGGAACATTTGCGCTGGCGCGGCCAACCATATGAATGGTCGGGTAGTTTTGCTCAAGTAGTTCATCACCGACAATTTGGTTGAGCTTAGCGCCAAATTCTGTCGCCATGGCGCTCATGGTCTCAGCTAAGTGTTGCGGCATCATATCGGCGGCGGGTGTGTTAACCAAGTCACGGACTAATGACACTGAGCGGATGAACTTATTAGCTTCATCAGCTTGCGCACTAGTCGGCACAATAAGCTGTGGAATTTGCTTGTCGCTTTTTTTGTAGCGATCGAACTGATACGCCCCTAAACCCCAACTAAATGCGGCGGTTTTTATCTGCTTGTCATCCGCGTTTAATTGGTATTGACCTGCGGGCAGTTGATTAACCAGATCGCCACACAGCCAATAAGAGTCATCTTGGTTACTCACAAAAATAACTTCAGCTAACTCACCTTCGGTATTAGGAATTAAGCTCATGCCTTTACCTGAAAACTGGGTGGTGGTGAGCCAGTTAGTAACATTTTTAGACTGCTTATCGCGCCACTGTGCAAATGTTTCGCTATTGAAAATAGACAGGGGAATGCCTGAAACACCTGAAATAATGATATTGCTCATAGTAGGACTCGTTGATTGCGATGAGTTTAAGGATATCCCTAAGAGTATCAGGCTGATTTGATTCTAGAAAGCATAGAGATGGTTTTAGTGTGCTTGTTTGCTGCAATAGATGACTATAGTGGAATGGCGCGACTGAAATAGGCGGTTATGAGCTGAGGTTACGACTACTTTTTGGCAAAGTTATTAGGATTGCTAAAAAATAACCGTGGTAGTTGCTTATTAGTTTAGCTACTGGCTATTGTCACTTATCAGTTAGGCTGTGGCTATTTGGGTTAACTGGTTTTGTTAATGGCGTTTTTTCGAGCATTGGCTTTGCGTTCGGACATATTATTGAATGAGCTTGGCAGCACGTCAACGCCTACCATTTTGCCGAGTTTTAATACCAAAGGAATAGTAATAGGGGCAAAAGGTAACACCGCGAAAACCCCTAAGCCCAAACCTTTGAGTAAGTCGGCAAATTGTTTATTGGCTTCGGCTAATTCATCCTTGTTGGCTTGCTTGCAGGTATAGCGTTTATAAGTCACCAGCATGGCTTTGGTTTCTTGCTTTTCTTGGGCTAAGGCCTGTTTTACCACCAACATATCCAGTTTTACACGTAGCCAAATGCGCCGTCTTCCAATACGGATAACGCGAATAGGGGCCTTGTGTAATAGCTGGTAGATACTCATGGGCGCGATTGTCGCATAGTGGCTGTAGTTAACCTATTTATTAAAGTGAATAGTTACATTTAGCTGATCTCGATGAGATCAGTGTAGTTGTTTTTAAGCATAATCTAATAATATAGACTGACTTTTTTAAAGATTATGCAAAAGTAGGCCAATTTAGCTGGCTTGACTTATCTTGTTTAAATGCGAGCTTATATTTAGCAGCCGCGGTTTTAACAGGACTAAAGCTGCGCATTTTAACTTTAGCGGGCTAATTTATGCTAAAGTAAGGCGCTTATCTTTTTTATCTTCTTCGGTAAATAGACAACCTCATCTTGTGCTATATGAGTTTTCAAAAGCGTTAGCAATGATTAATTCATTAAGTGCTCACACTGCTAGTTATATGAACTTCCCATAATTCTGTAGCTAAAACCTTCGTAGTGGATAAATGAGTATGCAATAAATTTCCCCTTCAAATATTGACACTTTATCGTCTGCGACGCTTTTTTAAGCTCGGTCACCGTAAAGTTCTTCCATTTATAAAACTCTATGTTAATTAGGCCGCGTTGTTTACGACTGTCGCATTAACCAGAGCAGATCCCACCTCTAATCATTAGAGCAACTGGCCATTGGCGAAAATAAACATTCGTGTATGCAGTCACATAGATCCATTGATATAACAAGGAACGATGACATGAACACGTTAAAAGTAGGAGTCATAGGGACTTCAAGAAAAGTAGACGAAAAACGCTTTCCCATTCACCCAGGACATTTACTGCGCATTCCGCAAGCGCTTCGAAAGCAACTCATATTTGAGCAAGGTTATGGCGAACCCTTTGGGATCTCAGATGCTGAAATTGCTGCATTAACTGGCGGTATTGCCACGCGTCATGAGTTACTGGCAAATATTGGTACGGTAATTATTGCCAAGCCGGTGTTAGAAGATTTACAAGAGCTGCGTGAAGGCGGCACTTTATGGGGTTATGTACATTGTGTGCAGCAGCAAGATATTACTCAAGCAGCGCTAGATCGCAAACAAACCCTAATTGCTTTTGAAGATATGTTTATTTGGTCGGCAACGGGGCAAATGGGTCGTCATACTTTTTATAAAAATAATGAAATGGCTGGTTATTGTGCGGTGCTACACTCATTACAACTTAAAGGCATTGATGGCCACTATGGCGATCAACGTAAGACGATTATTTTTGGCTTTGGCGCCGTGAGTCGCGGCGCGATTTACGCCCTTAAAGCCCATGGTTTTAAAGACATTACCATTTGTATTCAGCGACCTGAAGAGCAAGTGCGTGAAGAAGTATTAGATTGTAACTATGTCCGTATTCGCGCAGGCGAGACGGGCGAAGCCCGAATGATGGTGGTTGAGCATGATGGCAGTAGCAGGCCATTAACAGAGCTCATCAGTGAAGCCGATATTATCGTTAACGGCACTTTTCAAAACACTGCCAAGCCAACTAATTTCGTGATCGAATCTGAAGCAGAGTGCCTAAAACCCCATAGTTTGATCATTGATGTCAGTTGCGATGAAAAAATGGGCTTCTTTTTTGCTAAGCCGACCACATTTAAACAGCCAATGTTTAACTATAAAACGGTGGATTATTATGCGGTGGATCATACCCCGACTTACCTTTGGGAAAGTGCTACTCGGTCGATTTCAGCAGCGCTGATTGTGTATTTACCTGCAGTGCTAGCAGGGCAGAGCGCTTGGCAGCAAAATGAAACCATTCGCCAAGCGATAAACATTGAAGAGGGCGTTGTTTTAAATGAGGCGATTTTATCGTTTCAGCACCGTGAGGCAGAGTACCCTTACAAGATTAAAGATATTGAATTAAGCCTCGCCGTTTAACTATGGTCATTTAACTATAGTCATTTAACTATGGCAGATGTCATAAATAAATCTATATGTCGACTTAATCAGCAATAACTTAGCTGGTCATGTGCAAGCATGGCCAATGCTAAGCCTTTGATTATTGTTTAATGCAGGGGAAATTTTTCAGCTAATTAAGCAATAGTGACAATTAACCCAAGACTATTGCGCTAAAAACACCGATAATTCACCTCATTAGATATACCCGCCAATTTACAGCGCACGACTCTGGAACTATTCAATGGAAATCAAAGTTAATTTTCTCGACAACTTAAGACTTGAAGCCAAGTTTGACGACTTTACTGTTACTGCCGATCAGCCTATTCGCTACAAAGGTGATGGGTCAGCGCCAAGTCCGTTTGATTACTTCTTAGCGTCGTCAGCGCTGTGTGCGGCTTACTTTATCAAGGTGTATTGTAAAGCCCGTGATATTCCTACGGAAAATATCAAGCTATCACAAAACAACATTGTTGATCCTGAAGATCGTTATAACCAGATTTTTCAGATCCAAGTTGAATTACCAGATGATATTTCTGAAAAAGATCGTACCGGTATTTTACGTTCTATCGACCGCTGCACGGTTAAAAAAGTGGTGCAAACCGGCCCTGAATTTAAAATCGAAACCGTTGATGATTTAGCCGCTGACGCCAATGCCATGCTAATGGGTCAACCTGAAGGCGATACCAGCACCTACATCATAGGTAAAGACTTACCCCTTGAAGAAACCATCACCAACATGACTGCCATGCTAGCAGAGCTGGGGATGAAGATTGAAATTTCTTCATGGCGTAACATTGTGCCGAATGTGTGGTCACTGCATATTCGTGATGCAGCATCACCAGCCTGTTTTACTAATGGTAAAGGCGCGACGAAAGAGAGTGCGCTGTGCTCTGCATTAGGTGAATTCATTGAACGTTTAAACTGTAACTTCTTTTATAACGACCAGTTCTTTGGCGAAGAGATAGCTAATAGCGAGTTTGTGCATTATCCCAATGAAACATGGTTTGAGTTAGAAGAAGATGACTCGCTGCCAAGCGGCATTTTAGATGACTACTGTTTAGAAATTTATAATCCAGATGGTGAGTTAGCCGGTTCAAATCTGATAGATACCAACTCAGGTAACTTTGAGCGTGGTATTTGTACCATTCCTTATACTCGTCACTCAGATGGCGAAGTGGTTAATATCCCGTCTAACTTAATCGAGAACTTATTTTTAAGTAACGGCATGAGCGCGGGTAATAACCTAGCTGAAGCCAAGGTGCAGTGTTTATCTGAAATCTTTGAACGCGCGGTTAAACGCCAAATCATCGAGCAAGAAATTGTCCTGCCAGATGTGCCAATGGCTGTACTTGAAAAGTACCCAAGCATATTAGCGGGTATTAAAGGTTTAGAAGAACAAGGCTTCCCTGTTGTGGTTAAAGATGCCTCACTCGGTGGTCAATTCCCTGTAATGTGTGTCACCTTGATGAACCCTAAAACTGGCGGCGTATTTGCTTCATTTGGCGCCCATCCGAGTCTTGAAGTGGCGCTTGAGCGCAGCCTGACAGAATTATTGCAAGGTCGAAGCTTTGAAGGCTTGAACGATGTGCCAAAGCCGACGTTCAATAGCATGACAGTGACAGAGCCTGAAAACTTTGTTGAGCACTTTATTGACTCTACAGGTGTTATCTCGTGGCGTTTCTTTAGCAGCAATCATGATTATGATTTCTGCGAATGGGATTTCTCTGGTACTACGGAAGAAGAAACTGAAAGCTTATTTGGTATTTTAGCGGATATTGGCAAAGAAGCTTATATTGCTGAGTTTGACCAATTAGGCGCTGCGGTTTGCCGTATCTTGGTGCCTGATTACTCAGAAGTGTATCCAGTTGAAGATCTTATTTGGGACAACACCAATAAAGCGCTGGATTACCGTGAAGAGATTTTAAATCTGCATGTGTTAACCCATGAGCAGTTAACTGATTTAGTTGAGCGCTTAGAAGAAAGCCAATTGGATAATCAAACCGATATACCAACCTTAATTGGTATCGTGTTTGACGAAAACACCCCTTGGGGACAGTTAACCATCATCGAGCTTAAAATCTTAATCTACCTTGCGATAGGCAGGCTTGAAGATGCGATGGATTATGTTGGTGAGTTTTTACAATACAACGACAATACAGTCGAGCGCGGCTTGTTCTATCAAGCGGTTAATGCGGTATTAGAAGTCACCTTGGATGACGGTTTAGCGCTTGAGCACTTTATCAATAACTTCAACCGTATGTTTGGTGAAGACAATATGAAAAACGTTGTTGGCAGTGTCACTGGTGAGGTGAAGTTCTTTGGTTTGACTCAAACCAGCATGAAGCTTGAAGGTATCGAGCCGCATTTAAGATTGATTGAAAGCTATAAAAAGCTGCATCAAGCACGTGCTAACGCAGCCAAATAAGACTATTCAATACCATTGATTAACCTGTTTTAAAGCCCATCAAAAGATGGGCTTTTTATTAATTTCCCTTTGGGATATTGAATGCTGGTTCAGAAACTTTGCCAAATGAATAAAGGCTTTGCCAAATGAATAAAGACCAAGCTAATAAATACTTAAGCCAATTACGTCGATCTCTAGCGGACGTTAGTACGCCTGAAAAGGCGAAGGCAATGGCACGTTTCTTCAATCATGAAGTTAATTTTATTGGTGCTAAAGCTGCTGATATTAAAAAAGTGATCACAGAATTTCAGCAACAAAACAGCAAGGTAAGTGCCTATGAGACACTAGAGCTGGCTGAACAGATTCTTGCCAATGCGAAATACACAGAAGAAGTATTGTTAGCTTTTGGACTTTTAAATAAGTTTGTTAAACGACATTTTAATAATGAGTTACTCCTACGTTTTGAGTTTTGGCTCGAGCATTATGTGTCAAATTGGTCGCATGTAGATGATTTATGCATTAAAACTATTTACCAATTTATGCTTTCAAGACCTGAATTAATTGAAACCACGCAGCATTGGGCTCATTCAAGTAACCCTTGGTGCAGAAGGGCAAGCTGTGTTGTGTGGGTAAAGTTTATTAAGCGAAAGATAGGTAAATCAGTATATATTTTGGATAAGTCGCTTATTTTTAGACATTGTGAATTACTACTTAACGACCCAGACCCATTCGTTCAAAAAAGTGTGGGCTGGTTACTCAAGGTTGCATCGATTGAATATGAGCAAGAGGTGATTGCTTTTATAAAATGCAATGTTAATAATATGCAGCGCGGAACTATTAGGTATGCGATTGAGAAA
The DNA here is from genome assembly GCF_030548765.1 of Shewanella sp. 3_MG-2023. Taxonomy (NCBI): domain Bacteria; kingdom Pseudomonadati; phylum Pseudomonadota; class Gammaproteobacteria; order Alteromonadales; family Shewanellaceae; genus Shewanella; species Shewanella sp. 3_MG-2023. The sequence goes on along the minus strand of NZ_JAUOSH010000003.1, from coordinate 185,876 downwards.
TTAGACAGTAATACCCGAAAAGCCATACTCTCTATTTAGATGGTAAAAGTATATTCGTTGAACTAAAAGCTTATTACTATTCACCAAGCGAAGTCGGTTAGCTAAATACTTAAGGATTCAATTTGGCAACATTATTTAGGTTGGTCATGATTATTGTGTGTGCATTAATAATAACGATATTGGTAATTTTTATCATGTCTAGCTTAGTCGGCTTAGGTGTACCGTCTCATGCCGTTGAACTTAATTAATGTTAAGAATTTTGAAATAAATAGCTAAAAGGAATTAGCGTGCCAGTCATAGATTATTCAACCTATACCCTCGAAGAATTACTCGATGTAAAAGAAAACATTGATTCAATGACCTACCCAGAAAGATATCAAAGACTTCTAGCCGAAATAAAAATTAAGCAAAAAATCAAGGTTAAAACAGTAAAGGATGAGCCTGAAGTCGATGACTGGAGTTTCTATTGGAGAAATAGACAATTCAGTATCATTATTGAGTTTGATAAAAGTGCGCCAACTAAGCGATGGCGTATGGGTTTTATTTTATTCATGTTTTTCGTTAATGCAGCAGTGCTAACCTGGATATTACCTGACTATGTCGTGACAGAGCTTAAAGAGTTACATCAATATACAACTGAAATAGATACGGTTGAATGTCGGCAGGATACGGTGATTGATGAAGAAACTGATAAGGTGAGTTACTTTTACGATATTGTGATTAACGTGTATCCTGTCATATTTATCGCACCTAATTTCTCCCCTCAAATGTGTAAATATGTTGCCCAAGAAATCAGCAAGAAACAGCGAGTTTCAATTTGGCAAGAGGATGGATTAATACATCAGCTTTCATCAAATAATGAGCTTATTTTGTCGTATAAATTCATGAGGCCCAAAGTAAAAGATTTTAGGACGAGGAATTCTATTATTTATCTTATTTTTTTGGCGATGTTTAATTTGATATTTTTTAAGTCAATAATCAATGCTCTGACACCCGGTTCCTTTAAATCATTTGACTTTACCTAAAATTTTACCAACTCAGCAATGGTAGACGTCATATAGAAACTGATTTTTACAAGTTAGTCATGTAAAATGCATTGCTGCAACATTCGTATACTGACGGTTGTACTTCTTTGAGTTCAAGCGAGTATTCAAACCAATATAAGTAGATATTATGTTTTTTTATATTATCGGATTAAGCGTGCTTTTTTGTATTTTGTGCGGCGCACTTTATGTTATTTATCGCAATATCAATAAAGGGCGGATTAGCAAATCTAAAGAGTTCAATGTGTTATTTGATGAAGATACCATTGTCGATGAGTTAATTACTCAACTTATCGAGAAGAATCAAAGTCAAGAAAATGCAGATAAAACCAAGCAAAGTAAAGCTGACATTTTGGAGACCTTCATAGAGTTGCATCGGTCTGGCAGCTTTTGTTCACAATTGACTGAGCAAGAGATCATTTACTTTGTTAAAAAGAAATTAAATATGGATAGCCACACACAAGGAAAGTAATAAAAATGGACAGTAAGATTCAACCGGCTCAACAATTGGAAAACCAATCTTTTTTTAGCAACTTTGGTCGAAGAAATATCATTCTTATTTCAGCAGTGATTACCGTATTAGTGGTCATTGCTATTCTAGTATCTCAGATGATTGCTTGGAATGAAGCTGATGAACGCTTAGTTCATCAATCAGCTTTCACTGGTAATCTCACCGTTATTAACCAAGCTGGTCCTTATTTTAAAGCATTTGGTACCGTATCTGCCTATAAGAAAGTTATCTCAATAAACTTTACTGGGGATAGAGGCGCAACAGCCAGTGCTTTGGTGCCATTAATCCCGATTCGATTTCTTGATACCACTACCGGTGATGCTAAAGGTGTATCGCGTTTTAGATTGCCTGGAAACGTGCCATCTGCTGAGTCCGGTTCATTGCGTGGTCTACTTAAAATTCATGAAGAGTTTGGCTCACAAGAGACGTTAATATCAAATTTACTGATGCGTGCGACAACAGAAAATGTGAAGGCGTCAGCCAGAATGATGTCTGTTGAACAGCATTATTCGGGGGGGAATGGTCAATTAAGCCAAGATTTCTCAGATCAATTAGTTAATGGTATTTTCGTTACTGAACAGATATTCAGCAATACAGGGCGTAATAAAACCCAAGAATTTAATAACCTCAGTAAACAGCAGCGTGTAACCATTAATATTAAACAAAATGCTGAAGGTAAACCATTACGTAACGCGCCAATTCTTGGTGCTTATGGTATTACTGTGGTTGATGCGAGTATTATTGATATTGAGTATGAAAGTAAGGTTAATGCACGACTTGAAGCGCAAAAGCAAGCAGCAGCAGATGAAGCGCTAGCGAGGCAAAATCTTAAAAAAGCCGAGCAACAAGCACGTACCGAAGTCGCCCTAGGTGAACAAGCGATTGCTAAGCAAAGAGCTGAATCTGAAAAGCTAAAAATCAAAGAACAAATAGATGCCGAAAGAGTAAAAGCGAATGCGATTATTTCGGCGCAGCAACGTGTTGCGGTTAAATCTGAACTAGCAAAAGAGCAAGCTGAGATTTTAAAACAACAACGTCTAGAAGCTCAAGGAATGGATGTACTTGCTGAAGCGCGACAAAGAGCAAAATCTGCAGCACTTGATCCTAAATATGTATTTGATGAAACGTTGAAAGCAGAAGTTCAAATCCAGACCGCGTTATTTAACAGTCTTGGTAATAGTCGCCTAGTGCCTGAAATTGTGATTGGTGGCAGTCAAGGTGGGCAAAATAACGGTTCTGAGTTCATGAGACTGTTAGCTGCAGATGCCGCGCTTAATCTTAAAAAGCGACTTGATGAGCAGAAATAGTTTCGAGGTGTTTTAGTTGCTAAAAGTATCAATGTTGTAATTAAATCTTAATGCTTGAGTTATGAGTCTTAATACATAAAACATTGACTGAACGACTTTTAAATGAGTAATAAAAAACGCCGACAGACTTAAGTCTATCGGCGTTTTTATTGGATGCTATATAAGTGTTATTTACTACTTCTTTATCAGCGCTGCTGCTTCAGCTTGGCTTGCCATGTACTCATCAAAGGTACCGTGGAAATCAATTAGCTGCTGGTCTTTGACATCAATAATGTGAGTCGCAAGAGATGATACAAATTCTCTATCGTGACTGACGAAAATCAAGGTGCCTTCAAATTCTTTAAGGGCATTGTTCAGCGCTTCAATGGCTTCCATGTCCATGTGGTTGGTTGGCTCGTCCATGATGAGTACATTTACATCCATCATCATTAACTTACCAAATAATAGACGGTTCTTTTCACCACCTGAACAGTTACGGGCTTTCTTGTTGGCATCATCTTCAGTAAATAGAAGACGGCCTAACATACCACGGACCATTAAATCGTTATGTCTTGGGGTGCGCCATTGCGACATCCAATCAAATAAACTTAGATCATTATCAAAGTCTTTGCTGCTGTCTTGCGGGCAGTAACCGATAGCGGCATTTTCAGACCACTTAACCACACCTTCGTTATTGGTCAGATCGTTAACTAAACAGCGTAGCAGGGTAGTTTTACCGACACCGTTTTCACCAATAACAGCAAGCTTTGCGCCTGCTTCAAGGATAATGTTACCGCCTTGGAATAAGGTATTATCTTCAAAACCATGGCCAACGTCTTCCATGATAAGCGCTTGACGATGCATTTTTTTGCTTTCGTCAAAACGTAATGAAGGCGTCATGCGACTAGATGATTTAACTTCATCTAGCGAAATTTTATCAAGCTTTTTAGCACGAGAACTGGCTTGCTTCGCTTTAGATGCGTTAGCACCAAAACGGTTAACAAAGTCTTGAAGTTCAGCCATTTCAGCCACTTTCTTAGCGTTACCTGCTAATAACTGCTCTTGGATTAAGCCTGCAGCTTCAAGGAAGTATTCGTAATTACCAGGGTAAATACGCAGTTCACCGTAATCGATATCAGCCATATGAGTACAGACAGTGTTCAAGAAATGTCTATCATGGGAGATGATGATCATGGTGCATTTACGTTTGTTTAACTCATCTGCTAACCAACTAATGGTATGTATGTCCAAGTTGTTGGTCGGTTCATCAAGCAGCAAGATATCAGGGTTTGAGAATAAAGCCTGTGCCAGTAATACACGTAGCTTTTTACCGGGAGCGACTTGGCTCATTAAACCAAAGTGATATTCTTCATCGATACCGGCTTCAAGTAAGATTTCACCAGCGCGGCTTTCTGCACTGTAACCGTCCATTTCAGCAAACTCACTTTCAAGTTCACCGACTCTCATTCCGTCTTCTTCAGTCATTTCAGGCAAAGAATAAATGCGTTCACGCTCTTGCTTAACTTCCCACAGTTTTGGGTCACCCTGAATGACAGCATCGACTACGCTGTACTGTTCAAAAGCAAACTGATCTTGACTTAAGGTACCGACTTTTTGGCCCGGAGTAATAGACACGTTGCCAGAAGTCGGTGCAAGTTCACCACTTAGAATTTTCATGAAGGTTGATTTACCACAACCGTTGGCACCAATTAAACCATAACGGTTTCCGTGGCCAAATTTAGCTGAGATGTTTTCAAACAATGGCTCTGGGCCAAACTGCATGGTGATATTTGCGGTAGAAATCAAAGGAATATCCTGAATGGTTAAGTATGCAAAACAAAGCTCGATGTACAATAAAAAGGTACTTTGAGTTCAGCCAAGCTAAGCAGATAAACGCTGACCTTAAAAAGGCAGAGCATTTACGTAGGTAAAACAGCCGCGGATTATACAGACATAACTGCTCATATGTCGAGCAGCCAATGCAGTTAAAGTATATTTTTGGCCTGTTTAGTGCAATTTAACGGGCAAATGCTCAATAGTGAATGTTTTAAGAGGGGGAAATTACTGTTTTGCCTGTAAGTTTTTAACTAGTGGTTCACAGGAAAGCGGTTTTTGTTTTAAAGGCTTTGGCTTTGGCGCCGCTGCCGTTTTAGGTTGTTTAGCTTGTTGCTGGCTTGCCGCTGCACGCTTAAGTTGCTGGGTCCACCAAGTTAATTCTTCACAGCCATGACCTGATTTAATGGGCTGCTGCGCTTTACATAAGCTATCAGTTTCAGGGCAATGCAAGCGCACATGCATGTGAGAGGTATGGCCCCACCAAGGACGAATTTTTTGTAGCCAAGTATCCTTGTCGCTTCGTTCATTACACAGCTGCTGCTTGATGATTGGATTAACAAAAATCCGAGCGACCTGATTATTCTCTGCAGCGACTTTGAGCATGGTTTTATGTTGTTTTGACCATGCTTGATTAACGGTTAATTTATCAATATCAACCACAGACAAATGACGTGGATTTTGTAATTCTTGGGGCTTGAGTGGCGCCTCGGTTAGTTTTAGCCAAATATCCACATCTAAGCCTATTTGATGGCTGCTGTGGCCAAAATCAAATTGACCGCCGCGGGGCATCGACATATCACCGATGAAAATATTATTGATCCCTTGCTGAGTTAGCTGCTTTGAATAGTGACTGACAAAATTCACGAGATTAGGGTGGCCATAAAAACGCTGCCGCTGACTACGAATAACTTGGTAGCCGTCACCCGTTAACGGCAGTGGCTGTGCGCCTGATAAACAACCATTAGCATAGCCGCCAATAGCTGCAACTTGCCCTTGATAGATGCTGGTGGCGAGCTCCCAAGGATTGGTTCTGGCCTGCAGTGGATAAATGCTTAACAAACTTAATAGCAGTAATATGGTGCTTAATCGTGTCATTGATAAAATTACTCCTACAAGACTGTGAATTAAAGGTATAGGACATGAGCGAGTTAATTAGCGAATGCTTGATAATCAAATCACTTATGAGCTCAACAAAAGTATAGAAGGCGATAGGAATTAGGCGAGTGAATAGCGCGGATTAGTTTGAATGCTTAAATTCTTTTAAGTCGTAGCATTATGACACTAGAGCATCAGGCCTGCGAAGGGGGGGGAGCTCGCAGGCCTGATGTTGTTCTAACTTAATATTATCTCACTTAAAGGGAATGAGGATGACCGTTAACGCTTACGGATCATGCTGGTGTTAATATCCTTAAGGCTTTGACAGCCTGCCAAGGCCATAGTACGGACCAATTCTGTTTTGAGTATATTGATGGCTTTTTCTGCGCCCGCTTGCCCGCCCGCAGCTAGGCCATAGGCGTATGCTCTGCCAAGTGATACCGCATTAGCGCCTAAGGCTATCGCTTTAAAAATATCGCTGCCGCGTCTGATGCCGCCATCGACGATGAGCTCGATGTCTGGACCGACTGCCGCTCGAATGTCAGCCACCATTTCAATTGGCGCAGGGGTGCAGTCCAGCTGTCTGCCGCCATGATTTGAAATCATAATGGCCGATGCGCCAATGTGTTTAGCTTTAACTGCATCATCTACCGACATAATGCCTTTGATGGCAAAAGGGCCGCCCCATTGTTTAATCATCTTGGCGGCGTGATCCCAAGTGAGATTTCGCTCCAATAGATTACCCATATACTTAAGGAAGCTTTCGGTATCGCCTGTTGAGGGGGCTGCATTTAGATTAACTAAATCTTTGCCACCTGACATAAAGTAGTTTTTTACCCACAAAGGATGTTTAGCAAATTCCAATAGGCTTTTTAAGCTGAGGTTCATGGGTATGGTTAAGCCATTTTTTATGTCTCGCTCACGATTGCCGCCCACCACGGTATCAACGGTTAAACACATGGCTTGATATTTTGCCGCTTTTGCCCGCTGCATAATTTCTTCATTTAATTGCGGATCCGTCACGACATATACCTGAAACATTTTATTGCCATAACTACTGCTGGCGACCTCTTCAATGGTTTTGGAAGAGAAAGTGGATAAGGTAAACAAAATATCCTGTTTTTCAGCGGCTTTAGCGCCAGCGATATCTGCATCAGCATGAAACATGCGCTGCTGACCCACAGGTGAAATAAAAAATGGTGCCGACATGTCACAGCCCAGTATATGGCTGTGGGTATTGATGTCGGTGACATTAGTGAGACACTTAGGAATAATCTGATATTGATCAAAGGCATTAACATTGTGACTCAAAGACACTTCATCGTCAGCACCGCCTGCCATGTAGTCATACACAGGTAGGGGGAGGTTTTTATGTGCTTGCTGATGTAACTGCTCAATGTTAAAGCATTTTTCTAAAGACTTAGTTAATAACATAGTGGCTGCTCTATACAGGAGTTGATAACGGTTTGCCTTCAAGCATCGCAATAACATTTTGTAAGGCTTTGCCTGCCATAGCTTGACGGCATTCAGCCGTTGCGCTGCCAATATGCGGAGTTAAGGTGACATTTTCAAAATCAAGATAGCCAGAATGGAAATCAGGCTCACCATCAAATACATCTAATCCAGCTGCAGCAATTTTACCGTTTTTTAGTGCATCGATGAGGGCGTTGTCATCAATTAATCCGCCGCGGCCGGTATTGATCAAAATGGCGCCATCGTTGCAATTGGCTAAGCTATCAGCATTGATTATCTGTTGTGATTCAGGGGTGAGTGGGCAATGTAAACTAATGATATCTACAGACGATAACAAGCTCGCCAGACTGTCACAATAATGGGCTTGATAGTTTGCTTCGGCTTCGAGAGATCGTGAGCGATTATAATAATAAATATCCATATTAAAGGCTTTGGCGCGGCGCGCAACGGCTTGGCCTATGCTACCCATTCCCACAATGCCTAACTTTTTACCGTGGACTTGATTTCCCATCATGGCCATTGGGGCTTGTTTAGACCATTTACCGCTGCGTAAAAAGCGCTCATTTGCGCCAAGTCGGCGGCAAGTGGCTAGCAATAACCCAAAGGCTAAGTCGGCAGTATCTTCAGTGACCACCGGGGTGTTAGTTACCGAAATGGAGCGCGCTTTAGCGGCGTTAAGGTCAATATTATCAACGCCAATACCAATATTGGCGATTAATGTAATGGATGTCGGCAAGGTATTAATAAAATCAGAACTAACGGCATCTAATGCCGTTGTTAAGTACACCTTTGCACCTGTAAAAACAGCGTAATCACCTTCAAATACCCGCACTTCGATTGCGGAGCCATTAGCGCTAATTTGCGGTAGAGGTAATGGGCGAGAAAGTACAATAATATCAGTCATTATCTTGTCCTTTTTATTATTTTTATGGGCAATTAATTGGTTTTAGATCACGCTATTTCTGTCATGATTTTTGAAGCTAGTGATTGTTTAGAGTGCCAGTAGCGATGGTTTGTTTCCGCAACAAATGTTGCATTTGAGATGCTTCATGGTCGATATCGATATAAAATTTATAAACTTAATTGGCTTGCTTTTGTGAACGATAATAACGTGTCTACTATAAATATCACTATTAATCGGTAGAAGAATAGTGTTGTTAAGTGGATAAAACCCTAGGCAGTATTTGTTGCTAGCGTGTGGTTTTTTTAGCCTTTGCCTTTGTAGGGACTATCACTTAATCTAGCCATGATTGACCAATAATAATAAGTTCGAATGAACAAGGACTCTCTGCACTATGTTAACAATTCAACATCTACATAATTGGCGCGCTGAATTACCCAGCGAAATACAGCAGCAAATATCCCACAGGCTTAGCTTTAAAAAATTTCGTAAAGATGAATTTATTTACAACTCTGGTGAAACCTCAAATTGTGGCTTTCAAGTGGTGTCAGGTAAAGTCAAGATTTGTAATTACAATAAAGAAGGTCGAGAGTTAATTGTGGCCATTTTGCATGCAGGTGATTGCTTTGGGGATATCGGATTAATCACCCGCTATAATCGACCTAACTATGCTGTGGCATGCACTGATGTTGAGGTTAATGTATTGTCACATAAAGACTATTTACATTTAAGTCAGCACTTTCCTGAAATGTCGATAGCACTAAACCGCTTTCTATGTACCCGCATTCAATACACTTTTGCCAGTTTAAATGAAGCATTATTACTGCCACTTTATGAAAGATTAGGTGCAGCAATTGTCAGGCTTGCCCTAAGCCGCGGCGCTAAAGAACTTGAAGCCATCTCTTTACCTGATATATCACAAGAAATGCTCGGGCAAATGGTGGGGGCAACACGGCAAAGCGTCGGGCGTGAATTGAAAAAAATGCAGCAAGAAAACCTGATTCAAATTGAGTACGGTAAAATTTTTATTAATGATATTGATAACATGATCAAATTGTTTGATTTGAATTTGTCACATCAAGCCATAGTGCCGCTTTATTCGACAATGGCAGATACCGCCTAGATATTTGATTCTATTATATTTTATCATCTATTGTGTTAACAGTGCCTCGCAAGGTCTTATGGCTGATATTTGCTACACCGATATTTGCTACACCTGTCATTGCAATTGAGTTTCGAACCAAACTCAGTGCTTCGCCTTAATTGTCACAAATGTGACAGAAATTAACAAATCATCTATGACAAAGTAGTTAACACTAATAATAAAAACGAGAGTTAACATGCCTAAATTAAGATCATCAAAAGTTGTCGACGGTAAAGGTGCAGCTGCAGCACGTGCACTTTGGTTAGCAGGGGGATTACAGCAAACAGATTTTGGCAAGCCCATGATTGCCGTGGTTAATTCATTTACCGAGTTTGTCCCAGGCCATGTACATTTACAAGACGTCGGCCGCCTAGTGTGTGAGGCTATTTTTGAAGCGGGCGGCATTGCCCGTGAGTTCAATACCATTGCTATCGATGACGGCATTGCCATGGGTCATGACGGTATGCTTTATAGCTTACCGAGCCGTGAAATTATTGCTGACAGCATCGAATATATGATTAATGCTCATTGCGTTGATGCGATGATCTGTATTTCAAACTGCGACAAAATCACCCCTGGCATGTTAATGGCGGGATTAAGGTTAAATATTCCAGTGATATTTGTCTCAGGCGGGCCTATGGAAGCAGGCCGCGTCGTTGAAAAAGATAAAGTTCAGCGTTTTGACCCCATTGATACCTATATTGCCGCTTTCAGTAGTCAGGAACTTGATGGTAAAAGTGCTGAGTTTTTAGAAAATCATGCCTGTCCTACCTGCGGCTCTTGTTCTGGCATGTTTACCGCCAACTCAATGAATTGCTTGGCTGAAGTGTTAGGGCTCGCACTACCGGGCAATGGCTCATTATTGGCGACTCATTCCGATCGTAAAGACTTGTTCACCCGTGCAGCTAAGCAAATCGTAACCAACACCAAAAAGTTCTATTTTGAAGATGACGACTCGGTGTTACCGCGCTCGATTGCCACTCGCGAAGCGTTTTTCAATGCGATGAAAGTGGATATTACGATGGGAGGTTCTACCAACACCATTCTACACTTGCTGGCTATGGCCCAAGAAGGCGAGGTGGATTTCAATCTCAGTGATATTGATGGCTTATCCAGAAAAGTGCCGCACCTTTGCAAGGTGTCACCAGCCACCAAAGATTACTATATGGAAGATGTTCACCGTGCTGGCGGCATGATGGCAATCATTGGCGAACTAGAACGCGCCGGATTAATTGACACCAGTGTTAAATCGGTTGGCGGCGGGACATTAGCGGAAATGCTAGCCTATTGGGATGTATTACGTACAGATAACCCAGAAGTGCATGAGTACTTTAAAGCCGCGCCTGGTGGCAAACGCACCATTAAGGCCTATGGCCAGTCACAGCGCTGGAAAGAGTTAGATTTAGATCGTGAAAAAGGCTGTATCCGTAATATTGATAACCCTTATAGCACCGAAGGTGGCTTGGCCGTTTTGTACGGTAATATTTCTGAAAATGGTTGCATAGTGAAAACCGCTGCAGTGTATGAGCATATGCTGGATTTTACCGGAACGGCAAGAGTATTCAATCAGCAAGAAACGGCATTAACCGCCATTGATAATGGTGAAATTCAACCTAACACCATCATCATTATTCGCTACGAAGGCCCCAAGGGCGGACCTGGCATGCAAGAGATGCTTAAACCAACCATGAGCTTAAAAGCTCAAGGGTTAGATGCTAGCTGTGCACTGGTGACAGATGGTCGATACTCTGGTGCATCTGCGGGTCTATCAGTGGGCCATGTTTCACCTGAGGCGGCTAATCAAGGTGCTATCGGGTTAATTGAAGATGGCGATCAAATACGCATCGATATACCTAATCGTTCGATTAATTTACTGATCTCTGATACGGCATTGCAGCAACGTCGTGATGCCATGAATGCATTGCCAAAGGATCAAGCTTGGCAGCCCAATGAACCAAGAACCCGTGTGATCACCCGCGCGTTAAAATCCTATGCAGCGTTTGCTACCAGTGCCGATCGCGGTGGATATCGTGAGCTATAAATGGAGTTATTGATATGGCTTTAGGAATTATTGCGGCATTAGCTGTATTTATATGGATGGCAATGCGCGGCTATAGCATTGTGCTGGCCTCGCTAGTGTGTTCCACCATAGTGATTATCACTAGCGGCATGGCATTTGATAAAGCCATGCTGGAATATTTTCCAACCGGGGCACTGGGGGCATTTACATTTGCGGGACGGTTCTTTTTACTCTTTGCCGCAGGTGCGATGTTTGGTCGTTTATTGGCGGCAACAGGAGCGGCCAATAGTATTGCGAATAAGTTAGTCGACACCTTAGGCGCTGAACGTGTGCTAATTATTACGGTATTATTTTCAGCTTTGCTCACCTATGGTGGCGTGGTGTTGTTTGTGGTTATTTTCACTATGTATCCGCTTGGGGTGCAGCTATTGCAACAAGCGAATGTGCCTAAGCGGTTATTTACTGGTGCCATTGCCTTAGGTATTGGTACGTTCACCATGACCGCTATGCCAGGCTCACCGTCAATACATAATGTGATATCTTCGGTATCGCTAAAAACCGACTTATTTGCCGCAGCGGGATATGGCCTATTCAGTAGCGCCATTATGTTGTCTTTGGGGCTGTGGTATCTTGAAAAGCAGCGTCACATAGCCAAGGCCAATGGTGAGGGTTTTATCCCTTCTGAAAAAGATAAACTGATTTTAGCCAACAATAAGCAAATGGCGATGCCATCTTGGTTTCGTTCAGTCATTCCCATTGCCGCTGTGGTTATTTGTATTGTCTCTCCAAGGATCATCAGTGCTTTAGGCGTTAACGGCATTGAGGTTGTTGACTATGCCAACAGTCAGCCGATAATTTGGCCTTGTATGGCACTCTTGATTGGTATTATTACCACCATAGTGTTGTTTCCACGTATTCTACCCCGCAGTATTACCGAGCTTGGTCAAGGCGCTGAAGAGTCTATATCGCCGTTAATCGCGACTTCAGTTGTCATCGGTTTTGGTGGCGTAGTGAGCCATACCGAAACGTTTTCGCAGTTTTCTCAGTGGATCACCACCTTAGATGTCCCTGTGCTGCTGTCAATTTTTATTGCCGCAAGTTCAGTGTCTGCAATTGTGGGTTCGTCATCAGGTGGCTTGCAAATCTTTTTAGGGACTATGGCGCCTGTTTATTTAGATAAAGGCGTCGATCCAGAGATCTTACATCGGGTTGCTGCTATGGCCAGCGGCGGGTTTGATAGTCTGCCTCATTGCGGCGCGGTAGTAGCGATATTGGCAATAACAGGGCAAACCCATAAAACGGCTTATAAAGATGTCGGAGTCGTGACTGTGGTGTTCCCCGTCATTGCCTGTTTAACCACAATTGGGAGTTATTGGCTGCTTAACACGATATAAGCAGTGGCCTCATAAGGTATGTTTATATGTTATGAGGCTAGGTTTTATGGCTTAATCTGTCTTTTGGACATATTGAGCCGAACAATGCCATTATCTTGAATTCATGACAGCCAAAGCTTGCAAAACCTTTTTAGCCAACCCATTTTAATAAACAAATCCTCGCTATAAATTAGTTGATATTTTATCCCACAGATATCCCAACCGAACAAATGTGGCAGTTTATTGTACAGCGCTAGCGTTACCCTCAAATTAACCCGTATTTCTTTACAAATAATTAACATGGGTTGAAAAATAATAATAGTCAATTTGGGGATTAACTATGTCAAATGTTCAAGCAAACGGAAATTTTAAAAAGTCGTTAATTGCGACAGTGCTGCTATCAATAATTCATGCGCCAGTAATGGCAAATGAGCCACAACAAGAACAAACTCAGTCAGAAAAAAAACAATTTGAAGTGATTGAAGTGACCGCGCAAAAACGCAGCCAGTCTATTAATGAAGTGCCTATGTCGATTTCGGCCTTTAATGCCGAGACATTAGATGAAATAGGTATCGATGACACCACTGATTTAGCCAATATTGTACCTGGGTTTAATTTCAGTGATAGCGCATTTGGGGCACCGGTTTATACCTTACGTGGGGTGGGTTTCAATGAGTCAAGCGCTCAAGCGACATCAACGGTTGGAGTGTATGTTGATGAAATTGCAGTACCATTTCCTATTATGACCAAAGGCACTAACCTTGACGTCGAACGGGTGGAGATTTTAAAAGGGCCACAAGGCACGCTTTATGGCCGTAACTCAACGGCTGGCGCGGTCAATTATATTGCGGCGAAACCCTCTAAGGATTTTGAAGCCGCCATCAAAGCGGGTATTGCTTCTTATGAAACCATTTCTGCTGAAGGTTACGTGACAGGCGGAATTAGCGACATGGTAAGTGGTCGTCTGGCACTTAAAACGATTCAGTCAGACGAGGGCTGGCAGGAAAGCATTAGCCGTGATGAAACCTTAGGTCGACAAGATAAACTGGCTCTGCGTGGTAGCTTAAACTTTGACTTCAGTGAGGCAACTCAAGCATTGCTGACTATCGGTTATGCTAGCGATAATTCAGAAACAATTGCGCCGCAAAATATTGATTATATTCCCGGTAAAGCAGGAGGCGCGCCGTTTACTGTTTCGATATATCAAACCCAGTTAGATATGGCACAAAATCCACAGAATTTTACCGGCTTAATGGATGATAATGCCAAAGCAGATTGGACTGCTGGGCGCACACCGAGCCTTGAACACACCAGCACGAATGTGTCATTGAAAGTTGAGCACGACATTAATGATCAAACCTTATTTACCTCGCTGACTGGCTACTCAAAATTTGAAGATGATGGTTCAGAATACGAGCGAGCTGGTTTTGCAGGGGAAACCATTGCTAATATTAAAAATAACCCACTGAGTGCCGCTACTGAACAAGCCTTTGGAGCAGGATTTGACGGCTACTTATTAGGTCGTTATCAAAATGCCGCCGATTCCGAATACGTTACCATGGACTATGTTTATCAAAATGGTGAAATTGATTCCATATCCCAAGAGTTTCGAGTTAGCCAACAACTTGATAGCCTGGTGTGGATTGCAGGGCTTTATTACAGTAAAAGCGAAGTCGATTACCAAACCCAGCAGGATTGGGGCATAAGTAGTAACGTAAATATTCTGCCAATTCCTGGCTTTGGCTTTAATATTGCTGAAAATGATATTAATCAACAAACCACAACCGCCTCAGTGTTTGCCAGTGCTGACTGGTTTATTACAGATCAATTCACGCTTACCACCGGCTTGCGTTATTCAAAAGATGAAGCGGATTTTACTGGCTGCTCAAGAGATGTTGATGGCGGTTTAGCTGATACTTTTTTTAATTTCTTTTTCGGAACAACGCCCACTAGTGACGTCATCAAAGGTGATGGTTACAACGCAGGCAGTTGCGTTACGGTATTAGATTTTGGAACGCCAGAGGCGAGTGTTGGGGAGGTTAGTGACACATTAAGCGAAGACTCACTTTCATGGCGCCTAGCTGCTAATTATGAGTTTAATGATGATTTATCAGTCTATGCATCTTATAGCCGTGGTTTTAAAGCGGGTAGCTTTCCTTCTTTAGCGGCAGTGACTGATCAACAGTTAGTTCCCGTTGTTCAAGAGCAACTTGACGCTTATGAAATAGGTTTTAAATCAAGCCTAGCCGAGCGTACTCTGCAGTTAAATGGCGCGGCTTTTTATTATGATTACCAAGATAAGCAATTGCTTACCAAAAAAATCGCCCCAGTATTTAACACCGTATTTACCCTGGGTAATATGCCTAAATCTTCGATCACAGGGGTTGAACTTGATGGGCGCTGGTTAGCGACAGATAACTTGACCTTAGGCGCTGCCTACGGCTGGTTAGATTCACAGATTAAACAAGGTGTCGGCTATAACCAACCAGGGCAATATTTAGACTTTAAAGGTTCGCCACTGCCTTTTACGCCAGAGCATCAGTTTAATTTATTTGCCCGTTTTGACTTTGAAATTTCAGCCGGGCTGCAAGGCTTTGTTGGCGCAGATGTAGCATATTCAAGTGAGTCACATGCCGATTTTGAAGGCTCAGTTGATCAAACTCTTGCCGTGTCAGATTTTGTTGGTGAGCCTTATGCCGTTGAAATACCAGCAACCGATTATGAGTTTGATGAGCGTTTTATTAACCCGTCTTATACCCTAGTGAATTTACGTTTTGGGGTTGAAGCTGATAGTTGGAAAGCCTTTGCATGGGGTAAAAATATCACTGACGAGTACTACACCAATACCACAGTCAAAAATAATGAAATGTATGCCAAATACCCAGCAATGGGCGCCCAATACGGGGTGACATTTGAATACACATGGTTTTAGTTAAGTATGAGTTAATTGTTAATCAGGCTTAATGCCGAACTAAAGTCATCTCAACAATTACTGCGTTTTGGGATTTTGTTGGGGTGATTTTTAACTTTTAGCAGCGCTAATTTTTACATCACAGTTTTAGGGCGGGGTATAACAAGTAAGTATCGCGAGGGAAATGTTGGTAGCTATTCAGGCCACCGAAGGAACTCGATGGCCACATCTTGCTTAATGCTCTAGAAAACCTTTGTTAGCTTTCTTGGCAGTCTTTGCTGCTTTCTTTTCTTTTGCAGTTAAAAGTGGTTGCTTTTTAGTGTTTTTCTTACTGTCTTGTCCTTTGCTCATGATACTTTCCATTTGTTGTCATGTAACACACCTGAGGCTAGTTTTAATCAACCGGAGGACCCTGTTACTAGTACATTAGACTCAATTGTCGAATATATAAGTAACCATCTTAGTATGGCCCTATAGCAGGGCAATTGATAGTAATAGTTGATATACACTCAGTATATTAACCCCTTTATGTGTTGCTAGGGGGTAGATAAAGCTGTTTGCGTTAAAGTTGGGCCGTAGATATTTTAGTAAACGATGGATCTAACAATTTGATAACCAAGCTTAATGTGTAAAAATATTGAAGACTGCTATAAACAAGGACATGGAGTGAGTCAGTTGCAAAAATGAGTTAAGTAATTACAGGTGTATGGCTTTAAGGCGAGTTTCAGTGGCAATAAAATTCACATTAAATTCGAAGGCTAAGCTAATTTAGTTTGAATAACCCAAGATATTGGCTTGGAGGCCAGCAAATGATGTTAGAAGTAAACCATCAAGAAGATAGCGTTATTTTTGACACCCTAGTCGCAGGGGTTAGAGAGCACAAATATGAACATATGGGGCCAGAAGAAACCAAGCCCTTATCTGTGGTTTGTCGTGATGAACAAGGCACTATTATAGGTGGAATAGCAGGGCGAACTATATACAGAAACTTTCTTATTGAAGTGCTCTGGGTCGACAAAGCAAGCCGAGGCTCAGGTCTTGGCCGTCAATTAATGGCATCGGCAGAACTGGAAGCCAAGAAAAGGGCTTGTGTTGTTGCCCAGCTGGATACCTTAGATTACCAAGCGCCAGAGTTTTATAAAAAGCTGGGTTTTAAAGTTGTCGGCAGTGTGGCAGCTTTTCCTGGTAGCCCTGAAAGGATTTTTCTCACCAAAGAATACTAATGTTCACTGAATATTATGGGATTCATTTACAAGGAGGTTAGGTTTGAATGAGATCAAAGGCATTGTTGAATTTATTGTAGAAATAGAAAAGTTAAAGTCGGTAACACGTAATACTAAACCTGTAGGTTTAGAACGCTATGAGAATTCAGCTGAACACAGCTGGCATGTGTGCATTAGTGCGCTGATGTTAAAAGAGTTTGCTAATGAACCCGTTGATATCAATCGGGTGATTAAAATGCTACTACTGCATGATCTTGGTGAAATCGATGCAGGCGATACCATAGTTTATGCCAGCAGCAATACGCATTCGATTGCGGAGCAGCAAGGAGTAGAGCGGTTATTCAAAACCTTGCCAGAATATTTAGCTGACGAATATTTACAGCTTTGGCTTGAGTTCGAAGCAGGTAAAACTGCCGATGCTATATTCGCTAAAGCCATTGATAGAGTGCCGCCGTTACTGCATAACATTCATGGCGGTGGTCATAGTTGGAAAAAGCATAACATTTCAAAGCAGCAAGTCATGTCATTGAATGGTGATCGAATCGCTAAAGGTAGTCATAGTCTATGGACTGAGCTTGAAAAACAGTTAATCAGCGCCGCTGAGCAAGGTTTACTTAAATAGCGCTGGCTCGCTTTAGGTAACAACCGATAATTTTTTCTCATTACTCTTATTACTCTTATTACTCTTATTACTCTTATTACTCTTATTCTCATCGCTCTTCTCACGACTTTTATTGAATAAAAAATAAAAACAATTTCTTGTGTATCTTTATAGTTGCGAAAAATTAGCTACATTTATAAAGAGGCGAAAAATTAGTCACAGAGAAGGATTTCGCCAAAATGACTACAAATGGGAGTGTCATTGAGATGATGAAAAAATTATTAGGGGCTTGCTTACTGGTAACCGTGTTACCGCTAGAGGCAGTTGAAGTTTATAAGTCTGATCTATTAAATTTAGACGTCGGTGGCAATATTCAATTAGGTGTTATCAATAGTGACACTAACGATGGTGACAATACCACCACTGTGTTTGATAACGGCTCTCGATTACATTTTGATTTTAGCAGTTCGGTAAATTCAGACCTAAAATTTAGAGGTTTTTTTGAGTGGTATATTAATGCGGTAGCCCGCAATAGCATTGATAGTTACAACGTTGGTCATAATGCAATCTCGCTAAGTGATGGCAGGAATGAGTTTATGTCACTCAGGCAAGGTTTCTTTGCTGCTCAGCACACTAAATGGGGAGAGCTGTCTATTGGTAAAAGAATGGGAGCTTATTCGGCAGTGACCTCGGTAACCGATAGGTTTAATGTTTATTCGGCGCTGGCATCATCAACTTATGTATACGGTGATGGTGGCTTAAGTGGCACGGGTCGAGTCGATAATGGTGTTTTCTGGAATAAGCCGTTCGATTTCGATAATCATAGTTTAACGGTTAACCTTCAAGGGCAGTTTATCGACGACACCACAGTGCTTAAAGACGATGAAGATATGCCAGTATTAGATGATGACGGTAATGAAGTCACTCTAACAGCTAAAGGCGGTGAAGCGGCCAGTGTTATTTATGCTTATGATGTAGACAAATTTACCTTTGGCTTAGCGTATGTTAATGACGAGGCTGAAGGGAAAGGTATTAGGATCAGTAACCCTAGGGCCTTAGCAGTTTCTTTTAGTTCAACCATGGGTGACTGGTATTTATCTGCGGTAGCCGCACATTCAGAAGGCATGTATCAAGACAACAGTAATCAAATTTTTGAAGGTAAAGGCTACGAAATAGCACTGAGCCGAGACATAGGAAATTGGACTCCAATGATCGGTTGGAACCATATCGAGCCAGATAATTATGATATTGCAGAGCAGAGTCAAGCTAGCCAATATGAGCTTGATTTGTTTATCCTTACCCTTAATTACAATGTGCCATCGTTGGGGTTTTTTGCCTTTATTGAGGGAGTGGTCGATAACGGTAAAAATGCCGACGGCAGCAATAGTAACGACGACTATATTTCAGTGGGTATGTATTACCCTTTTTAAGACAAAGAGGATACTCGCTTCACTCTACCATTGATGCTTTGAGCGTGGTAATGCACAGGCTCAAAGCATTGTTAGTTTGCCTTCAAATACCTTTAATAACGCCTAAATTCTACCGATTATTACCCGTAAGCATTTCCCCTTGTCATCGTTTAGCGTGTGGGTTTTAGTCACAGTTTTACCTTTATCGTTCAGCTTAATTGTTCTATTAGAACAACAGCTAATACTGCCAATCAGGTAAATGTAAAAAAATGTAGGTGAAACTTTGCAGTTTTGTTGTTAGCGCGTACAATTTACCTAGTAGCTCAATAAAAATGACTTTATGCATCAATTAGGTAGCGCTTATATGGATACTAATAAAAGATCGTTAAACGGAATAACGTTTAATTATGTTCTAGCAAAGGTGGGATTTTTCAGACTTAACAAGGTAATAAAAGTTTCAAGTTTAGTTGTGAGTTCATTGTTACTAAGTAATGTGGCTTTTAGTGAAGAAATTGCTAGTGAAGATATCAATAATTTAGAGTTTATTAGCGTCCCCAAGGGGATGAGTGTATTTGAAAAGTATGGTCTTTCTGATGATCTCCCAAAATTTGGAATGAGTTCATTATCCCAAGGTGAAAACCTGGTTGAACATGCATCTCGAGTCACTGAGTTTGAAGGGAAACAAACAACGTCGGACATATTTTTAGTCCAAAGTACTGACACTAAAGGCAATATTGATTTAAGAATTAAATATGACCCAATTAAGTTAGATAAAGACGAAGATGTCATTGCACGTATCGAAAATCTGACAAAAACCGAGTACCTTTTGCGCCAATACGCTAAAAGCTATGATGAGTCATCAGTTAAGGTGGCTGAAAAAGCCAATGGAGAAGTGGTGATTCGTTTTAACTACTCCAAATACCAACTTCCGCAAAACATTGCTTATTTTCGTTTTATGCAGGTATCCATCACGGCTAAAGACGGCAAGCCAATTAAAATGGAGATTACCAATTCAAAAGACTTCGATTACGAAGGCGTGAAAGTTAAAGACTATTCGCAAACGATTTATTTTACTGAATTGGAAAACGGTAAGCCTTATATCAAAAAGAAAATTGAAATTACCAAGGGCACTAAAAAAGACAAACCGATCACCTTAACTACAACGGTTACCACAATTGCTTTATATGATAATCAAGATGCCGTGGTGGTGATTGATGCTGACTTACTCGCAACGGTTTCAGATCCGCGCATGCGAGAAGAAAAAGTAGAGCTACAAGCGATGTTCCCAATACTTGCTGACTTGGTGCGTCGACAAGGGATTGATGTGCCATTACCTTACGGTATTTCAGTCGCCTATCGAGATCAAAGTATGGATGTAGGTTTCACTTCATTTGATATTATGGGGTTGGAGTTAGACGAGTTTTTTGACCCAGAAACCACCTTCGGAACCGTAGACGCTAAAAGTGTGTCCCTAAGGGCCGATTTAAATATTTTTCCATTTTGGAATGTGTATGCATTAGTCGGTAAAATTAAAGTCGATGCGGTTATCGATGCCCAGTATACCGGTAATATTCGTGATGTGTTTGTCGATAAATTAGGCTCAGAGTTTAAAGCTGATATTGCTTGTGCCTTTGCTGCTGAAGTCGGAGTACCACTTTGTGAGCCAACCCGTTTTGATGTTCCTTTGGAACTTAATTATGATTTAGTGGGCGCAGGTACCACACTTTCGGTGGGTTATAGGGAGTTTTTTGCTTCAGTTACAGGTACCTATTCGTTCACTAAATTAAGTGGCCAGGATTGGGGCGACGGTATTCTCACCGTGCAACCTATGTTGGGTTACCAGTTACTGGATTACCGTGCTCAGTTTTTTGTTGGTGCAGAATATCAAGCATTAAAAGCTAACATGGAAGGTAATTTAGGTTTTGTTGAAGAGTTGAACCGTGAGTTTACTTTCGATGTAGGTGTTAAGTTGAACCAATGGGCTTATCTAGTCGGCTTTAATAAGCAAATTGGTAAACATTACAATTTAAGTGTGCTGTATAACAAAGGTGAAACCCGTGATGCATATACAGTAAGCTTTAATTATCGCTTCTAAATTAGATAAGTAAGTATTCGGTATCAAGGTAACCGATAGTGAGTAAGTTTTTTACTTAACCACTATCGGTTTTTTTGCTCATTTTTAGTGAGGCCGTAGCAATCAGTGGGGTCTTAATAATATTTTTGCGCTATTTTCTCTGTTATCAGGGCAAGTGTTATAAAATACGCCTCAAGTTTGAATAATCGAGCATGGGGTTTTAATGAGTCAGATCGTCACACATGAGCAGTACTTTGATAAAAGCTTCAATAAACAACCCATAGACTCAACTGAGGGCTGTGAATTTGAAGAGTGTGAATTTAATGATTGCGACTTTACTGAAGCAGTATTAAAAAATACTAAGTTTTTAAGTTGTACGTTTAATCGCTGTAATTTGAGCTTAATTAAGGTGCCCCGTAGCCGTTTTTTTGAGGTAGATTTTAATGACTGCAAAATGGTGGGTATTGATTGGACTAAAGCGGATTGGCCGTCATTTCATCGTGATGCACAATTAAGCTTTAGCCGTTGTATTCTTAATGACAATTCATTTTTTGGCTTAGTACTAAATGAGTTAAAGCTGATTGAATGCAAGCTGCATGATGTGGATTTTCGTAATGGTGACTTTGCCAATTCCACCATGACTTTTTGTGATTTTACGAATAGTATTTTTATGAAAACCAATCTACAAGCTGTCGACTTTAGTGATTCAACTGACTTTACTATCGATGTGCTACAAAACCGCATTGCCCAAGCTAAGTTCTCACGTTTTGAAGCGCTAAACTTACTTGAGAGTTTAGCTATCGAGCTGGTGGATTAATACAGAATATAAAAAGCGCTATGAGTACACTCTCACTGTCATAGCGCTATCAGTTTTACACTGCTTTTACGTCAATCAACCAGCTTATTTACACCCCAACTAACCATTACTAAAGCTATCTGCAGCGGCTTGCTCTTGAGTAATATTTGCGGCAATAGTTTTCATGGCTTGGGTTAGTGTCGTCAGTTGCTCTTTGGTAATAGTATAAGGCGGAGTAATGTATATCACGTTGGCAAAAGGTCTTATCCACACACCTAACTCAATAAAGTCTTGCTGCAATTTAGCCGTGTTAACCACGCTATCCATTTCAATTACGCCTACTGCGCCTAATACTCTGACATCCACCACATGTTGATAATCAATAGCTTCAGCAAGTTCAGTCTTCATTTGCAACTCAACATCGCTGACCTGTTGTTGCCATGCGCCAGTTTGTAAAATACTCATACTGGCACTGGCTGCAGCGCATGCTAGCGGATTGCCCATAAAGGTTGGTCCGTGCATAAACACACCAGCAGGGGAGTCACTGACGCCTTTGGCGACTTCATCACTACATAGTGTGGCGGCTAAGCTGATGTAACCGCCGGTTAAGGCTTTACCTAAACACAAAATATCGGCTTCGATATTGGCATATTCATAAGCAAATAACTTGCCGATACGGCCAAATCCCGTAGCGATTTCATCAAGAATGAGCAGGACATGATACTGGTCACATAAGGCTCTAATGGCAGATAAATACTCGGCTGAATAAAAGTGCATTCCGCCAGCAGCTTGCATCACAGGTTCAATAATTATGGCGGCAATATCTTGATGATGCTCAGCTAAAATAGCCTCAAGCGCATCAGTATCACCTTGCTTTAATGCTTCACCGAAAACAGATAGTGGCGCTGGGGCAAAAAGGTGTTCAGTAACCGCTGCGCTAAACATGGTATGCATGCCATTATCAGGATCGCAGACGCTCATCGCGGCAAAGGTATCACCATGATAACCACGCTTAACGGTTAATAAACGCTGCTTTTGTGGTAGCTGTTTACCTTGCCAGTATTGCATGGCCATTTTAATGGCCACTTCAACGGCAATAGAGCCAGAGTCGGCTAAAAAGACTTTGGTTAAATTGGGGCTGGTCATCGCCACTAATTGCTTGCAGAGGTTAACTGCAGGGGCGTGGGTAATACCGCCAAACATTACATGGCTTAGGGTCGTGAGCTGCTGCTGCATCGCTTCAATAATTTCTGGGCGGTTATAGCCATGAATACAGGCCCACCAAGAGCTGGTGCCATCAATGACCTTTTGACCGCTGCTTAAGGTCAGTTCACACCCATCGGCACTATGGACTCCAGTTACGCTGGCAGCTTGACTCATCGAAGTATAGGGATGCCAAATATGCTGTTTATCAAACTCAAAGTCTATAGCTTGAGAATCGATTGTCTGGGATGCTTGCTGATAAAATGAGTTGTTCATATTTTAACCGTTAGTCAAGGTGTAATGCGCGATAGCATTGACAGTTTACGTGCTGAAGGTATCCTAACCCAATATAAAGTGAATATAAAACGAATAACAAAGGATTAATCAATGTCATCATTAGCCATCCGTCATGACTGGACCAAAGCTGAAATAGAAGCGTTATTTGCTTTACCAATGAACGATTTACTGTTTAAAGCCCACAGTATTCATCGTGAGACGTTTGATCCTAATGAAGTACAAATTAGTCGTTTATTATCAATTAAAACCGGTGCTTGTCCTGAAGATTGTAAGTATTGCCCTCAAAGTGCCCGTTACGATACCGGTCTTGAAAAAGAGCGTTTATTGGAAATCGAAAAAGTCATCACCGAAGCCAAAAGCGCGAAAGCAGCGGGAGCATCACGTTTTTGTATGGGCGCTGCATGGCGTAACCCTCGCGAGCGCGATATGCCATATTTAACCCAAATGGTTAAAGATGTAAGAGCATTAGGCATGGAAACCTGTATGACACTGGGTATGCTGTCAAAAGAACAGTCTGACGAACTTGCCAAAGCAGGTCTTGATTACTATAACCACAACCTTGATACCTCACCTGAATATTATGGCGATGTGATCACCACCCGTACTTATCAAAACCGTATTGATACTTTAACCAACGTGCGTCAGTCAGGCATGAAAGTGTGTTCTGGCGGTATTGTCGGTATGGGCGAAAAAGCGACAGACAGAGCAGGTTTATTACAACAGCTAGCTAATTTAGAGCAGCATCCTGATTCAGTACCGATTAATATGTTGGTTAAAGTTGCAGGTACGCCATTTGAAAAGATAGATGACTTAGATCCCTTTGAATTTGTGCGCACCATTGCCGTTGCACGTATTATTATGCCTAAATCTCGAGTGCGTTTATCAGCTGGGCGTGAAAGCATGACTGATGAATTACAATCTATGTGTTTCTTTGCTGGTGCTAACTCTATTTTCTACGGTTGTAAGTTACTGACGACACCCAACCCTGAAGAAAACGATGATATGAGCCTATTTAGACGTTTAGGGCTACATCCTGAGCAAGGACCATCAGCTGACATTGAATCTGACACTGCGTTATTGGCTAAAGCCAATGCAAAAAAAGATAAAGCAACGCAACAATTCTTTGATGCCGCGGCGTTATAAAGCGATGCACATTTGTCAGTAGAAGGCAGTATTCATGGCAAATCACCCAATATCATCACGAATAAGTCATCGTTTGCAGCAGCTGCAAACCGATGGCTTGCTGAGGCAAAGAAAGTTAGCTGAGTTAGACAAGGCATCGGCTAACAACTTAGCTCCAACAATTCCCAATATTATTGATTTCAGTCACAACGATTACCTTGGGCTGGCCAATGATCCTGAGATGATTGCCGCTATTCATGCTGGCGCGATAAAATATGGTGTTGGCAGTAAAGCATCGCCATTAGTATCTGGATACAGTGAAGCCCACCTAAAGCTTGAACAAGGTTTATGTGAGCTGACCGGTCATGAAGCAGGGCTATTATTTTGCTCTGGATTTAGTGCCAATCAAGCGTTAATCAAAACCTTATTTGAAGCAGGCGATGTGATTATTGCTGATAAGCTTATTCATGCATCAGTGATAGACGGTGTAAAAGACAGCGGCGCTGCACTTAAGCGCTATAAACACAATGATATAACCCATGCAGAGCAGTTACTTAATCGATTTCCTAATAGCGCCTTATTTACCGAAAGCGTTTTTAGTATGGATGGCGATCGTGCGCCATTAGATGCGTTATCGAACTTGTGTAAGCAGCATAATAGTTGGTTAGTGGTTGATGATGCCCATGGTTTTGGAATCAATTATGAAGAGCTTGCTAGCAATCGCTTTAACGTCAGCAGAGCGGCAGTTACACCACAATGCGATATTCAAGTCATTACCTTTGGTAAAGCCCTCGGCTGCCAAGGCGCCTGCGTTTTAGCGTCACAGCAAATTATTGATTATATGGTGGCGCAATCACGGCATTACATTTATTCAACCGCACTGTCACCTGCCAGTGCTCATTTAGCGTTAACAGCGGTTAATTTAACTCAGTCGCAACCTGATAAAGCATCAACATTGTTTGCCAATATTGCCTTCTTTAGGTCGCTTTGTAATGCTAAAAACATTGCGCTAACAGAGTCAACAACCGCCATTCAGCCTGTAATTATCGGTGACAGTGAACGAACTTTAGCAATAGCAAAGGCATTAAAGCAACAAGGTTTACAGGTCGGGGCAATCAGGCCGCCAACAGTGCCTAAAGGGCAGGCAAGGCTGAGAGTGACCATTAATGCCAGCCATAATGCCGAGCAAATAACCCAATTAGTTGATGCACTAGCAGTGCAGTTACCAAGAGAATATTAATGAATCTAGATAACCCCGTAGCGGTTAAATTCTCCCAAGCTGCAGCTACCTATAAACAACACGATGTATTACAGCGCATCACGGCTAGCAGGTTAATAAAACTTGCTAATACTGAGTATAATGCCGATAAAAAAACAGGTTTAACCGGGCATTTATTGGATTTAGGCTGTGGCCCAGGTACTGACTTTGAATCAAATCAGGGCCAGATATCAAATGTCACAGCGGTTGATTTATCGCCTCAAATGTTACAAGTGGTGCAGCAGTCTTTTCCGCAATATCACACTGTTTGCGCCGATGCGGCGAACTTACCCATAGCTGCAAACAGCATGGACAGTATTTATTCCAACTTAGTCTTGCAGTGGTGTGATGATTTAACCCAAGTGTTTAGTGAACTAAATCGGGTCATAAAACCTCAAGGCCAAGCATTCATTAGTGTGGTGAGTGAGGGCAGTCTTTCAGAGCTTGAAACTCTAGGTCTAGGCCATAATAGCTTTAGGCATCTAGATGATATTATAGCCGCGATTGATACCACTCAATGGCAAATCCTATTTGCTGAGACCACTACCGAACAAGTATATTTTGCCGATTTAAAGGCATTACTTTACTCAATTAAAGGGGTCGGGGCGTCAGTAAATGAATACCAAGATAAAAGCTTAACGGATAAAAAAACTAATCGTTTGCGCGGTCGTAAAGATTGGCTCGCGTTAATGGATAAAGCGGAAAGCTTACGTGAAGCAAACGGCTTACCTTTAAGCTATAACATCAGCTATTTACAACTTGTTAAGCGTTAATTTTCATACAATTGGATATAAACAGTGAAGGGGTTATTTCGATGATTTATTTTGTTACTGGCACTGATACTGACAGCGGAAAAACCCTGATTTCATCGGCGCTACTTAATCTTGCAACAAGAAAAACGGCTCTAGCTAAAATAACTGTCGCTAAAACCACAGAAGCTAAAACCCTCGGCGTCAAACCTATTGCCTCAGGTTGTATTGAAACAGACGCAGGGCTTAGAAATAGCGATGCGCTAAGCCTAATTGAACAATCAACTATCACGCTCGATTACAATCAAATTAACCCTATCGCATTTAAACCCGCCATTGCACCGCATATTGCCGCAAAGCAACAAGGGGTGAGTTTAACTGCCAGTGGCGTTGTTGATTTATTGCCACTTGAAGCACTAAACAGTGCCGAGTTTGCATTAATTGAAGGTGCTGGTGGCTGGAGATTACCTTTAAGTAAAGGCCAATATTTATCGCAATCAGTACAGCAGCTGGCTCAGCAAAATGATGTTGGGGTTATTTTAGTGGTGGGCATGAAGCTTGGTTGTCTTAACCATGCATTATTAACCCAAGAGGCCATTGAAGCTGACGGGCTTAATATTGCAGCTTGGGTCGCTAACCAAGTTGACCCTGAAATGAGTGAAATAGAAGAGAACTTATCAAGTTTAAAAGAGTTAATGACGGCGCCATTCTTAGGTTATGTGCCGTACTTAAGTGAGCCAACAGCTATAAATGCCGCTGTGCATATTGATAACTCGACCTTATAGAGACTTAAGTTTTGATTTTTAGCCTTTGTCTTTTTGCTTACAAGTAGTTGTTTTAGCATTTGATATTTTCAAGGAGAGAAATCATCGAATTTGCACCAGAGTTTACCAAGGCAGAAAAAATACGCAGGGTGGTATTGTATGCCTTGCTGGGCCTTTTCATTTATATCACCCATCAAAAGTGGCTATTTCCTTTTATTTCTTGGTATGCGACTACCGCTCACTGTCACACGCCTTTTGGTTTTTCTGGCATCAGGTCAACTCATACCCACCAATGTATAGCGTTCAGTTCGCATGGGAGTATTTATATTATACGATTTTAGATTAGTCGTTTTATCAAGGTAAACTTACCCTTTAAACATGTATTTTGGTTTTTACTGTTCACTCCCCCGCATATTTTTAATATCGCTATGATCTTCTCTTTAAAACCTTATGGAAACCCTACGGCATTGGCCAACCGCTTTGGGTGTTGGGATCTTGAGTTGTTAATGATGCTCAACTGTTAATTATTGTTGGCTTTATTTTGCAGCTAATTAAATATCCGTGACCGCTAACAATGTAAAAATAAGAAAACCCTTAAGTTTGAATATCAACAATGAATATTGAGATCATGATCGCTATGTGAAAATTTGTTCATGCTAGAATCCTGCGCCATTAAAGATGAGATTAATTCCTATTAAGGTTTTTTTAAGGATAGTGTTGATGAAGCAACTTTCGATCAAGTTAATTAGTGCCGCGATTGCCGCGGCATTGTCCCCTCAAGTTATTGCGGATACTGGTGAAATTGTATCGCAAGAAGAAATCAAACAATCTATTTCAAATTTTCATGATGTAATTGTGATTTCTGGTTCTCGTATGGAGCAAACACTTGATCAAGTTGCCGGTTCGGTTGTGGTTATTGATGAAGAATCGATAGCGCGTAATATGAGCACCGACTTTGCTTCATTATTTAGAACAGAAGCTGCCGTTGATGTTAAAGGCGGCGCAGGTAAGCCAAGCTCGGTGACTATTCGTGGTATTGGCGGCAACCGCGTGATGATGGTTAAAGATGGCGTTCGGGTTAATAACCAGTATGCATCACCATTAGGCCCAGGCGCTGAAGGCACAGGCCGCGGATTAACTGAAGTTGAAGGCTTAAAGCAAGTTGAAGTGTTAAAAACTGCAGCATCGACTATGTATGGCTCCGATGCTTTAGGTGGCGTGATGGTCATGACCACTAAAGATGCGGATGATTACTTACGTGGCAGTGATTATTATTTCTCTGCAAATGGCGGCTACACAGGTATGAACGATGAGTTCAGCGGTGGCTTTACTAGCGCATTTGCAGCAGGTGATTTTGATAACCTAGTCAGTTATCAACGTCGTAGTGGTGAAGAACAGCAAAACTACTACAACACATTACCAGATAGTGACTTAGTCACAGACAGCTTATTACTAAAAAGTAAGTATCACTTTAATGATGATACTAACCTGCAATTAACCGTTGATTACATGAATCAACAGCTTGACCGCTGGGAAACCTATGCAGGAGATCCTGACAAAGGTGAACAAGATACTTCAATCGATTACGACCGCCAAACTCAAGCGTTAAATACCTCATTACGTTTACGCTCAACGAAAGACCGTATCATTCATGACAATGTTGATTTCGTACTCTATTACGGTAAAACCGACCAAAGTGAAAAACGTGACTACTTTAATGGTATCAGTGGTGCAGACCGAGTAATAACGGAGCACCGTGATTACCAGTTTGATGAATACCGTTTTGGTTTTGCCAGTACTTTTAGTAAGGCATTGTCACTACCCGGTCATGACCACAATATTATTTATGGTGTGGATGTAGAGCAGTCTGAAATGAGCCGCCCACGCAGCTATCAAGATATCGATGAAAATGGCAATTCTACGCCATCAGATATCGATACCTTCTCATTTGCTGATACGAAAAGTTTACGCGCTGGCATATTTGTTCAAGATGATATGACCTTCTTAGACGGCAAACTGAACGGTATTGTGGGGCTGCGTTACGATTACTTCAAAAACACGCCTGATCAACAGCAAGCTGAAGATGCTGGCCGTGATCCTGAAGATTTTGCCGCGATGAGTGATGGTTTTTGGTCTCCTAAGCTTGGCCTTGTATACCACATGACTGAAAACGTGAATGTGTATGCCCAATATGCTTATGGCTACAAAATGCCAACCCCAGATCAAAAGTGGGGTGAGTTAGAAGTCAAAGATGGCGCGATGCCATTTCCGGTTATCATTGAGGCAAACTACGACTTAGAGTCAGAATCTAGTAACACCATTGAAGTGGGTGTTCGTGGTGATCATGGCGACACACGATATGAATTTACCACTTTCTATACTCAAGCTGACAATTATATTGATTGGGAATTTGTTGGTTGTAGTGGTAAGACTGGGCCATTAGCATGTATTGGTATGCCGAAGTCTCTTGAATATCGTTATATCAATTTTGATAAAGTCACTTTATATGGTGCCGAAGCATCATTTGGTCATTGGTTTACCGATGAACTTGAATTGTGGGGTAATATTGCTTACACCCATGGCGAAGATC
This sequence comes from Shewanella sp. 3_MG-2023, assembly GCF_030548765.1. Classification (NCBI taxonomy): domain Bacteria; kingdom Pseudomonadati; phylum Pseudomonadota; class Gammaproteobacteria; order Alteromonadales; family Shewanellaceae; genus Shewanella; species Shewanella sp. 3_MG-2023. The sequence goes on along the minus strand of NZ_JAUOSH010000003.1, from coordinate 156,197 downwards.
AAAACGGCGATTACTTAAATAGCGTAAGTCCATTAAAAGGTAACTTGGGAGTAAATTATTATACTTACCTAGGTAACACTGAAGCTGACTTTGGCTTAACCATGCGCTTTGCTGATCAAATGGACCGTACTACAGATTTGAATATTTTTCCAATAGGAGCAGCATTCAATGAAGTGTATAACACGGCAGGCTACGCAGTATTTGATTTGACGGCTAACTTCCATGTGAATGATAACTGGACGGTACGCGCTGGCGTATTTAACCTGTTTGATAAAGAATATATTGAGTATTCTGATGTAGCGGGTCAGTCAAAGTTCTTAATGGGTAATATGGGCGTGACTGAAGAGACTTATTCTCAACCAGGTCGCTACTTTAACGTTAAACTGAGCTACACTTTTTAATGAATTAGAGTCAGTTTACTGAATGAGTTCACTGGATTGAGTGATAAAGAAAGCGTTAAATTCTTATGGGATTTAACGCTTTTTTATTGGCTGATACTCTTATGTAGACATGAGTGCTCCACTCACTTAAATGGGTATTTATAAGTTGACGGCATGCTGATTAATGTCAATGACCGGGAAGCCCCATTATGAATGAATAGCCATTAGCTAAACTTAACAGTTAACTCACTCGCAGCGTTCAAGGTAAGGTTATGAATAAAAGGGATACTGGGCTGAATGAGGGTTATAAATTGCTAACTAATTAAATTAGTTATTGTTCTGCTCCTTAGTGACGATATTAACAAAGATTAATCGCCATCTATCCGCTAAACACTAGGCTTTCTAGCAAATGCTGGTTAGATTTAAGTTTCGATTAATACTAGCTGCCTAGACTCTGCCCGCTACTAAGTTAAGCATTTAGCTGAGGTTAGGCTTAGTGTGGTATTTTTAACTAATCTGTCATTTTATGTCAGTTTTTTCTATTAGACGCTTGAAATATCTTTTTTAGGACATATTATGTCGTTAAGTGTTTAATAATATTTTTGCGTTCAAGTCAGCTTGAGCATTGAGCTCAGGCGTTGAGTTTATGTCGGCATGAATGCCAGTTAGGAGTTGTAATGTTACGTATCGGTTTACTAATCGCCACCAACTTAGCCATTTTGCTAGTTGCTTCGATTGTGATGTCTCTGCTTGGTGTAAGCACATCAAGCATGAGTGGTTTATTAATTTTTGCTGCTATGTTTGGTTTTGGCGGCGCATTTATCAGTTTAGCTATCTCTAAGTGGATGGCGAAGAAAACCATGGGTTGTGAAGTTATTACAAACCCTCGTGATAATACTGAACGTTGGTTAGTTGACACCGTTGCTCGTCAAGCGCAGCAAGCTGGGATTAAAATGCCAGAAGTGGCAATTTACCAATCTGAAGAGATGAACGCATTTGCAACGGGCCCAAGTAAAGATAACGCGCTAGTTGCTGTGAGTTCAGGCTTACTTTACGGTATGACCCAAGATGAAATCGAAGGCGTACTGGCTCACGAAGTTAGCCACGTGGCTAACGGTGACATGGTCACCTTGACCCTTATTCAAGGTGTCGTGAATACCTTCGTTATTTTTGCCGCTCGTGTTGTTGCAGGTATTGTGAATAACTTCGTTGCGAGTAATGATGAAGAGGGTGAAGGTCTTGGTATGTTTGCATACATGGCTGTGGTTTTCGTACTTGACATGTTATTTGGTATTTTAGCGTCTATGGTTGTGGCTTACTTCTCTCGTATTCGTGAGTTTAAAGCCGATGAAGGTGCGGCCAAGCTTGCTGGCAAAGATAAGATGATTGCGGCATTAGAGCGTTTAAAAACTGGCCCAGAAACGGGTGCAATGCCAGCGCAAATGTCAGCATTAGGTATTAACGGTAAACGTTCAATGACTGACTTTTTAATGAGCCATCCACCACTAGAAAAACGTATTAGCGCCCTTAGAAATAGTTAATAATGTGATCTTGGTTATAAAAGGAGCTTAATAGCTCCTTTTTTATTGCTTCCCTTTTTATTTTAACTCGTTAATATAACCTTCTTTTCAAGGTGATACATTATGTAACGCTTTTTAGGTGTCAGAGATGATGATTGAATTTTGCCGCTGACTATTTAGTGTTGCTAAATTAACCAGTGTTAGCTAAGTTTATAACTGAGCCTAAAAAAGTCGTTCTGAAAATTGATATCGATTAAAGGTCTCTCTATTAGAGCCTTTTTGACTATCGTAACTGGAGGGTATAATAGTGAGCAATAAAATACTTGTAGCAATGTTTGCAGCAGCTTTAGCTGTAGTAACTTTGTCATCAAATGCATTCGCTGCAGATGAAGTTTTAGCTGATTTCCACGCTGAAATGGGTGGCTGTGAAAGTTGTCATGCTGATGGCGAGCCATCTGCTGACGGTGAGCATGAGTTCGCGCAGTGTCAAGACTGTCACGGAACACTTGCGGAAATGGATGAAAACCATGCGCCACATGATGGCATGTTAATGTGTCAAGACTGTCACGCACCACATGACATGAATGTTGGTGAAAAACCGACTTGTGATAGCTGCCATGATGATGGCCGCGTTGCTAAATAACTGATGATTATTTAGCTTTAAGCAAAGTTTAAAAGCGCTGAAATTCAGCGCTTTTTTATTGCCCCAGTTTTGCTGTTTATAAATAACTTTTATATTTCCGCCGACATTAGCTCAAAGAATAATTCCACATGAATATTCAATTCATGGCTTAGCATTTATCACACTACCTATACGGTATACCTCTAAAGTGGTATTAATTTTCTTTTGTTTTCAACGACATGTGCGTTATTGGTGCGGCTTGGTGCACTTTTGTTGAACAAAAGTAGCGATTTTAAATTTGCCTTATTTGTAAACGGTTTGTAAATCATTAAGTTAGCAATTGGCACGAGATTTGCGACGTTATTGTCATTGAATTTGAGTCACTGAAGGGAAGTTGCATGTCTAATATCCAATCTAGTTGTGCTTATTGCGGCGTCGGCTGCGGAATAAGTGTAACCCCTAGCAGTCTTAACGACATTGGATTTGAGCTTGAAGGTGATCGTACTCACCCAGCCAATAAAGGTCAGTTATGTGCCAAAGGTGAGCGTTTATTAGAAAGCTTAGTCCAGCCAAATAGTTTACGTTATCCCAAATATAAGTCTGGTAAGTCAGTTGCTTGGCCTGAAGCTATCACGACAATTGCTGACACCTTTAAACAAACTATTGCGCAATATGGACCAGACTCAGTTGCATTTTATTTATCAGGGCAACTTTTAACTGAAGATTACTATGTGGCTAATAAATTGGCCAAAGGCTTTATTGGCACGGCGAATGTTGATACCAATTCACGCCTTTGTATGTCTTCTGCTGTAAGTGCGCACATGCGCGCATATGGAGAGGATGTTGTAGCGGGTTGTTATGACGATTTTGAACAGGCACAAGTAATAGTATTAGTGGGTTCAAACGCAGCGTGGACCCATCCGGTTTTATTTCAGCGGATGATTAAAGCCCGCCAGCGTTATGGCACTAAAATTGTCGTAATTGACCCAGCTAAAACTGCTACGGCAAGCCAAGCAGACTTACATCTTCAAATCGCGCCGGGGACAGATACGTTATTATTTAATGGCTTACTGAATTTCATTGCCAAAAATGAAGCGTTAAATCAGCCATATATTGATGCGCACACTGAAAACTTCACTCAAACCTTAGCACACGTTGCCAGTCAAGCCACTGATGTTGAAACACTTGCCCAAGCGTTATTAGTGCCTATTGCTCAGTTGCAGGATTTCTATCAGTTATTTATCTCTCACGCAAAAGTCATGACAGCTAGCTGCCAAGGGGTAAACCAATCTATTGCAGGCACTGACACTAGCAATGCGATAATCAATTGTCACTTAGCTCTTGGTCAGGTTGGTAAGGAAGGTTGTGGTTTCTTTTCACTTACAGGCCAACCGAATGCCATGGGTGGGCGTGAAGTGGGCGGTTTAGCGACACAACTTGCTTGTCATATGGGGTTTTCTGAGCCGGAGCGTCAAGTGTTAGGAGATTTTTGGCAGTCTGAGGTGATCGCGACTGATAAGGGTCTCACAGCCGTTGAATTATTTGATGCTATGGCAGATGGAACAATTAAAGCGGTGTGGATTATGGGCACTAATCCAGTGGTGTCATTGCCTAATACTGCAAAAATAACTGCGGCATTAGAAACCTGTCCTTTTGTGGTGGTGTCTGAGATAACACAAGACTCTGCGACTGCGCAATTAGCCGATGTGTTATTACCTGCACAGGGTTGGTCTGAAAAATGTGGCACTGTCACTAACAGTGAGCGAGTGATTAGCCGCCAACGTGGCTTTATACAAGCTAAAGGCACTGCAAAAGCTGATTGGTGGGCCTTGGCAGAAGTCGCAAAAGCGATGGGTTTTGAACAAAGTTTTAGCTTTAAAAACAGTGCTGCCGTTTTTAAAGAATTTGCCCAGTTATCTAAGCTTGTAAAGCAATCTTTTCCAGGCAAGCAGTTTGATTTAAGCGGTTTGGCTGATTTAACGGATGAGCAATATGATGAGTTACTACCGACGCAGTGGCCTGCTGCTAACCATGGTGCCATAGGGGGCAATAAGCAAAGATTGTTTGCCGATGGCATATTCGCCACCGCATCATCAAAAGCGCAATTTATTGAAACCACTGCAGATTGCCAAATAGCCCCTTTGCCAGCTGGGCAAGTACGCTTAAACAGTGGTCGCAGCCGAGATCAATGGCACACCATGACCCGCACAGGTCATATTGCGGCGCTTAGAGCCAGTATCCCAGAGCCTGTTATTGCTGTTCATCCTTCGACTTTAGCGCAATTAAAATTAATTGAAGACGACTTGGTAACTTTTGCTGCCCCCAATTTATCAATAACCAATTTTGCCGTGGCAAGAGTGGTTGCAGATGACTCCCAAGCGCCAGACTTGGGGTTTATGTCAATGCATTGGTCTGAGCAGTTCTCGTTAGGTAAGGGCGTTAATACCCCACTTGATAGTCAGTTTGACCCTTACTCAAAACAGCCAGCGTTTAAATGCCAACCCGTGTCGTTAACTAAAGTTGCTGTGACATTGCAAGGGATCGTTTTTGGTCTGCATGATCCACACATGCAAGGCCTGAACTGGAATGTTCAGCAAACATTAACCACTGGCAGTTGTTATCACATCGGTTTTGAAAATACAGATGCAGCATTTGCTTATCAGTCAACGGTACACGCTTTAAAATGGACAATTTCCCTTGCTAGTCAGCAAATTATCCATGTGCATTGCAATATCAGTAACGGCTTGTTGGTATCACTGAAACTGTTAAGTCGCACAAAGGTCGCTGTTTCCCTTGAAGCGATGAATTTGCTTATTGGTCAAACAGTAGATGTTGCATTAATGCGTCAATTACATCAGCTGATTAAAGCTGGTAACAGCCCACTAATTTGCGCCTGTACCGGTGTCACACAAGCCAATATTGAATATGCCATGCTGCAAAAACTTGATAATGCAGTATTCAGTAAACGTGCCTTAGCATCTGATTTTACTAGCGCCACAGCGATTAACACTGATATCACACAAGCAGATTTTGATAAGGCGTTAGATGAAACCCAAACAGAGCTAGGCTGCGGCAGACAATGTGGTAGCTGCCACAGTGAAGTGGGTCAATGTGCCAATGATATTTGGCATATTGCTTTAGCTGAGATAACGACTGAGTTGTCAGAGCAAGAACGTAAATCAGCCCAAGAGGAGGTGGCGTAATGAGTCATACATTGAATAAGCTAATTAACTTTAATAGCGCAGCCGCTAATAATGATTTGATTTCGGGTGATGTCGAAATTGTCGGTGCAGGTTGCGGGCAATTAGATTTAATGACCATTAAAGCCGCCAGAATAGTGTCTCAAGCTGAGGCGCTGGTTTATGACAGCTTGGTCAGCAGCGATATTCTTTCATTAGTCTCTGCAGATTGTCAGCGCCACTTTGTGGGTAAACGTTGTGGTCAGCCAAGTTATAAGCAAGATGATATAAACGCTTTACTAGCAAAGCTTGCCACACAAGGACTCAAAGTTGTACGTTTAAAAGGTGGCGATCCGCATATTTTTGGGCGCGGGGCTGAAGAGTCTCTGTATCTTGCTAAATTAGGGATCGCTAGCCGATTTACCCCTGGTATTACAGCAGCTTTAGGCTGCGCCTCAACCACAGGTATTCCGCTAACGTACCGCGGCATGGCTCGTTCAGTCACGTTAGTCACTGGTACCCGCATTACAAATGATGGGCTAGATCAGGCTCCAACTCATTGGAAAGGCTTATTAGAAGCACAATCTACCTTAGTTTTTTACATGGGCAAGGAGCAAGCAGCAGCAATTTCAGCAGGACTTATGTCTGTTAAAGCTGAGGCAAACTTACCCGTGGCACTTGTCACCAATGGCGGCAGACCTAATCAGTTAATCACTTATGCCAATGTTAGCAATATGGCCAAGCAAGCGACATTAATTAAAGACAGTGGCCCAACCTTAATCATCATTGGTGAAGTGGTTGCAGTGGGTCAAGAATTAGCTGGCTTATTGTCTGATATAAAAGCCAAGCCAACAGATTTTGTGGAGGTGGCTTATGGTTGAGCAACAAACGCAAGATATGCTTAATGCCGCTGATTTTGATAGCCGTAAGCTCATCAAAGCAATGGGCAAAGGGGTTAAAGGTAGCCGCAGTTTGAATTTTGCTGAAGCCGCTTACTTGATTAAAGGTTTTGCAAGTGGTGACATTTCTACTGCGCAAATGGCGGCAGCGATGATGCTTATGCGAGTGCGAGGTGAGTCAGTTGAAGAACTTGCTGGTGTAGCGTCTGGGCTAAAGCAGTTGGTTTCTTCTCAGTGGAAAACTATTAAAGCAGATATTGATTGGCCGGTATATGCCGGTAAGCGCGAGCAGTTACCTTGGTTATTATTAGCGGCAAAAATGCTGGCTAAACAAGGTAAAACCATTGTATTACATGGAGATAGTCAATCATTACCTCATCGTCGTCATGTTGAATCATATATTGCGGCTTTAGATATTCCTAAATGTGACAACGCCGAAACCGCCGCAGAAATGTTAGCGAAAACAGGGCTGATTTACCTTAACAGCGCAGATGTTATTCCAGTATTAAATGATTGCCGCGCTTTACATCAAGAGTTGGGTTTACGAAGTTTTATTCAAATGTCTGCTCGCTGCGTTAACCCGTGTAATGCAGCATTTAGCCTACGCAGTTATTTTCATCCTGGATTAGATAAATTGCATCATCAAGTGGCAGCGCTTTTGGCAAAGGATAGCTGCCAAAGAGAAGCGGCAGATATTGCTATTTTTAAAGGCCTGCAGGGGGAGACAGAAATCAACCCTCGTGTCAGTACTCGGGTAGGTTTACTGCGTTTTAATGGCCAACATGAAGCTAACTTTGCAGAGATTAATCTGCCTACCCAACTTGAGGCATTTGTGGGGGCAAAGCTTGGTCAAGCTGATTTGTCTGCTGCTGTACTGGCGCAACTTTGGCGGGCTGAAGACATTGCTGAGGCCGATTTATCAACGGCACAATTACAGCAAGCGATAGCCAGTGTCACCGCCACGATAGCGCTGGTAAATGTGCTATGTAATAAAGGATTAGCTATTAATGATGCCTTAGAACATGCCAAAAAAGTCTGGTTTGAGCGAAATAAATATGTCATTCAAGACTCAAATGTCATGGGGTCGTCCCTTTGGCAACATATTGAAAATAACGTTATTCCGTCAACTCGTCATGCAGTAAGGAGTTAAGCATATGGTTAATTATATCTATTGTGACCCATCATTTAATAACAATGCATTGCTGACAGATTATAAAATCCAACTAAATCAGTTTCAGGCATGTGTAGAAGTAACAAGCCTCAGCCAACTAGAACAAAATGTGCTTAAAGGAAACGGATCATGTTTAGTATTTCTAACCAATGAGTTACAACCCTTGCAGCAAGCATTTATTGAGCGTTTGTTATCGAATACGGCTTTACCCATTATTGTGAATGCTCAGCATTGGGATGAAAATCATCTAGCCAGTTTGTTACTTTGTGGCAGGGTGACTTTCGTACCCGAGCAGCTGTCAGCAAAACGCTTAAGCTCTTTAGTTAACCTAGCAAAAATTCGCTTTGATAATGCTTCAAATATGCTCGAAAAAGTGAAGCAATTAGATGAGAAATGTGTCGCGATGAAGCTGGTGTCAAAAGCCAAGTCGTTACTGCAATTGCAGGGTATTAGCGAAAAAGTAGCGCATGAATTGATCCAAAAACAGGCTATGAGCAAGGGGGTAACCGTAGCTGAAATGGCAAAAAGTATCATTGCAGCGGCAAAACAAATTGAAGCAAATCAAAGAGGGACGAACCGAATGCAACAATTTGGTGCGAGTGCGCCTGTGGTGACCAGTATAGCCTAGTATCTTTTTAGGCTAATACATTATTTTGTATATTTACAATGACTTACGATTTTATGTTTGTTGGCATAGTCAATGCTTAGTATTTGCTAGATCGTGTGAGCAATTAAGTTGTGTGAAGCATTAGCTGGCATTAATAAATCGCTGTGTAAATAAATAACCGTGGAAATAAAGAGTTTAGGTCAAGCGTTATCATCATGACAAACTGTAGCTTGAATCTCTAACTTCTAAATGCAATGGCGCGTGCACGTAATCGTCGTTAATCGAGACGCTATAACAGTGTAGTTTAAACAGTTTATAGTTAAAATTTGAAGGCTTTTGGCAATGGCGCCAGCTCTGTTAACCCAGAGGCTGGCGCTTTTTTGTTTTTAGGGCTTCAACAAAAATTCAAGGAGCCTTCTATGGCAAATGCAAAATCCAAGCTGGTAGTAATAGGTAATGGCATGGTGGGTCATCACTTTATCGAGCAATTATGTAGTCAAGGGTTGCAGCAGCAATTTGATATTGAAGTGTTTGGTGAAGAGCCCCGACCTGCATACGATAGGGTGCAACTGTCAAAATATTTTGAAACCGGTAGTGCCGATGAATTGATGCTAACTAGCGCTGAGGATTATCAAGATTGGGGGGTAAAGTTGCACCTTGATAGCCGAATTACCGTGCTAGATACCGCCAATAAAACCGTGACCACAGAAGCGGGCATAACGACAGCCTATGACAGTTTAGTCCTTGCAACAGGATCTTATCCATTTGTCCCACCTATTGCTGGTAACGATAGAGAAAGCTGTGTGGTGTACCGCACCATAGAAGATTTACAAGACATTGAAGCTGCGGCGAAAAAATCTAAAGTTGGCGTGGTAGTCGGTGGCGGCTTATTAGGCCTTGAAGCGGCAAATGCATTAATGGCCCTTGGCGTAACAACTCATGTTGTTGAATTTGCACCACAGTTAATGCCAGTACAATTAAATGATAAAGCGGGTGACTTACTAAAAAGTAAAATTAATGACTTAGGTGTATCAGTACATACCTCTAAAGCCACCACCGCCATTATCGATGGTGAGAGCGCACAGCACCGCATGACATTCAACGATGATAGTTTTCTTGAAACTGACATGATTGTGTTTTCTGCCGGTATTCGACCTCAAGATGCATTAGCGAGAAGCAGCGGTATGCAAATGGGTGATCGCGGCGGCATTGCAATTGATGATAACTGCTTAACCTCAGCTCCCGATGTTTATGCCATCGGTGAATGTGCATTATGGCAAAACCGCATTTTTGGCCTAGTTGCCCCAGGTTATCAAATGGCGCGAGTCGCTGTGTCGCATTTAGCGGCAGGAGTTGCTAAGGCGCCTGCGCCATCATTGGCATTTACTGGTGCGGATATGAGCACCAAACTCAAGCTATTAGGTGTTGATGTTGCCGCTATTGGTGAAAGCCGCGGTTTCGACAATGCGCAATTTGTGGAGTTATCTGACAATCAATCAGGCATATATAAAAAGCTGTGGTTAGATGAGTCGGGTCAATATCTTAAAGGCGCAGTATTAGTGGGCGATAACAGTGATTATGCCCGTTTACTGGATTTGTATTTATCGCAAGATGCAATTGAAGGCAATGCGGTTGAATTATTAATGACGGGTGATGAAACGGCGCTTGAATTAAAAGACAGCTCAATAGTTTGTTCTTGTCATCAAGTGACTAAGGCTGATATCGCCACTTCAGTGACCAAAGGCAATCATACCATTGCTGCAATCAAGACCTGCACCCGAGCCGCATCTGGCTGTGGTGGTTGCGCGCCATTGGTGAAGAAAATCATGGATGAAGCGCTCGTAGCAGAAGGGGTTGAGTGCAATACTGGCATTTGTGAGCATTTTGAACAGGATAGACAGTCTTTGTATCACTTGTGCCAAGTTGAAAACATTACTGACTTTGAGACGTTAATTACTCGCCATGGTAAACACGCTGGTACCAATGCTGGGTCGACGTTTGGTTGTGACATTTGTAAGCCCGCAGCAGGGTCAATTTTTGCTTCATTGCAGAATAAATATGTTTTAAACCAAGAGAGCAGTCATGTTCAGTTGCAAGATACTAACGATGCCTATCTTGGCAATATACAAAAAGATGGTACTTACTCTGTGGTGCCGCGAATTGCAGGTGGTGAAATTACCCCTGATGGTTTAATTGCCATTGGCGCCGTAGCCAAAGAATATGACTTGTACACCAAAATCACTGGTGGTCAGCGAATCGACTTATTTGGCGCAAAATTATCAGAGTTACCGAGTATTTGGGGCAAATTAATTGCTGCCGGGTTTGAAACCGGTCATGCCTACGGTAAATCGCTGCGTACGGTTAAATCTTGTGTGGGTAGCACTTGGTGTCGTTATGGTGTTCAAGACTCTGTGTCTACAGCCATTGATTTAGAGAACCGCTATAAAGGCTTACGTGCGCCCCATAAAATTAAGTTTGCTGTCTCGGGTTGTACTCGAGAATGCGCAGAAGCCCAAAGCAAAGATATTGGTGTTATCGCAACCGATAAAGGTTGGAACTTATATGTTGCTGGGAATGGCGGTATGCGCCCACGTCATGGTGATTTATTTGCTACCGATTTAGATACCGATACCTTAGTCAAATATATCGACAGAGTTCTGATGTTTTATATTAAAACCGCTGATAAATTACAACGCACTTCAGTGTGGATGGAGTCGCTTGAAGGTGGTTTAGCATATCTACAGTCGGTGGTGATACAAGATAGTTTAGGCCTTGCTGCAGAGCTTGATAGTCAAATGGCCAAAGTGGTCGCGGCTTATCAATGTGAGTGGAAAACCAGTCTTGAAAAACCTGAATATCTTGCCCGTTTTAATGAGTTCGTTAACCCTGATGCTCAGCCTGAAGGTGAAACACACCTGTATCATCGCGCCCGTCAGCAGCGTTTTCCTGCTATGTCGTCTACCGGTGCAGGAAACATTGCGATTAAAGAAATTGAATCAGAATTAGAATCAGAAATTGCGGAGGAGTTGGTATGAGTTGGGTGAATGTATGTAATGAGTCAAGCTTACCTCAAGGCACGGGGATTGCGGCGTGGGTTGCAGGTAAAGCCGTCGCCATTTTTGATTTAGGTAAACACGGTTTGTTTGCCATTGATAATGTTGACCCTGCAACAGGGGTGAGTTTGTTAGCGCGTGGGCTAATTTGCGAGGTTGAAGGTAAGTTATGTGTTGCTTCTCCGCTATATAAACAGCATTACAGCTTAGCAACAGGTATCTGTCTAGAAGACAATGCTTTGGTTGCCTCGCCATACGAAATTAAAAAGGAAGCTGGCCAGGTATTGGTTTTAGCTAAATAAAAGGACGTGCAGTATGAGTTCTCAGAAATTTAATCTATTTTCGTTTTCGGGCAAGATGAAAGTCTAGCATCTGAGTTGGGTGGCATTTTTTATCACTTTTGTGGTGTGGTTTAACGCTGCACCTTTACTCAGTGTTATTGCAGACAGCTTAGGACTAACAAAGTCACAAATCAAAACCTTACTTATTTTGAATGTGGCGTTAACGATTCCTGCTCGGGTTATTATCGGCATGGTGACCGACAAATACGGCCCGAGACTGACTTATTCAGTATTAATGGGGGTCTGTTCCATACCTTGTTTTATATTTGCAGTTGCCGACTCGTTCGAGCAATTAGCCATGGCTCGGTTCCTGATTGGCTTTATTGGTGCGGGTTTTGTTATTGGTATTCGTATTGTCAGTGAATGGTTTCCTGCAAAAGAGTTAGGCACGGCCGAAGGTATTTATGGCGGTTGGGGCAACTTTGGTAGCGCAGCTGCAGCGTTTACTTTACCTGCGGTGGCCATTTACTTTGGCGGCGAAGATGGCTGGCGTTATGCCATTGGTCTTACGGGAGTTATGAGCTTCTTATTTGCTTTTGTCTATTATTTTAACGTCACAGATACTCCAAAGGGCTCGACTTACTTTAAACCGAAAAAAGCGGGTGGCTTAGAGGTAACCAGTAAAGGTGATTTCGCACTGCTAATTTTCATGAAGATCCCGATGTATGCAACACTTGCTCTACTGGCATGGAAGTTATCTCCAGCAGGCGTGAGTATGCTTGAGCAACAAATGACCTATATCATTTATGCTTCATTAGTCGTCATTTTCATTTTTGATGTTTATAAAACCTATGAAGTGAATAAAGATATTTTTGTTAAAGAAGTGCCTGAGTTTGAACGTTATAAGTTTAAACAGGTGGCTGTACTTAATGTGCTTTATTTTACGACTTTTGGATCAGAACTCGCCGTAGTGTCAATGTTGCCACTGTTTTTTGCTGAGACATTTGATTTAGGGATGGCACAAGCGGGTATGGTTGCCTCTAGCTATGCCTTTATGAACTTAATGTCTCGTCCGGGCGGTGGTTGGTTAAGTGATAAGTTTGGCCGTAAGACAACATTGATGATTTTAACTGCCGGTCTAGCTGTTGGTTACTTTGCCGTCAGTCACATTGATGGTACTTGGTCATTACCTTTAGCTATTGTGGTGGTAATGGCGTGTTCATTCTTCGTTCAAGGCGGTGAAGGTGCTGTGTTTGCTGCAGTGCCACTGATTAAACGTCGATTAACAGGGCAAATAGCAGGCATGACAGGTGCTTATGGTAATGTCGGCGCGGTGTTCTTTTTAACGGTCTACTCTATGGTACCGACACCCGTGTTCTTTAATGTTATTGCTGTCAGTGCGGTGCTAGGGTTTATTACTTTATTCTTCATGACTGAACCCAAAGGCCATATCGCTGAGGTGAATGAAGAAGGTGAAGTTACCTTGATTAGCGTTAACTAGTTTATATTATTGGCTATGACTTAATATAAATAATGCTAAACGCTATTGTTACTAACCCTGAAAACACCGCTAATGAATTTAGCGGTGTTGTCGTTTTTATTAAAAGGTGGACATTGGGTGATTAATGCTAATTTTGAGTCTAAATCAGGGTCTGAACTTAAGACTGAATCTAATGTAAAGCTGCATGAAGAAAATAGAACCCAAGATCAACTGCCTATATCGGGCGTGTTGGAAGTAAAGGCGGGTCAAGTCTCAGATAAAGGCAGAAAAGCGGATAATGAAGATGCTATAGGCATTAAAATTCCTTCAGGTTTAATGTTAACCACCAAAGGTATTGTGAGTGTTATCAGCGATGGGGTTAGCGCAGCTGAAGGTGGTGCAAAAGCCTCTGCCATCAGTGTGAGTAACTTTATCGCTGATTACTATTCAACGCCTGAATCCTGGAGCGTTCAAACATCCAGTACCCGTGTTCTTACGGCGTTAAATCGGTGGTTGTATGGCTTAGGGCAAGATTATCGCGATGCCAGAAAAGGCTATGTGTGTACGTTTAGTGCATTGGTTTTCAAGTCTTGCTCGGCGCATATGCTGCATGTTGGTGACTCACGAATCTATCGTTTTCGCGATGGTGAGTTAATGAAGGTAAGTCGTGATCACAGCACTTCAGTAAATCAATTTTCCAGTTATCTTACCCGCGCTATTGGCATGGATGTAAAGTTAGATGTTGATTATAAGCAGGTTAACCTTGCTTTAGATGACATGTATTTACTGACGACGGATGGTATTCATGATGTGGTGACCGATCATGAATTGTCGAAAATGTTGATTCATCTACAGCAAAGCCACGCTGAAATTACTGACGAATTATGTGAAGCATTTTGTCAAAAAATGGTCGATAAAGCCTATCTGTTAGACAGCCAAGATAACCTCAGTGCGCAGTTAATTTCAATCTCACAGCTGCCAACTCAAGCTATTGACGATGTTTATCATAAACTCGCCAGCCGACCTTTTCCGCCGCCACTATCAGTAGGGATGAAGTTAGATGGCTATGAAGTGACGGGGATTATTCATCAAAGTCAGCGCAGCCAAGTTTATGTGGTAAAAGACAAGCAAGGTATTGAAAAGTGCATGAAAACGCCGTCGGTAAATTACATTGATGACGGGGCTTATATTGAACGTTTTATGCTTGAAAGTTGGATAGGGCACCGTATTAATAGCATTCATGTGGTTAACGTTGTCGATCATCATATGCCTAAATCAGCGCTGTACTATCTCACTGATTATTTATAAGGGTTGAGCTTAGCTGATTGGATGACGCAACATAAACGCGGCCCGGTTGAAGATGTGCTGCAGCTTTTAAAACAAGTTGAGGCGGGTATTCGCGCTTTTCATCGTAAAGAAACCCTGCATCAAGATTTAAAGCCGGACAATATTTTCATCACTCGAGAGGGGATTGTTAAAATTATCGATTTTGGTGCCTGTTACATTAAAGGTATTGCTGAAATCACCACCCCGCTTAAACGCGATACCATTCTGGGCACTGCAGATTATACTGCGCCTGAGGTCATACTGGGTTATCAATCTGATGGCCGTGCCGATTTATTCTCTTTTGCTGTTATCGCTTATGAGATGTTGGCCGGTGAACAACCCTTTAAAGGCCAATTAGGTAAATGCTTAAGCCGAAAAGATTTTGAAAAACTGGTTTATATACCTGTTTATGCAACCAATCCTATGGTGCCTGAGTGGATGGATAAAGCATTAGAAAAAGCATTATCCATAGAACCCGCTACACGTTTTGCTGATAGTAGTGAATTTTTACATGCGTTAACGACTCCTGCCTCAACCACTTCAAAAACGTCTATTCCGTTTATTCAGCGTAATCCCATTAAGTTTTGGCAAACGCTGAGCGTGACATTATTTCTTTGGTCGATGTATTTATTATTTAAATAAACAACTCAGCCAGCATTGTTTCTCATCTTTTTATCGTCCTAAAGTTTTGATTTTAACTCCTGGTAAGATTTTAATACTAGAGGATGATTCGAACAAGAAATAGTCAGCCCATACTCTTATGGTGAAGGTATTGAAAGAATAACGTCTTTCATTCTAATAAGGATATGAAGCATGGATATGCAACCGCCAATAATAACAACTCATCGAAAAAACCGCCCCAGAGCACATTCTACAATATTCGCCGCGTTACTATTTTTGGTGATGAACCTCGTGAGCCTACCGAGCTATAGTCAGCCAGATTTGAGTTACTTTAATGAGCTTTCTAGCTTCGAAAATACGACTCAAGTGAACCAAGATGGTTTTGATCATGATTTAACACTGGATCAATCAGGTGTTGGCCACCAACTTTATGCTCAACAATTGGGGCACACTAATTCCATTCAAGTTAACCAACAAGGGTCGCAACAATATTCTGCTGTTTATCAGTCTGGTGCCAATATCGAAGCTGAAATTTTGCAGATGGGGGCCGGTAATGTGCTGGTGTCATATCAAGATGGTGACAACCTTTATGTGGATATTATGCAAACAGGCACTGCAAACGTGGCGTTGATAAAACAAAGCGGATTCGATAATTCAATTGGCATAAAACAGTATGGTTCTGGCCTTGCCGTAGGCGTGCTGCAATGGGGTAATGGGCAACATGTTGCCATAACCCAAGGGAAGTAACAAACAAAGCGTAAAAGGAAATACCACGATGAAACAAACATATATAGCGATATTGATTACAGCAACATTAGGTTTAACTAGCGCATTTGCCAGTGACAGTAATACGGCAATTGTGGATCAATGGGGCCAGGATAATGCCGTTACAGTGACCCAGCAGCTTAATAGCGAAGGTAATACAGCGATCATTGATCAAGATGGCTCATTAAATACCGCAGACATTGTCCAACAAGATACCTCGGACTCTTCAGCAACTATCACCCAAAAGGGTGATGAAAACCACGCTGAAATTTATCAGCATCATTCAACAGAAACTGCATCGGCAGTAATAAACTCCGAAGGTAACGGTAATAGCGCTGAAATCGAGCAGCAATATTATAATGGCTTTAATGCGACCGCGACGGTGAATCAACTGGGTGATAGCAATAGTGCTAAAGTCATGCAAAATAATGCCGATGGCGCGCTATCTACCATTAATCAAACGGGTAATGGCGATAATGCCGAAATAAGAAACTACGTGTCAGACTTTGCCGATGCCACCATTAATCAATCGATTGGCAGCGGTAATGATGCTTATATTAATCAAGATAATTCCGATGGCGCATCAGCCACCATAACCCAAGCGGGGATGGACAATTCAGCAGATATTTTCCAACAAACGGGTGATTTAAGTGATTCTGTCGTTGATGATACGTCTGCGATAATAACCCAAACGGGTGAGTCTAATCGTGCATATATCAGCCAAGGTGAGTTTATTGACCCAAATGCTGCGGGTAACCAAGTGGCAGGTTATCAAAGGGGTAATTCGGCAGTAATTGATCAAGATGGTTTTTTAAATCACGCTGATATTTCTCAGCAAGACGCCTCAAATACAACAGCGGTTATCACTCAACATGGCGATGAAAATACAGCCCAAATAATACAATATCCCGCTGCAATGAATATGATTTCTGAAGTCACTCAAATGGATCAAAGTAATGACACCTGGATTTATCAAGTGGGTGAGACTAATTCGATAAAGGTCAATCAAAGTGGCTCAAGCTTAGGCATGGGTAATCGCGTTAGGGTGGAACAAGATGGTGGTAGGGACAACAATATTACTATTGAGCAAATTGGTAACTTAAACTCGGTCAGTAGTTACCAAGCTGACGGTATATCGACCACTGTGAATATTAATCAAGTGGGTGATGGTAATCAGGCTAGTACTGCACCATATGGTGGTAGTTCTGGGCTCAGTGTCTTCACTATTGATCAGTATGGAAACAATAATAACGCAGGTATAGACAGCTTTCAGGGCGGGGCAGAAGGAATAATTGTTCAGCAGGGCGATGACAATCACGCATTAGCATTTATATCGTCGGATCAAACCAGTATCGACATAAATCAAATAGGGGATTTGAATATCGCTGATGTTGAGTCATGGCAAGGCTCGAGCAATGATATTGATATCGCTCAAATTGGCGCAGCTCATCAAGCATATGTAGTTATTGACACCGGAGCTGGCAGTAACCATGTTGCGATTACGCAAACCGATTCAAACAATTATTCATCAGTGGTTGTAAATGGTGCCAATAACTCTGTAATCATCAACCAGGGCTCGGGATTGTAGTGTGATGGTTTATTAATGGGGCAACTCTTTTAAAGGAAGCCTCATAAATGATAAGAGAGAACTTAACACGAAAATAATGGAAAACGAGTATGAAAAAATCACCAGTAGCATTATTTATCTCAACCATATTACTGACTTTAACAAATGCACATGCCAGCGACACTAATACCGTGATAGTTGAACAAGAAGGAGGAGGCCATCTGGTTAACCTGACTCAAGAAGGCAGCGATAATCAAATAAACTTAAGTCAAAGTGGCTATGATAATACTTCGATGGTTATTCAACAGGCTTATAGTAATAAGGTTGATCTGCATCAGCATAATGATGACAACGTCATTGTTATTAACCAAAAGGGGTCTAATCAAGGCATGGGGAATAGCGCCAGAGTGCATCAATGGGGTTTGAACAACACACTATCTATTGAGCAAGATGGTAATGAGAACACGGCCTACGTAGAATTTGATACTTTTAACAGTCTTATTACCATTTCTCAAACGGGTGACAATAATGCCGCTACTGCATTTGCCGATTATTTTGAAAAAAATACCGCAATAGTCACTCAAGAAGGAAATAACAACATAGCAATTAGCCATAGTGATTGGGGCGACAGTATCGCAGCGGTTGTACAAGAAGGTAACAGTAACTACGCGTGGGCATATGCAAATGATATATCAAACAATGTTCATATCAATCAAACTGGTGATTTTAATACTGCAAGAGGTGTGGCTGATTTAGGCGAAGATAACGATATTGATATCGAACAAGTTGGTAATCAGCACACGGCTAATATTTATGCCGAGCAAGGTTTTTGGCATGGCATTGGCAATAATATTTTAGCCGTTTCACAAACGGATCAAGCCAATAGCGCGATGGTTAGAACTCTGGGTCATGGTAATTCAGTCAGCATTAACCAAGGAACTAGTTTGTAATTTTATTAATTATTTTAAATAAGGCGTTTCTAATATTAATAAGGATAGGGTTGTAATAATTAATCAATAATTTTTATTTTAAAATTTTGTGTTAATTGACTGTGTGAAATGATTTTTGTAAATTATAAGGTAACCATTTTACCCCCCCTTCCTTATATTATTTATCATATCCACCATAAAAAGTGCTAATAAATATCTATGCAATTCACTCCTTCGTATTTTTATCGAATTTATTAAAATCAAAACTAATAATTCTCACATTGTTTATGTCAGTTTCCATGTTTTTTTAATTTTAATTGCAATTTTAGCACATACAACCCCAAAGAAAGTACAAAATCTTCAATGTGAAGTTGGGTTTAACTACATGTATTTACTCATTAATTCAATTATAAATGTTGATATTTCGATTTAAGGAATAGTACTAAAGTAGGGGGGGCGATGATTTTTTACCTATTAGTCTATGCAGTTTTAATACTCGAGGAGGATTCAGAATAAATATTAATCATCAATACTTTACACACTGAAAATGTGAAGGGAATTCTCCTTTCAGTCAGTTGTTAAAGGCAGAAAGCATGGACGTATTAAAAAGTAAGTATTTACATCGCTTAACTAAGATAATAGCAATTTCATTTGCCTTTGTCGTCTGTCTAGCTTCTTTTCCTACTTTCAGTCAGTCTGATTTAAGTGATTTTGATGAACTTGCCAGTGGGGCTAATTTAGCTCGAGTTTCACAAGATGGCAGTGATAGTTCATTAAGCTTATATCAGTCTGGTAGCGCTAATCGTTTTCAATCTCAACAATTCGGTTTTAATAATTCAATAAATGTTAATCAGCAAGGCTCGCATCATATTGCAGGCCTTAGGCAGTCTGGTGCCAATATTGAGGCTGAAATCTTGCAGATGGGTTTTGGAAATGCGGTTGTTTCGTTGCAACGCGGAGAAAATTTATACCTCGATGTGATGCAAACAGGAACTGGGAACCTAGCTTTAATTAAGCAAAGTGGTTACGACAATTCGATAGAGATCCAGCAGCACGGGTCTGGAAACGCAGTGGGTGTACTTCAATGGGGAAACTCACAAGATGTTGTGATCACCCAAAGATAATTTATCTAACTAAACGTATAGGGAAAGACAATAATGAAACATTCAAAATTAGCTTTATTAATTTCAGCTGTACTATTTGCTTCAACTAGTGCGCATGCTAGTGATGGTAACATGGCAACTGTGGACCAAGTTGGTAATGATAATTCTGTCATGATTACGCAGCAAGTCAATAGCGAGTCAAATGCAGCAACAGTATCACAATCTGGTGATGAGAATTCTGCAGAAGTGACTCAAGCTGATACTTCAAATACTGCAGCTTTTATTACTCAAGTGGGTAATGGGAATGAAGGGGCAATCTCTCAGCATAATTCAACCGCTACAGCATCAGCGACTATTGATACTGAAGGTAGTTTGAATAAAGCGAATATAGTGCAGAAATATTACAATGCCCAAGCTGCAGAAGCGGCAGTAAATCAAGTGGGTGACAGTAATATTGCAACTATTACGCAAGAAAATGCCGATGGCGCTTCATCTACCATCAATCAATTAGGTGATGGTGACACTGCAGAAATTAACAATTATGTGTCTGACTTTGCCGATGCCACCATTAATCAGTCTGTTGGCACTGGTAATGATGCCTACATTGAGCAGGATAATTCAGATGGTGCAGAAGCGACCATATCGCAGGCTGGAGCTGGCAATACAGGTAGCATATTTCAGCAAACAAATACGCTAACAGATAATGCTTTGGAAGAGACAGTCGCGGTAATTGATCAATCTGGCGATAATAACTGGGCAGATATTGTACAAACAGGCTTGTCGAATGATGCTGCAGTGATGCAAATGGGCAATGGTAACGAGGCATTTGTTACTCAATCTAATTTGAATAATGAGGCTGATGTTAACCAGTCTGGTGATAGCGGTTTGGCTACTGTGATGCAAAGTGGTGTTAATGGTCAAGCTACTGTGGAGCAATCAGACTTTAACCAAACTACAACCGTAACTCAGTCTGGTGACGGTCAAATGGCATTTGTTAATCAAAGTAATGCTAACAATACTGCAACTGTTACCCAAAGCGATATGAGTAACTTAGCGACAGTCAATCAAGCTGGTAGCGGTGATACTGCAACTGTTGTTCAAGCAGGTATTTCAAACGAGGCATTAGTAGATCAAACGGCTGGTAGCGTATCAAATACAGTATCTGTATACCAAACTGGTAATGAAAACTATGCTGGTGCAAAAACAGGGTTTAACGCTAACAACACTATTACTATCACTCAAACCGGTAATAATAATTCAGTGACAGATAATGCTAATACAAGTGGTTTTTATGGAACGGGTTTTGGTGCCGGTGTTTGGGGAAGTGATAACACTGTGAATATCTCTCAAACTGGTAATGACAATACTGCTTATGCCGATGGTGCAAGTAATGGCTCTATGGTTGATATTGTACAGGTAGGCAGCATGAACGAAGCGATTGGAGAGTCTTGGCTTGGTTCAACTAATGATCTTGATATTAGCCAAACCGGTACAAATCACTTTGCTTATGTTTATATCAGTGGCAGTACAAATGTTATTGCAGTAACACAAACTGATATGGGTAATAATTCGTCAGTAAACACCTTTGGTAATGGTAACTCTGTGACCATTAATCAAGGCGCAGTGATGATGCCTTAATAGTACAAAAGTATATTTAAAATAATTTAAACACTCTTTTGGCTAATAGTATATGTCAGGTTGGCTTGCTAACCTGACTTTATACAATTTCTACAGGTTTGTTTAAGTAATAACATGGAGTGAAGGGTGATGTTTAAAGTTATCAATTGGATGATCGTTTCTCGTTCGCAATTGCTTGTTGACCTACTTGATTGTCGTTGGCCCCAAGAGTTTTTGGTCAAGCTAGCTAAAGCAACTCCAGCAACTATGAGTACTAAATTAAATTCACATGAAATCTCTTTAGTGGTGTTTGATTTAGCTACCATAGATTTACAACAAGCTTATCAATTACAGCGTTTAATCGAACGCGAACACAGCTCGGTGAAAACGGTATTTATTAATTTCCCCAAACAAGTTGATGCAAAATTTTTGATCCACCCAGCTACAACGTTTGGTGTATTTTACAGTGATGCTGAACTTACCGCTATTAGCAGTGGATTTAACGAAATACTTAAAGGTCGCAGCATTATACCCCATGATTTACATAAATCAGTCACTGGTGATGAAGCTGACGATGATAGTGAGCATTTAACCATACGTGAAAGAGAAGTACTTCAAGCGTTACTGGCTGGCAGTACAAATTTGGATATCGCCAATCAATTGTTTGTCAGCGAGAGTACAATTAAAACTCATTTATATCGCGCTTTCAGAAAAATTGGGGTATCCAGTCGCGGTCAAGCAATAGCTTGGGCACAGACTCACATGCATGAGGTTAGAGTATGAAAAGCATCTTATTGATGTTTTTTCTGTTCATCTTTTCAAGTCATGTCATTGCCGCTGGTAATTCAGTAACAAAACCTTTAGTTACTGAATCAAGGTTATCTACAGAGTCAACACTAGATATTAAATCAACTTTAGTGACTGAACCTTCTTTAAAGCAAATCAGCACTAAAAATAAACCGCCAATAGATCAAAGCCACGCAGAAAAGCTTAAGAATGCCAAAGAGCCAACAACGTCAGCGACAGATAAGAATATTCAAAAAGCTCCCAAAACTAAGCCTATTAATATTAATGATGCCGTCCCTAAGGATGAAGCTGATTTAATTGATGGGTTAATCTTAAACCGTGCGATGACCCGACTCGGCCATCGCTTTTACCGTGAATTTGTCGCGGCATACAGAGATATTGGTGGCGAGTCTAAACATACCGGGCTCACCGTTATTGAACAAGCTACAGCAAGAAGTGGTAGCAAAATATTAATACAACAAAACAGAAAAACCGTTTTTGTGACTTTTGTGTCGCCTATTAGTCGGAATATAGATGACCAAGCCAATTATGCCGCTAAACGCGTTAACTCTGCGGTAGTTAAGCAAAATGAACAAGCCGTTTTAGGAGCGTTGTTTGACCCAGATCTCGCACCTGACGAATTCTAAGCATGGAAAGCCAAAATGAAAAAAATAACATTTACTTCAATATTGCTCATTCTTTCAGTTGATTGCTTTGCCACTCAACTTATTTATCAACCAGTAAACCCAGCCTTTGGTGGCAGCTATTTAAATGGCTCATATCTACTGGCTAATGCAGCTGCGCAAAATGACCATGAAAGTAGTGGTGGCTCAGGTTATGTGGCCCCAACAGCATTAGAACGTCTCTCAAGTTCGTTACAGTCTCGGTTGATGAGCCAACTTTTTAATGATGCCGCCAATGGGGGGGAAGGTTATCTATTAACTGATGATTTTGAAATTAATGTCGTTAATGAAGACGGCTCATTGATTGTTCATATTACCGACGTATTAACCGGTGAAACCACCATTATTGAAGTTGGCGGTATTGTTGATGACAGTGTCGGGGGTTAATAATGAAAAAATTAATTATTAGCTTGTGCCTACTATCTTTAACAGCTTGCTCATCAATTGATGAAGAATTTGAAAATATAGATGCCACTTCAAGTTTAATGCCTAAAGGTGAAACTTATTACGATCTAACCAGTTTACCTTTTCCACAAGGTGCGATGGTTGCTGCAGTATATGATTTTCGCGATCAAACAGGACAATACAAGCCCATTCCATCAAGTAACTTTTCAACGGCAGTGCCACAATCCGGTACGGCATTTTTAGCCCAGTCACTTAATGATTCAGCATGGTTTATACCCGTTGAGCGTGAAGGACTGCAAAACCTATTAACAGAACGTAAAATTTTACGGGCAGGACTTAAAGGTGATGCCAGTAAATTACCGCAACTTAATAGTGCGCAGGTATTAATGGAAGGTGGCATTGTTGCCTATGACACAAATATTAAAACGGGCGGTGCTGGAGCACGGTATTTAGGCATTGGCGCTTCAGGTCAATACCGAGTCGATAGCATTACCGTTAATTTACGCGCTGTGGATATTCGAACTGGCCGATTACTCAGTAGTGTTACCACCACCAAATCGGTGATATCAAAAGAAATTACCGCGGGTGTATTTAAGTTTATTGATGCACAAGATTTGTTAGAGGCTGAAGCGGGTTATACTTCCAATGAGCCTGTGAGTTTATGCGTAGTCGCAGCCATTGAGAGCGCTGTTGTGCATCTTATTGCCGATGGCATTTGGAAAGGGGCTTGGAGGCTAGGGGATGCCACTACAGGTTTGCAAAATACTACCTTGCAAAAGTATTGGTTAGAAGCCCATAAAGAAGCGCAAGTCAGTGCCAGAATTAAGCGTGGCTAATTATCCGTCCTGAATAAATAGCCCCTAATTAACAGTCCCTTATGTTTCAATCACGATAAAGGTGCCAATGGCGCCTTTTATGTTTTCTGGGGGTAAACTTCTAGATACACAGACGCAGCCCTTAAGGCGATAACCACATAAGCAGCTTAGCTTTCATTATGGTTAAGTTAAGCCAAGCTTTCATTATGTGGTGATCAAAAAGATGCCTAAGAAGTCTAATTGCATAAGGTTTAAAGGTAACCACCAAGAAATATAGCGCTTTTTTTAGCGACTTCAATGTTAATTGCTGGGGATACTTCAAATAAATCCCCTTTAGCATTGATAACAATGATGTGATAATGCCTAGATAAACTCTAAGTAAGTGAGCGTTGCTATAGTTAATCGAGCTGTCAAAATTGGCTTGATAGTGCCAACAACATTCAACAGTGATTAATAGCAAAGTGTTAAACTTGCTTGGCTTAAGTGACAAATGCAGCAGTAGCTATTATATAGTTAAGCAAGCGCTTAGTTGGCTGCTTGATTAGCGCATTCAACAATGATTTTCACTACTTCGATTATAATAACCAAAAGGATGATCAATCATGGCTGAAGAAACCATTTTCAGTAAAATTATACGCCGAGAAATTCCTGCCGACATTTTGTTTCAGGATGAGCTCGTCACCGCTTTTCGCGATATAAACCCACAGGCACCAACACATATTCTGATTATTCCAAACCATTTGATCCCCACAGCCAATGATGTAAAAGCATCTGACGAACTGGCATTAGGGCGAATGATGACAGTTGCGGCAAAGCTGGCTGATGAAGCGGGTATTGCACAAGATGGTTACCGCTTAATCATGAACTGTAATAAACACGGTGGCCAAGAGGTTTACCATATCCATATGCATCTACTTGGCGGTAAGTCACTTGGGCCAATGCTAAGTCGGTTGGATTAATACTAATAACATGAAAATAAACAGTGATTTTTTTCCGTTAACCGGCGTAGCAAGCCGATTTGTTAATCAGCTTGCCCATTGCCGTCGATTGAATATTAGTGCGTTAGAAGCCAGTGAACATCACGTATTACTGGAGTTGCCTTATAGCCAAGATATCATTGGTGACCCAGATACTGGGGTGATACACGGCGGTGTGGTGACTACGATCATTGATACCGCATCCGGCACTTCTGTTGTATGCGCTATTTTAGAGAAGTATAAATCCTTAGAAATATCGCCAACCTTAGATTTACGGGTTGACTACATGAAACCGGCTGAGCCAAACAAACCGCTGTATGCATTTGCAGAATGTTATCGTTTGTCGGCCAATGTGGCGTTTACCCGTGCGATTGCTTATCAAGACAGTATTGATGATCCTATTGCGCATGCTGTTGGCTCATTTATGCGTATTAGTCCAGAAATGGTGGGTGAAGAGTTTAGACAAGCTTTGATGGGCTGCGCTGATGAAGCAAGTGCAGTCAATTCAGCTGCTAATAACCAGCCTGATACTCAAAGTGTTGAAGTTATGCAGGCAGGCAATGCCAGTTTAACTGTGGGCGATATTAATGTTCATGATGTGGTTAAGCGGGCCATTGATTTAAATGACTATAGTTATTTATTAGAGAAAGTCCCTTATACCCAATTTATCGGGATGAGTGTTGATCGCTTTGGTGATGAAATGGTATTTAAGCTGCCAACTAAAGATGACAACATTGGTAATCCTATTCTGCCAGCCATACATGGCGGGGTTATTGCTGGCTTTATGGAAATGTCGGCGATTGTGCAGTTAATGGTATTTATGCAAGCTAAGAAAGTGCCAAAAATTATCGATTTTTCAATTGATTATTTACGTGCGGGTTTACATCAAGATACGTTTGCTGAATGTAAAATTACTCGTCAAGGACGCCGAGTTGCTAATGTTAGCATTAATTGCTGGCAGAAAAATCGTAAGCAGCTAATTGCTACTGCGAGAGCGCATTTCTTGCTTGATCAGTAGAAGTAACACACAGTTGATGCATAGATGAGCAAGCTGTTTGACACTGAGCCGACCATTTATTTTTTAATACTTAAAAAAAGGAATTAATGATGACATTAAGAGTAATAATGATATCGCTAGCGTTAATGCTATCAGCCTGTGCTAATCATACCGCGGGAGTCATGGTTAGCTCTAATAGCGAAGTGAGAGTTGATAATAATTCTTTTGCGAGAAAAGTCGCTGTTGAGCAAGTCAATGTCAGAACGCAAGCGGATTTATTGCAAGGTTCTGCATTAATCATTAGCAAGGTGTCAACGGATTTAAGGCTGCAATATAAGTTTACTTGGTTTGATGTTGGTGGCTTTACCATTGAAGATGAAGCAAGCAGCTGGAAGTCATTAAAGCTACATGGCAAACAACAAATGCAGGTTAGCGCCGTTGCCCCTAATGCCAATGCAAGCCGTTTTGAAGTATATGTAAGAGAAGCATTCTCTAACTAAGTGTATCTTTTAAAATATAAAACACGCTTAATTGCGTGTTTTTTGTTTTATAGGCTTAGCTAATCATAAAAATATCTATGTGATAATTTTTTGTACTTAAATAGTTAATAAAAAGTGCCTGTTAGTGCTGTTGCACAGATGAAGGATAGTTTATAATCCGCCGCGCCAAGGGGTGTTTATCGTGTTGATAAACTGAGATGTCTAAAGACAAACCCTTAGAACCTGATCCGGCTCATACCGGCGTAGGAATAGGCTGCATGCTTTGCCGTAAATGTTAGTCATTAACTCAGTCATAAACCAAGTCGTAAACGAAAAACGACACCAATTTAATAACTGATAATTGTAATGACAGTCATGGATGCACATAACTAATTCACTATGCTTGCCGGATCTCAAAATTATAATTTGAGGTCCTATGTCTGTAATAAAATCTAAATCGCCACTAGCGATTGCCATTCTTGCCGTTTTATCCACTTCCGTTGTCGCTCAAACAGAAAATGTTGAACGCGTGGCGCCCGCTGCTGAAAAAATGGAAGTCATAGTGGTTAACGCTGACTTTAGTAATATAGCGCTAGAAAAAGTGCCATCCAGTGTTACCGTCATCGATAGCCAACAATTGCAAGATGAGGGCGCTCAACATTTTGAAGATGTATTAAACTCTATTGCTAATTTTAACTGGTCTGGCGGCAGCTCTCGGCCAAAGTATTTCCAAATTCGTGGTGTGGGTGAGCAAGAAGAATATCAAGGCGCGCCAAATTCTTCTGTTGGCTTCATTGTTGATGATATCGATTTATCTGGGATCGGCATGGTGTCGAGCATGTACGATATGCAACAGGTTGAAGTTCTTCGTGGCCCACAAGGTACACAATATGGCGCCAATGCGTTAGCGGGTCTTATATACCTTAAAAGTAACGATCCCACCGATGTGTTTGAACATGGCGCACAAGTCTCTCTTGGTGACGATGACTTACAAACCTTCTCCGGTTTTAGCTCTGGCCCAATAACTGACTCTGGTAAGCTACTTTATCGGGTGTCTTTAGAGCAACATTCGCAAAATGGTTACCGCGACAATACTTATCTAGAGCGTGAAGATACCAATGGCCGTGATGAATTCACCGCCCGTGCTAAATTGCGTTGGTATGCTGCAGATGATGTGCAACTGGATTTAACCTTTTTACATGCTAATTTTGATAATGGCTATGATGCCTGGACGTTAGATAATAATGGCTTTGAAACAATTACCGATAAGCCTGGTGTTGATGCGCAAAAGACCACTGGTGCTGGCTTAAAAGCCACATTCAGCAGTTTTGAAAAGTTCGAACTCACCTCGTTAACTTCATTTGCACAAACCGATCATCACCATAATTATGACGGCGATTGGGCCAACCCTGATTACTGGGATTCGAAACAATGCAGCATTTATGATGATGACTGGAACGTGATTGGGACTGAGCCATGTGTTTATGATTACACCTGGGATAAACAGGGTGAGCGTAAAACCGTGTCACAGGAACTTCGTATCAGCTCAAACGAAGCTGGCCGAATTTTTAACGATTCGACTGATTGGTTAATGGGCTTATATGGCATGAACCTTCAAGAGGATAATGACTTATATTCTGAATACAATGGCTGGCCAGATGAAGTGCTGCAATCGGAATATGAAGCGACCAACTATGCTATTTTTGCTCAAACCGATACCCAGTTTAGTAATGGTTATGTATTTTCAGCTGGGGTGCGTTTAGAGCGTCGAGAAAGTGAATATTCAGACAGTAATGGTGATAAATTCTCACCTAGCGAAAACATGTGGGGCGGTCATTTAGCGCTATCTAAAGCCATAAACCAAGACCATAATACCTATCTGCGTATTGCTCGAGGCTATAAGGCGGGTGGCTTTAACATGAGTTTGCCAGCTGAATTAGCCGATAAAAAAGAGTTTGATACTGAAATCTTATATAACTACGAGTTAGGGCTCAAATCTTCGTGGTTACAAGGTCAATTAGACACCAACTTGGCATTCTTCTATATGGATCGACGCGATCAGCAAGTGGCGGCATCACAACAAGACCCTGATGATCAGCAGCGCTTCATTCTATTTACCGAAAATGCAGGTAGTGCTGAAAACTACGGCGCCGAAATCGACTTTACCTACTATGCCACCGATAACATTCAATTCTACGGTAGTGCAGGTTGGTTAGAAGCCACCTATGGTGATTATCAATACAAGGATAAATATGGCAATGTCGTAGATTTAACAGGTCGAGAGCAAGCCCATGCGCCAAAATTTACTTATAGCGCAGGCATGAGCTATGTCAGTGATTCTGGCTGGTTTACCAATTTAAATGCTAGCGGTAAAAGTGATTTTTACTACTCTGATAGTAACGAATCAAAGTCAGACGCTTATACTATTTTCAATGCTCGAGTGGGTTATGAAACACAAATGTGGTCAGCGTATTTATGGGGCCGCAACTTATTTGACGAGCAATATGGCACCAGAGGCTTCTACTTTGGTAATGAACCAGACTTAGATTGGGCCGATAAGCAATATGTACGTTTCGGCGATCCACGTCAGCTAGGTATTACCTTAAACGTCAAGTTTATGTAGCTTGGCTGCAAACTATGTTAATTAAAAGGGGCTGTTAACCTGTTGGGTTACAGTTGATTTATTTAATAATAACAATACTTAACACTAAATTGCCGTCATGTTTTGAAAAGTTTTTTACCTTAAACTTTGATAGACTATGACGGTATTTTTATCACGATTAAGGAATTTCCATGAAATTGACTGCCGAAATCAGCATGTATCCATTTAATGAAAACTATTTAGACCCGATAAAGTGGTTTATTGGCCGAGTAGATAGCTACCCTAATATTGAACGTAAAACCAATGCGATGGCGACTCAGGTGTGCGGTGAATACGCAGATGTGATGGCCATGCTAGCAACCGAAATGGAAGCGGCCCATCAAAAATGGGGCAAAGCAGTATTTGTATGTAAATTTATTGGTGGCGAGCTTGATTTAAGCCACACCGAATAACCTGTAAATTCATCATAGTAATGAAATAGTAGCCAACGTTATGTTATCTGAGATCGTTCAATCAATACAAATTGCCATTACTGAAGTGTCTGTAATGACAGGCTGGGAAGCTGTTGCAGTGATTCTGGCAATTGCGTATTTGATATTAGCCATGAAAACCAATATTTGGTGTTGGGCGGCAGCCTTTGCCAGTACTGCCATATACACAGTGCTGTTTTGGAATGTGTCATTGTTGATGGAATCAGTGCTAAATGTATATTACATGGCGATGGCGATTTATGGCTTTTGGCTGTGGCGCTATGGTGCTGACAGTCGTCATCAAACTGAACTGCCAATTATTAGTTGGTCTCTAAACAAACACTTAGTGATTATTGCCGTTACTAGTGGTGTATCCTTGATTGTGGGCTACTTAATGGCCACAAATACAAGTGCTTCGTTTCCATATCTTGATGCATTAACAACCTGTTTTGCGGTGATGACTACTTATCTAGTGGCGAAAAAGGTAATAGAAAATTGGTATTACTGGATGGTGATTAATTCGCTATCAATTTACTTATACCTTCAAAAAGGTTTAATGCTAACTTCTGGTTTACTTATCCTGTATTTATTTATGGCTGTCAGCGGTTACTTTATGTGGCGTAAAAAAATGCTGCAAAATCATGCACCAGATGATGCAGCCTTAGCAAGCTAATGGCTATTTAGATAATGAGTCACTTTAACCCATGGCAATGGCTACCTGCGGATATTAAACGCCAATTACCGAATATATTAGCCGATAAGATTGAAGCAGATTGTCATGGGGTTAAAGTGTTATCTGATGGATTAAGTAACCAAAACTTCCATATAGCCTTAAGTGATAGCGATTGGGTATTACGGGTTAATCAAGATAATGCCCCGTGGTGTGAACGAGACAACGAAGTGAGCAGTTGGCGCTTGGTTGAAGCCATTAATCGGGCGCCTAAATTAATTTGGCTTAGTGATGATAAACGCTTTTACCTAAGTCAGTTTATACCTGAAAATAATCACTTATGGTCAAATTATGTCGCCGAGTTTAGTTTTTATGATAACAAGCGCCCACAGCAGTCGGTGTTTGCGGCGCTAGACCCTGTTGCTCACCTACTGGGGTTATTAACCCCGCTATCAAAATTACCTTTGCCGACGAAACAAATTACCATGACTCAGCAATGGCAAGTTTATGTAAACTCATTATCTGACTTAGGCAACTCAATTGCTGATGCAAGCGCCGCAAACAAAGGCGATGCTGATGAAACTCAGGCGTTAGTGACATGGCAGCAGCTTTATCGAAAATTAACCAGTAAATATGCCCAAATGGCTATTTGGCTTGAACAACTAGAAACCTGCGTGATTTCGCCGCAGTTCTGTCACCGAGATTTGTCGCCGTATAATTTACTGTTTGATGGTAAACAACTTAAGTGTATTGATTTTGAATATTGCGCTGCCAGTCATCCGCTGTTTGATTTAGTCGCCGTGGTGGTGACGCATCAATTAACTCAAGAGCAAGTAAAACAACTGACGGAAAAATATCTACAACATCAGCTGAATTTGACTCATGATTGTACTGACTACCTTGCTGAAATGGCTCATTGCTTTTGGCTATTTGCCGCAGCTTGGGCTTTAATGATGGCAGCTAACCAGCAATTATCTCCTCAGCAATATTTTAACTTATTCAACAAATACCTATCTTTAGTGCCATAAGGCTATTATTCTTAACTTATGCTGTTTGTAGGGGAGAATGACCGTTGAAAAAGCCATTAATTCCAATATTACTTGTTATCTTTTTAGCAGGATGTTCCACCAAATTTAGTTACTTCTTTCTCGACTGGGCCATTGAGTGGCGCGTTGATGAATATGTAGAATTAGATAAATCTCAACAAGCTCAATTTGATAAGCTGCTAGATAAGTTTTTGCTTTGGCATCAACAGCAAGAATTGGCTCGCTATAGCGAGCAGCTGCAGCAACTTTCCGACAATATTAATAAACACACGCTCACCATTGAAATTTGGGAGCAACAAGTTACTGCAGCTAAAGCCCATTGGTTTCGTGTTTTTGAATTTTTACTACCCGATTTACTACCTATTATTACTAGCTTAAGCGATCAACAAGTTAAATCTATTATTACTCAGCTTAAACTTGATAATGATGAATTAAATGCCAAGTATGCAGGAAAAAACCAACTAGAATTAGTCGCCGATGCCAACAAAAGAACCATCAATCGGGTTGATGATTGGTTAGGAAGCACCACAGCAGAACAAGAAGTGTTAATTAAAGCGTTTAATCAACAGCGTTTAGCAACCCTTGATATGTGGCTAGAGTATCGACTTGAATGGTTACGTCAGTTTGAAACTGCGCTGAGTCAACGAGATGATACAGCCTTACTTGAGCAGAGAATGCGGTTATTAATGACCCAGCCAGATGAATTAAAATCGGCAATCTATCAGCAAAATGCAGATAGAAATACTCGATTATTTGGTCAGTTAATGATTGAAATTAATCACAGTTTATCCAGCAAGCAGCGCCGTCATTTAAACAAAAAAATAGTCACGTTAATTGAGGATTTACAAGATCTGTCTGACGATGTGGAGCGTTAATTTATAGCTGATGTAAATAGATGAAATAAAACTTGTTATTCCAAGGTCTAATGATGTAATTATCGCAGCAAGGTTAAGGAATTATCATGGTGAACCTATATCAGCAATTTTTAAGTTTATTAAGGCACATTGAAGGCATAGCACCACTGGCTTTGCGACTTTATTTAGCCCCAGTATTAATGCAAGCAGGTTATAACAAGTTATCTAATTTTAGTGACACAGCGGCTTGGTTTGGTAATCCTGATTGGGGTTTAGGTATACCTATGCCTGAAGTCATGACCGCATTAGCTGCCGGCACCGAATTATTTGGCGGAGCGCTACTGCTGATAGGCTTAGCTACACGTTTAGTGGCCATCCCTATGATGGTAACCATGTTAGTTGCGGCGTTTGCGGTGCACATTAATAATGGCTGGTTGGCCATTGCTGATGCCAGTTCCTGGCTTGCTAACGATAATGTCACCGCTTCTGCTGAAAAGCTTGCTGCGGCTAAAGCACTTTTACAGCAACATGGTAATTACGAATGGCTCACAAGCTCAGGCAACTTTGTTATTTTAAATAATGGTATTGAGTTTGCCATAACCTATTTCATCATGTTGCTTGCGCTGTTATTTATGGGCGGAGGCCGATATACCAGCGTGGATCACTTTATTGCCAAGCGTGCTAGCTAGCGATTAATAACCTCATCTAACAATTTATCATGACATGTAAAAATCCCACTTTAATGTGGGATTTTTGTTAATATTCTTGAGAGATTAATTATCGGCGTGGACATGTGTCTGCGCAATGAAAAGACAGGGATTTTGCAATTGGACGCTTCAGAATTATTACTTACTCGCCAGTCAACACCTCGTTTAACAACGCCTGCGCCGAATGAACAACAATTGGACTTCATTCTTAATGCTGCTGCCAGAGTGCCAGATCACGGCGCTTTAACCCCTTGGGAATTTATTATCGCCACTGATGCAGGGTTAGAGACCTTAGCAGAGATATTTGTTACGGCGGCTAAGTCTAAAGGGGCCGATGAAACCTTTTTAACCAAAGTGAAAGGGATGCCACACCGAGCGCCAATGGTCATTACTGTCGTCGCCAAAAGTCAGTCACATCCTAAAGTGCCATTATTAGAGCAGCAGTTAGCCGCGGGCTGCGCCACCATGGCAATGCAACAAGCAGCGTTTTCTTTAGGATTGGGCGCAGTTTGGCGTACTGGTGACTTTGCTTTTAACGCGATGGTTAATCAAGGTTTGGGTATTGCCGCTGAAGATCAAATCGTGGGCTTTTTGTATATCGGCACCCCTGCGGTTAAAGCGCCGCTTAAACCGTTAAAACCAGGCCGACAATTCGCTCGATATTTATAACCTGTTTCTATGAAGTGGGCTTATC
Source organism: Shewanella sp. 3_MG-2023 (assembly GCF_030548765.1). Taxonomy (NCBI): domain Bacteria; kingdom Pseudomonadati; phylum Pseudomonadota; class Gammaproteobacteria; order Alteromonadales; family Shewanellaceae; genus Shewanella; species Shewanella sp. 3_MG-2023. Next base: position 122,892 of record NZ_JAUOSH010000003.1, on the reverse strand, counting down.
AACTTAATTGCTGAGCTCGAGAACAGTGCTAATTATAAAGGCGATCAAAAGCGTTAATAAAAATATAGTGACTCCAGTTGTGGAATCACTATATTTAATATTTTTAAATAAAAATGTTTGAGTTACCTAGGTCGGTGACTTTGCTCGTTATAATTAAATGTCTTAGTCGCTTGGGTCTAATGCATCTAACGGCAGCAAGTTCTGATATAAGTAATAGCCTAACGGGCCTAAAAATAGGCTTATTGTTCCCCATAGATAACGTTTAACGTTATCTATCTTTGCTGCTGTGTTAATCGCGCGGTAGCAAAACATAATATGCAATACGATTAACAGTGGTATGAGCACAAGCACCAAATCCATTTGTTCCATGTCTACATCCTTGGTTACTGCATGAGAGACTAATCTAAGCATAATGCTATTTTTCAGATTAACCGTTCAATCATTATAAAATCCATCTTATAGTTGACTTAACATAGCGCATTTACAGTGCTTTTATCAATCATATATATGAATAACTATACAAAAGATTGATCTGTTGTTACTAATATAAGCAGTTAGTAATATATCGACGCTATTTGAGGTAATGTTGCTGGGTTAAATCATCTAACCAGAGAGAGTGTTTTTTCATAACCATTTTAAATAAATCACTTTCTAGATGGATTTTGAGCCATTGTTTTACATTTTTATATGGGCTTTGCTGGAACCAGAGCTTATTAACATGTGCAAATTGTCTTACAAACGGAAAAATAGCGTAGTCAGCCATCGAGGGTGAGTCTGACAACAGTTGTTTTTTATCAGACAGCTTTTCTTCTAAAATTTCAATGAATTCACAGGCTTTAATGCGGTAATACTCTTCAGGATACTCAAGGTGTCTATCAGCATACTTGTATTTGTCTAGCCAAGGTTTAAATTGAAAATCATTCAATTCAATCAGATCAATTGCTGCTTTATCGGTTATAGAGCAGACTAAGCTTACATAAGCACTGTTGCATAAATATTCAGTATCAGCACAAGAATAATGACTTAATACATACTTGAAGATATCAATGCTTTCGTCTAATACTTTAGGACGATTAATTTGCGGATCATTCAGTACTAATACTGGTACTGTGCCTTTTGGCGACAGCTTTAGCATTTCTGCAGGTTTATTACGTAACTCAATTTCTCTTAATTCAGGATTTAACGAACTTAAATGCAAGCCTATACGCGCTCTCATCGCATAAGGGCAGCGCCTGAAGGTATAAAGAATAGCGGAAGACATATATAACTAGACCTTGTTATCGTGAAGTAAACAATGAGTGAGCTTATTCTATGTTTTTTATCTGTGGGTGTGTGAACTTTTTGCTTAGGTTGTCGATTGGTTTTGCGGGTTTGTTGAAACATATGTGTTTACTGACACGAACTGAAGACGCTGCATTACGCCTAGCTATGGTTGTGTGATTAAGTTACAATTTCGCGCCATAATTTGAGGTTGATCACTCTTTTGTGCTTATTTGTCCTTAATCGTTATTAATTGCACTGGAAATTAAGTTCCAGCTAGCGGAGATATTCATGTCACAAGTTGTCGTTTGCGCGTTATATAAGTTTGTTGCTTTACCGCATTTTGAATCAATAAAAGCGCCATTATTAGCCCATATGGAGCAACAAGAAATTAAAGGCACTTTATTACTGGCCAGTGAAGGTATTAACGGCACAGTAGCAGGCTCGCAACAAAGTATTGATAGCCTGTTAGCCTGGTTGGCGTCACAAGATGGCTTAAATGAAATTGTGTATAAATTATCCTTTGACGACAACATGCCATTTTACCGCACCAAAGTGAAACTCAAGAAAGAAATTGTCACTATGGGGGTTGAAGGGATTGATCCAAGGGAAGTGGTAGGGACATACGTTAAACCAAAAGATTGGAACAAACTGATCTCAGATCCTGAGGTGTTATTAGTCGATACCCGTAACGATTATGAAGTACAAATCGGCACCTTCAAAAATGCAGTTAACCCTGTAACTGAAACCTTCAGAGAGTTTCCTCAATACGTCAAAGAAAACCTCGATCCAACTAAGCACAAAAAAGTCGCCATGTTCTGTACCGGTGGCATTCGCTGTGAAAAATCCACCGCTTACCTTAAAGAGCAGGGTTTTGATGAGGTGTATCACCTTGAAGGCGGAATTTTAAAATACCTTGAAGAAGTGAACCAAGAGCAAAGCCTGTGGCAAGGTGAGTGTTTTGTATTTGATAATCGGGTGGCGGTAAATCATGATTTAGATAAAGGTATTTACGATCAATGTAATGCTTGCCGCATGCCAATCACACAAGAAGAAATGCAGACCCCAGCTTTTGTTCAAGGCGTCAGTTGTCCACACTGTATCGATAAAATTTCAGATGAGCAGCGTCAACGTTTTATTGAACGTGAAAGACAGGTTCAACTGGCTAAACAGCGTGGCGAAGCCCATATAGGTAGTGACGTTAAACAAGTTATTCAGCAAAGACGTCAACATAAAGAAAGCGTGAAGCTAGCCCAAAATGAAGCTAAATAATTAGAGTCACTAAAGGTCGATTAAGCCAGTTTGATGAAAGCATCCATTGTCATGTGGGTGCTTTTTTGTATTGATTTTAGCTTTTTGAGGCCGATGTTATTTTTACTGTGCCTAAACAAGTCATTATTATAAATGAAACAGGTTGCTGGATTTAGCAGCGAAAGATTTATTATTGCTAAAGTGAATAACAAATCTTAATCAGCTTATGTTATTTTTAGCATTGATCTAGAAATATAAAGTTGGAAGTTAATGTTTATTGGTTTTGATTACGGCAGTGCAAACTGCTCAGTGGGTATCGAGCAAGATGGTCAGGTGACACTTATTCCGATTAATGGTGATAGTTGTTTCTTATCTTCAACCTTATATGCCATGGATAGAGAACTTATCGCTGAAGCTGTTTATCACCGCATTGCGGATGAGTTAAAACCACAATATGGCCACTTGCGTTCATCGCAATTAAGCCGCGCCAGACAAGTCCGCCATGAGTTGGATATTTACCCAGACGAGCAAGTGGTATTTGTTGGTCCAGAAGCAATTGAAGCCTATTTGGAATTACCCGATGAAGGTTTTTACGTCCGGTCACCAAAATCATTTTTAGGCGCCAGTGGTTTAAGGGTCGATCAAGTGGCGTTATTTGAAGATATTGTCACCTTAATGATGCTTGAAGTGATGTCTCGGGCTAAAGCAGTAATTAAAGAGCCGATCACCAAAGCTGTCATTGGCCGACCTGTTAACTTTCAAGGTGTTGGCGGTGAGGAAAGTAATCAGCAAGCACAAGCTATTTTAGAAACAGCGGCTAAAAGAGCAGGCTTTGAACAAGTAAGCTTTTTATTTGAACCTATGGCTGCTGCGATGGATTATGAAGCGTCAATGACGTCCCACAAAACCGTACTAGTGGTTGATGTTGGCGGCGGCACCACCGATTGCTCTATGGTAAAAATGGGCCCAGAGTTACAACATAAAACCGATCGTAGTGATGATGTGCTTGGCCATAGTGGTCAGCGTGTTGGCGGTAACGATCTTGATATTGCCGTTGCCATGAACTGTTTTATGCCGCATTTAGGCCTAGGCTCTACATTAAAAAATAACCTTACAGTACCGCGACAACCATTTTGGAATGGCGTTGCTGTTAATGACATTAGTGCTCAGCGAGAATTTGGCTCTATTGCGACGGCTAAATTAATTGACGAACTCATTAAAGATGCCGAGCAACCAGCGCTTCTTAAACGACTTAAATCATTACGCTTGCATCAAATGAGCTATCAATTTGTTCGTCAAGCAGAGCAGTGCAAAATTGGCCTGTCACAGCAGACAGATTTTGATACAGATTTATCCTTTATTGAAGCGAACTTTGAGATTAATGTCTTACAGGATGCCTTTGAAGCTGCAGTTCAGCAACCTGTTAGCAAATTAATCACTATTATGAAGCAAGCTGTTGAGTCAGCAAGCGCCGAGCCTGATGTGGTTTATGTCACTGGCGGCACCGCAAAAAGTCCGGTGATCCACCAATGTATTTCAAGCCAATTTAGTGAAGCAGAAATTATTGTCGGCGACCATTTTGGCAGTGTAACCAGTGGTTTAGTGCGTTGGGCGGGTAAAGTTTTTCAGCACTAATTTTTTTAGCTGTGATTTAACTGTAAGCATTTAAGCATAAGCCAGTTACAACAGGTGTTATTAATCATGTTGTAGCCAGTAAGGATAAACATCAATATGGTTCGAGCAATGATTCAAAACACGCCGGTAAATAAAATAACTGCAATGGCATTAGTGCTAGGGACTAGCTTATTAACCATGAGTTGCAGTGACGATGTTGGCAAGGTGAGTTTAGGGATGTTTACCACCAAAGACATTAAACTTAATAAGATGGTTGACCCACTAGTACCTGGGGTAACTTGTCATGTTGCCAGTATCGAAGCGGATTTAAGCTTTTCAGATCCATCCGATTCATCTATTTCATGTCGTCAAACCGGTGAAATTACCTCGCAAATGATCGACACTATTGATAAGTCGGCATCAGGTGAGATTGTATTTAAAAAGTCTAAAAGTATTTTCTTTAAAACCATGAAAATCAGACGTATTTTAGATGCAGAAAATCAAACTCTGATGTATGTGTCTTATTCGACCAAGGAAACATCGGGTAGTTACAAACACAGCTTATCGACGGTGCCATTATGGGGCACTAAAGCTTATCAACAGCCACAAGCGGCGTACTAGTTTTTAAGCTAACTCACACGATTATTAGCATGAGGAGGGTAAATGGATTGTCCTTATTGTAAACAACAGCTTCATGTTGACGCACTAAAGTGTTGCCATTGCTTAGAATATCTATCTGATCATATTTGTCCAGATTGCCACAGTAGCTTGCCTAAAGATGCTGTGGTGTGCCGCCATTGTCATTATCGATTCAGCCAAATTTCAATCAGTGCGACTGAATTAACCATGGCATTTAAAGCCGAATTATTGGCATCGGTTTTATTTCGATTTAGATTGTTACCCCAAGAAATCGAAACTGATGTGGATAAAATTTGCATCAATGCACCGGGGCTATTTCGTTTGTGGAATAACACCGATGAAGTCCCGTGGAATAAAGTTGCCGGATTTAATTATCGCAGCGGCATTATTTGGGACCGCATCGAAATTGAAACCCGCGGTCAAAAGCCCAGTGTCATTTTGGGCTTGTCAAAGCACAATAGTGAGCAGTTACGAAAATTACTGCAATCTATTGTTAATGCTAATTAATTTTCTACTCGTCACATTATTATTAAGCGTGTTCAGATAATAATGTGACGGGGTTAAAGTGAAAATTGACAAGCCTCTCCATCCATAAGCAATGTTTTAAATTGCCGCTAAAAATGCATCCTTTAAACTGTCGTCTCTACTTCAGGGTGATTTACAGCATCATGTTGCTCTGCTCTACGTAGCATTAGCGCAATCACTTTAGAACACACTAAAGCCACTGCGACCATCACTACCGCCATGATAGTTAACATTTGAAAATAGTCACCATACATGTTTTGGGCGATGTCTTGGGTCAAGACTTGTCCTTTTTCAAGGGCAATATGAGTTGATAGCACTGCGCCCACAATCCCACTTAAAGCGATTGCCACTGAAAATAGGCTAACAGAAAAGTTTTCAATATGTGCGGGGGCAACAGACAAAATAAATGCCACTACCATTGAGCCGACAATCACTTCAGCAAGCGCTTGAAAAAAGTGCACTGCAAAAAAGACTTCAGGTCTAATGGTGACATCTGGGCCGATGTTTGAGATGAAATAGGTTAATATCCCAAATGCGATAGCTGTCATCACAAACGCCACCGACACCTTGGTTGCAGTCGACAGGTTAATGCCTTTTTTCTCTAAGGCAGAAAAAGCCATGGCGACCACAGGACCGCCAACCATACACCAGAGTGGGTTCATCGCCATTGCCGCTTCTGGTTGCAGTGGAATAAAGCCAAACAAATTGCCGCTCAGGGTATTAATGGCAACAATGTTCATTGATGTCATCATTTGTCCGTAATACACGAAAAAGCAGGTCGTTAAAAAAGTGGCAATTAAAATGGTGCCCATTCTAAGTTTTTCTGCGTGACCTACCTGAAACATCAAAGCAATGAAGTAACCAATTGCCATTAAGCCAATGGCATAAACGATATTTTGTCCAATTTCCATATTTGAGAACATGAAAAACACTAGGCCAACCATGGCGAAAGAAATAACAGCAAAGCCAAACCAGGCTTTAATTGATAGTGATTTTTGATCGATAGGTTTTCCTAAAGCTGAAAAAGGCTTTTTGAGCACCACAAGAACGAATAGGGCAACAGCTGCCAATATGGCAGAAAGCATGAAACCGCCAGTAAAACCAATATACAGAATTAACATCGGGAACAAATACTGCCCAGCAAAGGCGCCAATATTATTGACCGAGTAATTGATTGGGAAACCTTGTTCAAACTCTTTTTGAGAGTTAAATGTTCTTCTATAAAGGCTTGGGTAAGATGGCGACATTAACCCGCGGCCATAACTAGCGAGTGCTATACCAGCCATTGCGGTAGGGACATGTAATGAGGATGCGCCCACGACCAGTAAAATATAACCGGTAACAAATGCAGCATAACTAATGGTGAGTGAGCGATAAGCACCGAGTAATTTATCGGCGATAAAACCGCCTGCAATAGCAAATAATGGCCCGATAGCGGCGAATGCGCCGACAACCATCATGGTCTCGGATTCACCGTAATTGAGTTCTTCTAGAAAAAAGCGCGTAAGGCTGACGAGCACGCCATAAAAAGATAAGCCAAAAAGCATTTGGCAGACCATCATCGACTTGTTGAGTTTATTCCACATTTTTTAGGCCCTGATATTTGTATGTCGCTAACGACAATTGCCCACGAGCACTGTGACTCATGAGAGAAAGGTCGTTGTTCACACCTTGATTGCAGCAAGGGAATTGAGGGAAATTAGCAATTGTTTGATGAACTTCTGAATCGCTTATGTAGGACGCGACCCTACAAAAAGGGCTAAGGATTTTGATGCTGACGATCCAAAGTGATTGGCTTAAAATAGCGTATAGGTTGATTAATTCAGCAGTGACGCCATGGGGGCATTATAAAACAGTCACATAAGCTATTTTCATTGAGATATTTACTGACGATAAATCAGCTTTATGCCATAAAGCCGCACAGCACAGAGCCCTAGGGTATTGAAGCAAGCTTAGATATTTGTTTGATTAAATTATTAGGCTTTACACGTCTGGATGATTTTTCAGCGCATTTTGAACCAGTAAGTAGGCGCGCCAGTAATTAAATATGCCGCCTAATAAAAATAGGATACTGCCCAGCATATATTGCCAAGCAAGAAAGTTGAGAATAAGCAGGTGATCATTTGGCGATTCAAAAGCCCACAGATAAGGGATAGAGGCCATACCATAGAGAACTGAGCCGACAATAAAGGTGATTGCTGTTAGGTTCATCAATTGCAGTAATTGCACCGATTCAGCCTTGATAATCAGTAACACATTGGCTGCAGCGCCAAGCACAAACAATGTGCTGCCAATGATAAACAACCAAGTGCCGAGGATCAGATCATCAACCGCAGGGAAATAAGATATTCGGCCAAAAACAAAACATAGGGTACCCAGCAGATAACTGATACCTGCAAAATATTCTAATTTTAAATCAATCCCGTGGGATAGCTGGCTTTTCCAATGTCGCCTGATCTCAGCCATATCGTGAACATTAACCGCTAAGTAAATCAGTGAAGCGGCAAGAAAAAACCAACCGCCAATATGGGCATATTCAGCCCGACTTGGGAAAAAAAAAGAAACTGCCAATAACAAAAAGAATACCGCCGACTTTATAAGCAATTGCGTTGATGGTTTCCCAGCGAAATTGTGCTCTAAGTTCTTTCTTATTTGCAGTTAAATTAAGAATACGTCGACGATTTGAAAATATATGCGGCATGTAAGTTTTGTCTCGGTTCTGGGGGGAAGAGGTTTCTTAAGTTAGTTTTGCTCATAATCTACAAGTACATCAATAAATGTGTTTTACTGACGTTTGTTTAACCTAGGTGCCTAAGCGTCTAAATTAACACTTCGATTTAAAAATTCTGCTACAACTGCCAAAGGATGATAAACCACAGCTGTGAATAAGTGAAATATTCAACTCCACATCAGCCTAATTATAATCGCTAGTTACATTTATTGTTAAAACGAGTTGTCGCGACAAGAGTTGGCGGTTTGGATACAAGAAACCCTTGATAAATGGATAAAACTGGATTGATGTTCGTATTATGCACAATCAAGGTGTCCTAGCAGAGGATGATTGGCACTTAATCGCTTGGAATAATGCCTTAACTTATAGTCCAATATTTTCAGAAAATATAGTAGATAAATTTTCGCAAATTAGTAGTGAAACCTTTCTAATCATCGGCACTAGGGATAGAACAGGCCCTGGCCGAGGTTGGTTAAAAAAAGGTGTTAATAGAAAACTTGGAGATGACCAAAACCTTGGCAAACAAGCTCAGGTAATGATTAAAGGTTCAAGCCTTATTGAGTTGGAAGGTTTAGGTCACATGCCAAAATATGAAAATTATAAAGCTTTTCATGCGGCATTTACTCAAGTGATTGATGAATAGTTTACTTTGTTAATTAGGGTGACTTATCTATTTTAGCCATTCAAAACATTAAAAAGGCCGAACATATTACACTGTTCGGCCTTTTTATTATCGATTATTTGTGTTGTTGATAAGCTCTAAATCAGGGCTTAGCGCTTAGATTCAACCTCGTTATAACGCTCAAATGCTGCGGTTAAGTCGGCTATAAGATCATCGGGATCTTCAAGGCCAATATGTAGGCGAATAAGCGGCTTGCTGGTGTCCCATGTGGTGGCAGTTCTAATTTTATCAATGCCAAAGACACCGAGAATTAAACTTTCATAACCACCCCAAGAAAAGCCCATTTTGAAATGACGCATGTTTTCTACAAAAGCGGTCACAGAGGCTAAGTTGCCTTGTTTGAGTACGAATGAGAATAAGCCATTACCGCCACTGAAATCTCGCTGGTAAAACTCATGGCCCGGACAAGTTTCAAACCCAGGGTGGCGCAAGTGATCCACTTCAGGTCTGGTGGCTAACCAATTAGCGACCTTTAAGGCATTTTTGTCATGTTGGGCCATTCTGACGCCTAAGGTGCGTAAACCTCTTGCGGCAAGATAAACATCATCTGGTGAAGTGGTTTGACCCATGATGTAACTGTTTTCACGCAGTTGTTCCCAGCAGGCTTCATTAGCGGTTGCTGTGCCCATCATCACATCAGAGTGACCAACAATGTATTTAGTGGCAGCTTGAATTGAAATATCAACGCCCATCTCAAATGGACGACAATTGATAGGCGAAGCCCAAGTGTTATCGAGCATGACGACCATATCATGTTCGTGTGCGATACGACTTAAAGTGGGAACATCTTGAATTTCCATGGTGATAGAGCCTGGTGATTCAAGGAATAACACCTTGGTGTTGGGTTTAATCAGCGCTTTAATCCCTTCACCAATTAACGGATCGTAATAGGTGGTTTCAATGCCAAAGCCAGCTAACAGCTTATTACATAAATCGCGGGTGGGTTCGTAAGCATTATCAACCATTAATAAATGGTCACCACTTTTTAAAAATGACAGTAACGCGCTGCTTATTGCTCCCGCACCTGACGGATACAAGGCGGTACCTACGCCACCTTCAAGTTCACTGATGGCTTGCTGAAATGAAAAATGCGTTGGGGTGCCACGGCGACCATAAAACATTTCGCCATTGGTTTTATTTTTAATGGCAAAACGCATGTCATCCATGGTGTCAAACACTACGGTTGAGGCGCGAAACACCGGTGGGTTAATAATCCCTTTGGTGTATTTTTTGTCTCTGCCGACACTGACGATTTGCGTGGCTAATTTGTCTTGCTGATTGCTCATAGATTCATTCCCAACTGGCACAACGGATGTTATGAATTATTGTTTTAGCCATCCTAACATCTATACGGCTAAAATAAAGGTTATTTTGAGTCTGCTAAGGGGAATATCAGCACGAACTTAACCCCACTGCCATCGGCTAGATTCTCAGCCTTAATGCTGCCTTGGTGAAACTCAGTCACTAATCTTGCAATGTACAAACCTAGCCCTAGATGCGGCTTGGCTTGCACGCCTTGTGGACGTATTGACACCATAGATTCAAAGATTTGCGCTGTCATGTCTGCAGGCAATAATGGCCCTTGGTTAGCCAGTTCGATAATCGCAGTTTTAGCGGTGCGTTTAAGTGTCAGCCTAATAGGATCATCAGTACTGAACTCAATGGCGTTATTAATCAGTTTATCCATCAGCTGCGCTATGTATTCAGGTACACCGAACATGATCATTGGGCCATCATCAATGTCTAGGGTAAATTGAGTTTCAGGGTAGGTATATTGATAACCTTGCATGCAGCCGCTAATGACTTCTGTTAAAGAAAACTGGCTTTGCTCTGCATGGGATAAACTGGCTTCTAAGCGGGTTGCTTCACTTAAGTTGTTTAAGATTAAATGCAAACGGCTGACACCTTCTTGAGCGCGAGCGACGTATTTTTCACTGCCAGGCTCAAGTTGTTGCAAGCTTAAATGCTCAAGGGATGAACGCACTACGGCAACTGGGGTACGTAGTTCGTGTGACAGCCTCGATGACATGTTCTCTAAGTAGTGGGTGTATTGACCTAAACGGCCAACAATATTGGCAAAGCTGCGAGATAAATCGCCAATTTCATCACGGGTTTTAGAGGGGACAATTTGTTGTCTCACTCGGCCTTGGCTATCGATAGCTTGTTCAGATTGATCTCTGAGTTTGCGAATGCGGCTTGAAATGCTGGATGCAAAGATAAACAGCGCCAAGGTGCCCATACTCATGATGGTTAAAATCACATTAAACAGTTTTTCTAGCGCGCGGTTACGCAGGGTACGAATTCCGTGGGTGGTTTCTTCAGCAATGACGGCGCCCATGACTTTATCATCAATCCAGATAGGACTGGCCGCGGCTAATACCACAGCTTTACTATCAGGGGTTAAGCGCCAGGTTGAGCCTTGTTTTCCATTAAGGGCTTGTTGTATATGACTGCCACTTAACTCGGTTGAGTCTTGCAATGAATCGACAAAATCCTGCGGCGGTTTAGTGAGGATTTTATAATATAGCGGCAATAGGTAATCAGTTTTAAATTGCCCCCAAATGCTAGGCTCACGGGTGTCATCTAAGCTTGATGACCAAAGATTATTGCTGGCGCGAATGTCACCCGATTTAGCTAATACCCGGCCATGATTATCAACCACCCAAATACGCGAGCTGTTATGACTCATACCTTTGATAATATTTTCAATTTCAGGTGATGGCACTAAGACTGTGCCTAAATGCGCCACAGAATCGATAGCTGAGGTACCGATAATAGTATTCACTGTACGGGTTTGGCTGTCATCAACATTGTAAATGGCGAACCCGAGTTTACTGCCTAGCATATTTAGCGGCATTCTAAATTCAATGTTATAACCTCTATCGGTGGCAAGCCATTGTCCTTGAATGCGAATTTCTGGTGTTACGGGCATTGATTGAGTTGGATCTTGTGGCAGCTCAAAGGCACTTAACCAACCGTCTTGAGTGTTGGCGACAATATAACGCTTAAATTGGCCATCAGGTGTTTGAGTGGCAATCACTAAATGATCGTTTTTATCTACCCGTAAGCTATTTTTACTACGATAGACCAGATGCTTATCGGCAACCTCAAAAAATCCATATAAATAGCCGGCGTATTTACCCACCATGTGACTAAAGTGAATATCAACGACTTGGTTTTCATTACGATTAAAAATCACGTGATCAGTGCCATAATTGATCACTCTATGCTGATATTGCTGCCAATCAGTCAGTTTACCATCAAGTTGAATTGGCCCCGAAAGTGGATAGGCGTATAAGTCGCGGCCTTTTTCAACCTGACTTAAAAAACTGGCTTGGTGATTAAACAGTTTCGGGCGTTCATGCAATGCGGTGGCTAAGGCTTGAGTGGTGCCCACCAAGGTTTTTTCTTGGCCGTGGCGCAGGTATTTTTCCATTTCCCACACGTATTCATAGCCAAGCCAAGGTAAGCACAGCAAAAATAGCGATAAGATAACGACTTTAGCGCGCAGCCCTATGGGAATATTAAACATTAACTGACACTGTCCCAGCGGTAACCCATGCCATACACGGTATCGATGCAATTAAAGTCTTTATCTGCGCTTAAAAACTTTTTACGAATACGTTTAACGTGGGAGGTAATGGTACTGTCATCGACAAATATTTTAGCTTCTTGCATTAAGTCTTGGCGACTTCGCACATGACCTGGATGTTTTGCCATCGCGTGCACCATCCAAAACTCTGTCACGGTCAACTCTATAGGTTGCTGCTGCCAGTACACCTGAATACGGTTGCCATCAATGGTGAGCTTGCCGTGTTCAATCAGGTTATCTTCAACGATGGCTGCGCCAATCAGTTCTGAGCGTCTAAATAAAGCGGCAATACGAGCAATTAAGTGCGGAAAGCTGACATCTTTTGATAGGTAATCATCAGCGCCTAATCTAAGGCCGCAAACGGTATCAAAGTCACTGTCTCGGGCGGTTAAAAAGATAATCGGTAAACTGCTAGACATAGATCGCAGCGACTGACATAAGGTAAAGCCGCCATCTATTTCGGTCTCAAGGCCAATATCAATAATGGCTAGGTCAGGTAAACGGGCATTAAAAGCCAACATGGCAGCAGGGCGGTTGGCATAACCCTGCACGCTATAGCCTTGTTGTTGCAGTAACTCTTTATAGTTTTCTCTAATGGCTACTTCATCTTCTACAATCGCAATTCTTTTCATATCACCATCTTTGTTTTGTCTTATATGGCTGACTATACATTATTTTTATGGCCAAAAAAGCGCTCCCTAGCAATTGCCATATTGTTGCCACATTTCATCGCTACATTGCCACTTTTACGCCCCTTAATTGCCATTTCAATGCTGTTTAATAGTTTCATCGAATGAGCAAACGCACTTCATTCAAATTTAATTATTAATCTGAAATAAAGGACAACACCATGAAAAAGCAATTAATCGCCATCGCAATCATCAGCAGTTTATCGATCGCCAACATCACTCACTTACACGCAGAAGAAATGAAACCAGCGATTGATTCAACCATTGATTCAAGTGATGTTTTAGCACAAACACCAGAAAGAGAGCACACAGAAGAGTTAGTCGGCTTGTCATCTGGGGCCATATTAGGCGCTGTGGTAGGCGGACCTGTTGGCGCCATCGTTGGCAGCTTTGTTGGGGTACTTATTGGTAAGACTGTGGGTGATGATTCTGAGATTGAAACTCAAAATGAGTTACTCGCCAAGCAACAACAGGCACTCGAGCTGCAAACTTATGAACTTACGGCGCTACATGAAAAGCAACAGTCTTTGGCGGAGGTCAATGATGAATATATACAAGTGCAGACGCAATTAGCCGATTTGCGCCATGCTCAAGAGCAAAAAATGCAAGAGCTGGCCATCGGGCTAAATGTGCAATTCAAAACCGGCTCAGCGACTATCGAGCCTCATTTTGAACAACAACTCGATGATGTTGCTTATGTGATGGCATTATCACCAGATTTGATGTTGGATTTAACCGGTTACGCTGACCGCCGCGGTGACAGTAAATTTAACCAAGCACTATCAGAGCAGCGTTTAATAGCAGTGACCAAGTATTTGGCTAATCAAGGCATAGCTGATGAACGCTTACATGCCAAAGCCTATGGCGCGACAGCGCCTTTACATGAGCAACAAAATTTTGAAAACGACTTTTTTGATCGCCGCGTGACTTTAAAAATTATCCCTGTGGGTGAAGCTTTAGCCGCTAATTAATATGACGAAAATTCAGTGTAAACCTTGGACTGGTGAGAATGCTGGTTTTGAGGTTTACGCTAATTTCATGGAGAGAAAACAATGAATATTAGTGTTAATCGTCATAGGGTGCATTACCTTTGCTCGAGCTTAATTTTACTGGGTTTAGTGATTTTGAATGTGCTATTTCCAGTATATGCAATGCCAACAAGTAAAGCAGATGGGCGCTCTGCTGAGATAACCCAGGGTGTGCTTGAATATATACAAGAGGGTGAAATCCACTATAGCTTGCCTTTATCCACCGATGTGTCAATGAAAGTATCTGGCTGGGTTAATCGCGTTAAGGTTAAGCAAACCTTTACCAATAACACCCAAGGCTTTATAAACGGTAAGTATCATTTTCCGTTATCCCACAATGGAGCGGTGGATCAAATGCGGTTAGTCATTGGCGAGCGTATTATTGAAGGCGAAGTACAACCAAAATTACAAGCCAAAGCCACCTTTGAAAAAGCCAAAGCTGCAGGTAAACGTGCCAGTTTAGTGAGTCAGCAAAGGGTGAATATTTTTACCACAGAAGTGGCGAATTTAGCCCCTAACGAGACTTTAACTGTTGAGATAAGTTATCAAGAAAAACTTAATTATAAAGAGGGTCAGTTTAGTTTACGGTTTCCAATGACCATTACGCCGCGTTATTCGCCAACAGCTTTATCAGAGCAAGTTTTAGTCGGTAATAGTGCTAGCAGTCAGAGTTCTAGTGAAAGTCCTAGTCGGCAACAGCGCCATAACCATTTGGGCATATTTGATTCTATTGCTGAAATGCTACCTGAGATGCTAACCGGCTTTAATTTGAATAACTTTGCAGAAGGGGCTGTAACTGATGATGCCTCTTCGGATTCTGCTGGTAATATCATGGTTAATATTAATGTCGAATTAAATACAGGTTTTGAACTTGGTGCGGTAACCAGTCCGTATCACAAAATTAAAGCAGCGCCAGTGGTAGGCAAGCAACAATGGATGGTAGAACTTGATCGCGCTGTGGTCGCCAATCAAGATTTTGTATTGAATTGGAAGCCTGTTGATGCAGCTAAATCGCATGCTGCAAATCATGCTGAAGTTGCGTTGCCGCTGCCATCAATGTTCATTCAACAAGGATTAACTCATCAATCAGCTGAACTTAGGTCAGCTAAAAATAGTATCAACAATCAAGATTATTACGGCTTAGTGATGTTAACGCCGCCACAAGTTAAAACGTATAATGGGGTCACTCCTCGGGAGTTAATCTTGGTTATTGATACCTCTGGCTCTATGGAAGGGGACTCTATAGTGCAGGCCAAACAGGCTTTACTGTCTGCGCTTGCAGGTTTAAGAACGAAAGATAAGTTTAATATTATTGGATTTAATCATCAGTTAACAAAACTATCTGCATCATCTTTGAAAGTTAACAGCCGTAATATTGCTAAAGCCAATCAATTTGTCCAAGGATTACAAGCCAATGGCGGCACTGAAATTAGCATGGCGCTTTCTGCCTCTTTGCTAATTCAAGATCAAAGCAATCAAATCGGGAGTGAAAACGCGCTACGTCAGGTGATATTTATTACAGACGGCGCGGTGGCTAACGAGCAAGGTTTATTTAAGCAAATAGAAGCCGACTTAGGTCAAAGTCGATTATTCACTGTCGGGATAGGCTCGGCCCCGAATACGCACTTTATGGAGCGCGCAGCCATGTTTGGCCGTGGCATTTACACCTACATTGGTAAAACGGCTGAGGTAAAACAAAAAATCGAAGGGTTACTGCAAAAGATTGAGCAACCAGTGGCAACAGATGTAAAAGTCACTTATCAAGACGGCACAATTCCTGATCATTGGCCTGCAAGAATCCCTGATTTATATACTGATGAACCAATCTTAGTCAGCTTTAAATCTCCGGCATACAATCAGCAAGATATTGTTATATCAGGCGAGACTCAGGGCGAATATTGGCAACTACAGATACCTAATCCACACCAGACTCGTCATTTAGATAATTCAGACATTGAGGCCCCAGGGTTAGATCTTATCTGGGCTAATGCGCAAATCAATGCCATTGAAGCCACCCAAACTAGGGCGAACAGTGAAAGAATAAAACAGCAAGTTAAAGCATTAGGAATGAAGTATCACCTGGTGACCTCACAAACAAGTCTAGTGGCGGTCGATAAAACCCCAGTTAATTTTACCCCTGAATTTAACGCTGATTATCAAGTTAAGCCACATTTACCAAAGGGATTACAAAAAGCAGGTGTCTTACCGCAAACAGCAACATCGAGCCGTTTGAATATACTCATTGGATTAAGCTTTTTATTGATTGCGCTTTTGCATGGACTTTGGCTTAAGCAGTGTCTTCCTGGTCAGCGGTTAACCATACCTAAGCATAAATAAGGAGCGCTGCGTTGATAAGTTTAAAAATGCTCATCCCTGGTTGTTTAGCCGTCTTAGGAGTCAGTTTTTTATCACATGGAGCCTATATGCAAGTTAAAGCGAATTTTGCGCAATATTTAATTGAGCAAGCATGGAATAAAACCTTGCAAGACCAAACACCCCATAAGCCTTGGAGCTGGGCTGATACGCATCCAGTTGGCAAGTTAATGCTTTATGCAGATAAAGAAACAGATGTTTATCCTGTAGGGGATCCTATGTTTGTGCTAGCGGGGGCTTCGGGCCGAAATTTGGCGTTTGGCCCAAGCTTGATGCTTAAAGGTGCAGGGGTTGGAGAGGTTGGTAATACAATCATTGCTGGCCACAGAGACACCCATTTTTCACACTTAAAAAATGTTAAAAAAGGCGACATCGTAGAATTAGAAACCGCAATTGGGCAAATACAAAGTTACTTAATAACCGGCATCGATATAGTACATGAAACGCAAACAGAGATACTCGATATGACGGCGGATAATCAGCTAACATTGATAACCTGTTACCCGTTTGAAGACTTGTCTGCAAGCAGTGATTACCGTTACGTGGTAACGGCAAAACAAGTAAATCACAGTTAGTTGTTTTAATTGGACGGTTTAATTTAACTCGCTACTTAATCGCTTTAACTATATAGGCATGACTCTATTACGCCCTAATCTTTTTGCTTGATATAACAACTGGTCAGCAGCCTCAATTAGCTGACTAGTTGTTTGATTTTCTTGCCACTGCACCACACCAAATGACGCATTGACATTATCAATTCGAGTGTCACTGCGCCTGTCTTTGACCCTGAGTTTTTCAATGGAGCGTCTCATGGCTTCGGCTAATTGTCTGGCGATCCTTAATTGGCTATTTGGGACGATAATGGCAAACTCTTCACCGCCAAAACGGTATAACTTTACCCCTTCTCGACAAGATTCCTGTAGCCGTTTGGCTACCACTCTAAGTACTAAGTCCCCAAGCTGGTGGCCATAAGTATCATTAAATAGTTTAAAGTTATCAATGTCAGCCATAATCAAGCAGCAGCCTTGGGGCGATTGTGCAATAACCGCATTAATATCGTCATTAAAGGCGCGACGATTTAACGTTTCGGTGAGTGCATCATACAAAACATCTTTTTCTGTTTTAGCCAGCTTTTGTTTTAAAATATTAATCTCGGACTGCGCTTTATTGAGTTGTTCAGTAAAACTCTTGCTACTTGATTGAATACGCGAAGATTCTTTAACCATACTGCGCACCACAGTGACCAATTGTTCCAGTGAAAAATCTTGGTTTTCAAACTCAGTTAATTTACGGACATTTTTTTGTATTTGAGATTGAAAAGTACGGGTGTCATGATGGGTATCTTTGATTGATTGAGATAACTCGCACACCATAGCATCAAGATTTTGACGCATAGTTCTGACATCTAACTCAACAGGATCGGCGATATGTTCTCGATACAGTAACTCACTTGAAACGGGTGAATATTGTTGATTTAGCTTAATATTTTCATCAAGTGCCAGATTTAGCTTAGGATTGGTTTCGCTAACATAGGCATACCAAAGTGCATAATTGGTTGGTGTTGTTGGAATGCTGTGTTTTAGCATTAAAGGTACGGCTTTTTTTAGATGAAGCGCGGCCGTTTTCAATAAATCGTTAGACATTCAATCCCTCAACAAAATAGGTAATAAAGCGAATGAACCAATTAGGTTTATCAATGAAATATAACAATTAATTAATGTGATAGATATTTTGTTAGTAAGTTTTTTGATAAACAGGCAAACCTTAAATAAAGTTTGCCCGTTTATTGATTGAAGATAAGATATTTTGCCGTGATTAAAAATGTAGTTGTTTAAAAGCGGTAGGACACTGCAAACATAGGGCCGGTGAAACCATAGTTTATGTTGTAATCTAGGGTACGATATTCTTCATCTAAAATACTTCTAGATTGTTCAATATCAACATCGACATCATAATAGTTATACGCCAGTGCTAATTGCCAGTTATCGCTAATTTTTGCCTGCACGCCAGCCCTGATGTCGACTAACGAACCTTTAAAATTATCATATTTGATCGCAAAATATTGAACATGGGCGCCAAATGTCCAACCAGGATAAAATTCATAGTTACCATATAAGCCGATATTAGGCAGAGGCGCAGTGATTGCGTTATCAACAACTTTTGGAGTAAAGGTCGTCGTATCACACAAACTATTGGGGTCACTGTGACCTTCACATAAACTAATATTGCCTTCGAAAATGGTTTCAACAAACATGGTGTGAATACCAATCGATGCGCCGACAAAATATTGTTCACCTTGCCAAATATCATAACCATAACCTAAACGGAGAATATCGATATTTAACGTGGTGGAAATAGTGGCACTACCATCAATAAGGTAATTCTGATCATTATCGCCAAATTCAGGGATTTCAATATCAAACCCCAGTTGTGGGGTTTCAGCATCTCGATGTAGAGATTTCCAATCAAGGTAAATATTATGACGGTCTTTGAAGTGATAGCGGAATTCGAAAAAAGGTAGAAATTGATCTTCTGTTAAAAGTAAGTCGTCTTCAAAATCAAGCAAATAGTAATTACCTGTATCTCTGGC
This sequence comes from Shewanella sp. 3_MG-2023, assembly GCF_030548765.1. Lineage (NCBI taxonomy): Bacteria > Pseudomonadati > Pseudomonadota > Gammaproteobacteria > Alteromonadales > Shewanellaceae > Shewanella > Shewanella sp. 3_MG-2023. Next base: position 103,918 of record NZ_JAUOSH010000003.1, on the reverse strand, counting down.
ACTTTTAACTAACATGGTGGAATCTGTATTGGCATAAAAAGCCCCGAGAGTAAATTTATACTCGTCAGCAGACACACTGTTAGATATACATAGGGCTGTCAATAGACCGATAGGGACTCGCTTTAACATTATTTCTCCGCACTCTATGGGGCTCATTTGGGGTAATAAATGAGGGTCGTGCATTATTATTTTTTTAGTTTTACTAGGCTAATATCTTAGCGCTGAAATATATTAGCATTATGTAAGCAAATGTGAAGTTTTTGTTGCTAAAGCGGTGGTTTTTTTGATCTAGTACAGGTTAACAAGCGTATTGGGCTAAAAACAAACGAAAGTCGCATTAAACCAGCTTGTTTAATGCGCATTTATAACCATACCTGATAATAACTACATCGTAGAGGGGCGCAGAATTGCTGTGGCTGATTGACAAGATTAAAAAGTAAAAGAGACTAATTCAGCACATAGGCATTAATCAAAATACATGCCCAAGTGATCCCACATAGGGCTAGGCTCATAAATACTGCTGCAGAGGCAGTATCTTTGGCTTGGCCACTTAAGGGATGAATTTCATCACTAATGCGATCCACTACAGCTTCAATTGCAGAGTTAACTAATTCGGTGATCAGAACAATAAATAAAGTCATGATTAACAGCAACTTTTCAATAAGGCTGACATCGACCATAATAGCCACTGGCAGTAAAATCCCCGCTAAAATCAGTTCTTGTCTGAATGCTGCTTCGTTAACCCATGCACTTTTAAGCCCTTTAAATGAAAAACCTGTCGCACGTAAGACACGTTTTAATCCATGATTGTTTTCTGGTTTCATATTGGCTGACTTAGTCCCTAAATGGTTTGGTGGATGATGGTCCAATTGATGACAAAAGTAGCCAAACATTGGCTAACTTATGGCAGTTTATTGATCATGCACTAAAATTGCTAATCAATTTGTTTAATTATTAGTTTACTTTTACGGCAACAGGATGTTGTTCCAAATACCAGCAAGGATGCAGCTATGTCTATTTTTTTTTCAAAAACTATTGCTACGCCAGTGTCAGCTCTGTCGTTGATAGTATTTATATTGGCTGATTTTATAAGGCGTAATATATCAATCATCATGACAGTATTGAGTCTCTTTGCGCCCCCCATATTGTTTGCTGCAGATAAGCCAGCAATCCAACTTGCTACCAAAATCACTGAAGGAATTGATATTAATCAATATTATGTCAGTGAAAAGTTAGATGGTGTACGTGGTTATTGGACTGGGGACAAAATGCTTTCACGTTCAGGTCGAGAGTTCATTTTACCGCAATGGTTCGTGGCAGATTTTCCCAAGCAGGTTTTAGAAGGGGAGTTATGGCTAGGAAGAGCAAGCTTTGAAGCCATGTCAGGGCTTGCACGAAAAAATATCCCAGACAGTGAAATGTGGCGGCAAGTGAAGTTTATGCTGTTTGACTTACCTGAACATGGGGGCATGTTTCGTGACAGATACATAGCACTGCAACAGCTGGCCAAGCAGTCTAAATATCTGCAAGTCATACCCCAAGAAACGATAACCTCTGACACCATGCTGTATAAAAAACTGGATTTAGTCGTGAGTGCCCAAGGTGAAGGGCTAATGCTTCATCGCAAGCAAGCTTTTTATAAAGTAGGTCGCAGCCAAGATATTATGAAATTAAAACCCAAATATGATGCTGAAGCCATTGTTATTAAGCATATTGAAGGCAAGGGGAAATATACCGGTACGCTAGGGGCAATAGTTGTCAGCATGCCCGATGGGCTTGAGTTTAAAATCGGTAGCGGCTTTAGCGATGAACAAAGGCGTAAGCCGCCCCAAATAGGCGCAACGATAACTTATCAGTACTTAGGTCTAACCAAAAATGGTGTGCCACGATTCGCTCATTTTTTAAGAGAAAGACCTAAAATGTGATAGACATAAAAACAATTTTTAATACGCTGAAAAAGGAACTTATGTGAATACAATTAACTCGGTACTATTCGTATGCCTAGGTAACATCTGCCGCTCACCTAGCGCTGAAGCTGTGTTTCGTAGTAAAGCGGCTGAATATGGCTTAGTCATCGAGATTGCCTCTGCTGGCACCTTAGCTTACCACCAAGGTAATGCGCCCGATCCGCGCGCGATTAAAGCGGGCAATGCCAGAGGCTTAGACTTTTCAGGCATGTATGCAAGGCAAATCGCTCAGGCTGATTTTGAAAAATTTGATTTAATACTGGCTGCAGATAATTTTAACTTAAAGGACTTGCAGGCAATATGCCCGCAAGAACATCAACATAAGCTTAAATTAATGCTTAGTTATATGAGTGACGATATAGCTGATTTTGATGAACTGAGTATGGATAAGTTTTCCCTTGAGCATGTGAATCATGCCAAGGAAGTTCCTGACCCTTACTATGGCGGCGCTAATGGTTTTGAAACGGTTTTGGACTTACTGGAGTCTAGCCTTGATAATTTAGCAAAGCAGATAGCGAAAAACCGTTAATATTATCTATACATATTCGCTTTTTAACGGGTAAAAACAATAAAGGCTTAGCATTGCTGCTAAGCCTTTATTTTAAATATGTCGTTTATCAAACACATTGCAGATAAGCTGGATGTTTTTGTTAAAGCCTTATTCGCCTTGGTGACGTTTACCTGATCGTTTCAGATTTTCTTGCTCTAATTTCTGCTGCTTAATAGCTTCTTTTTCAGCCAACACTCTAGCGACTTCTTCTTTCTCGATTTCGGCCATTTCAGGGGTTTCAAGGGTAAGTAGCCCTGTTTTGCCAGAGCGGAATTCATGTAACAGTAATTCTGATGCTTTATGTAAATCGATACGGCCACCAGGTCTTAGTGCTCCGCGCTTACGGCCAATTTCTTCAAGTAATTCAATGTCGGTTTCTGGCAATGATTTAAGCTTATAACGCTCACAAATTTCTTGTGGGTAAGCTTTTAAGAAATATTCAGCAGCAAACATGGCAACGTCTTCATATTCCATTGCGGTGTCTTTAATTGCACCAGTAACAGCAAGGCGGTAGCTACTGGCTTCGTTATCTACTTTAGGCCATAAAATACCCGGCGTATCTGATAGTACGATGCCATTTCGTAAATTAATTCGTTGTTGACGTTTAGTTACAGCTGGCTCATTACCGGTTTTAGCAATGGTTCTACCTGCAAGTGTATTAATGATGGTAGATTTACCAACGTTAGGGATCCCCATGATCATGGTACGAATATCTTTTTCGATTTTGTCTCTGGCAGGTACCAGTTTGCGGCAGATATCAGGAATGTTTTTGACCTGACCAGGTTGTAGTGTGGTGATAGCAGTGGCTTTTACGCCTTGTTCCTGCTCAAGGTACTCAATCCAACGCGCCGTGACTTTTGGATCTGCTAAGTCAGACTTGTTCAGTAGTTTGATACATGGCTTATCGCCCCTTAGCTTAGAAACCATTGGGTTTTCACTACTGTAAGGAATACGGGCATCAAGCACCTCAATAACAAGATCGACTTGAGGCATTGCCTCTTCAATCTCTTTACGAGCTTTATGCATGTGACCTGGATACCATTGAATTGCCATGATTTTGCCTTTTATAAATCTACTACTAACAAAGGGGGCATATTCTACCTTGTTATGAGTAAAAATGATAAAAAAAAGCGCCTATTGGCGCTTTAATATCATTAACGATGTCACTAAATAAGCAGTAGGGTTAAATAACCCCAAGCTCACGCAGTCTTTCCATTAAGTAGCTGTCAGCGGTGTGACGCTCTGACAATACTACTTCTGGATTTGGGTGTAAGAATAGTGGTAATGAAATTCTTGATTTAGTTTTATCACTGCCTTGAGGGTTAATCACCCGATGTGACGTTGAAGGGTAGTAACCTGCTGATGCCTCTTGTAGCATATCACCGATATTGATAATGATATTACCAAAGTCACTGGGTACATCAACCCAGTTACCTTCTTTGGTTTTAACTTGTAGTCCTGGCTCATTGGCAGCAGGTAGTACAGTAATAAGGTTTATGTCCTCATGTGCAGCAGCTCTGATAGCGCCTAACTCTTCATCGCCAAGCATTGGCGGGTAGTGCAGTACTCTTAATAATGTCTTCTGACTATTTTCAATCATTTGTGGTAATGGCATTGAGAATTTGTCAGCAATATCCTTAGGTGCGTACTCTTCAATCCAGCCGAGTAACTCTGCTGCTAGCGCGTTGGCATGTGCATAATAGGCTAAGATATTTTGTTTTAACGATTCAGGAATACGGCCCCAAGGATAAACGTGAAAATATTCTTTGATATCTTTTACGCTATGGCCTTTAGCGGTTTCTGAAATTGAAGCAGGGAAAAATCCATCTTGTGTTTCTGGTTTAAATAGATAATCATTTTTTTGTTCAGATTGAAAAAAGGCATACCACTCTTGATAAATTTTTTCGACCAGTTCTTGACTGACTGGGTGGTTAGAAAGAACGCCAAACCCGGTTTCTCTTAATGAAGCGACAAACTGTTGTGGACAATCTTTTGCGCGGTAATCAATTGTTTCTAGTTTCATATTTTTCTTCTATTGTTTTTATTTGACCCAGCGCGATTCTAACCTTGGTCACACTTTGTCGCAATTTTTTGATGCGAAATATGTCTTGGCCAGTCGAAATAGTGATCTTTATTGTGCATACTGCCATAGTTGTAATACTTGCAGTACAGTAAACCTAATCAAAACAGAAGTAGAGATGGAACTCATGAAGCAGTTAACGGAATTCGAAAAGTATGTGATTGAACAAAAAGGAACTGAGCAACCTTTTAGCGGCGAATACGTCAAACATGATGTCCCAGGGGTGTATTTATGCAAAAAGTGCTTAGCGCCTCTGTATAAAAGTGAGCATAAATTTAATGCTCATTGTGGTTGGCCTGCTTTTGATGATGAAATACCGGGAGCAATTGACCGAACTCCCGATGAAGATGGCCATCGAATCGAAATCACCTGCCGAAAATGTGACGGCCACCTAGGGCATATATTTGAAGGCGAAATGTTAACCGCTAAAAATATCCGTCACTGTGTCAATTCTGTTTCGATGATATTTCAAACGGCAGATGAATTACAAAAAGTAAATAGTAATCAGTTTGCTACTTTTGGCGCGGGCTGTTTTTGGTGCATTGAAGCGGTATTTAATGAGTTAAAGGGAGTGATTGAGGTAACGCCAGGCTACAGTGGCGGTAGTGGTAGCGATGCAAATTATATGGCGGTATGTTCTGGTGATACTGGACATGCTGAAGTTATATTGGTGGAATTTGATCCTAGTATCATTAGTTACCAAAGCTTACTGGCGGTTTTCTTTGCCATTCACAATCCCACCACCTTAAATCAGCAGGGTAATGATAAAGGTCCGCAATACCGTTCAGTTATTTTTACTCATTCAACAGAGCAGGTTGATCAAGCGACCATCGCTATTAGTAAACTAATTCAGCAAGCCATTTGGCCTAAACCTATAGTGACCGAAGTTGCCATGTTCGAAGCTTTTTATCCTGCAGAAAGTGTTCACGAAAATTATTATGCTAATAATGCTGAGCAGCCATATTGTGAGTTAATTATTAAACCAAAATTTGAAATGGCGATGAAACGATTTGAGCAGTTGTTAAAGGACACTGATAAATAATGACTAGCTAAGGTTAGTTTACATCGGCAACAAAAAAGGCGAACTGAGTTCGCCTTTTTTAATGTGTAAACCTAACGATTAAGAGTCTAATGCGTCGTCAGCCACTTTGTAATGGGGATCTTCAATCACATTGACCTCGACTAACGCTCTAGCTTTATGGAGTAAATCTTTACAATCACCGCTCAAATGGCGCAAGTGTAACTTCTTACCGGCAGCAAGATAACGCTCTGCTAAGGTGTCAATTGCATCGAGGGCAGAATGATCTGCAACCCGTGAGTTTTGGAAGTCTACGATAATGTCTTCAGGATCATTCTCTGCGTCAAACAGCTCTAAGAAATTAGATACCGAACCAAAAAATAACGGTCCATTTAATTTGTAAACTTTCCAACCGTTGGCATCAATATTGGTTTCAACATTAATATGTTTGGCATGCTCCCAAGCAAAGACTAATGCAGACACAATAACGCCGACAAATACTGCGAAGGCTAAATCTGTGAACACGGTTACGGTTGTTACTAACACAATGACAAACGCATCATGCTTAGGCACTTTGCCCATGACTTTGAAACTGGCCCATTCAAAGGTACCTAAAACGACAATGAACATAACCCCAACTAATGCAGCTAACGGAATTATTTCAATAAAGGCTGCACCAAATAAGATAAATGCCAATAAAGCGAGTGCTGCAGTGATCCCTGATAATCGTCCACGACCGCCAGAGTTGATGTTAATCATCGATTGTCCAATCATCGCACAGCCACCCATAGCGCCGAAAAAGCCACTGGTAATATTACCAACACCTTGACCAACACATTCTTTGTTACCTTTACCACGGCTGTTAGTCATTTCATCAATAACGGTTAGCGTCAGCAATGATTCAATCAAGCCTACAGCAGCAAGAATACAGGCATAAGGCAGAATGATATAAAGCGTTTCTAGCGTGAATGGGACACTTGGGATAGCAAAGCTTGGCAGGCTACCTGCAATTGTTGCTTGTTCATCGCCGCTCATGGTTTTTAAGAAATCGAGTACATTGCGAGTATCTAAATCTAAGCCTACAACCAATGCCGTTACCGTTAAAATAGCCACCAATGAAGAAGGGATAGCAGTGGTTATTTTGGGTAAGAAGTGAATGATCGCCATAGTTAGTGCCACTAAAGCTAACATAATCATTAGGGGCTCTTGTGCAAGCCATACCATGTTGCCAGCAGCATCTTTTACTTTAAATTGGCCTAATTGTGCAAGGAAAATCACAATGGCTAAGCCATTCACAAAACCTATCATCACAGGATAAGGAACAATACGGATAAATTTACCCAGTTTAAAAATACCGGCAGAAATTTGTATTATCCCTGCCAGTACTACTGCGGCAAATAGGTATTGAACACCATGTTCAACCACCAGTGATACCATAACAACAGCCATCGCGCCGGTAGCGCCAGAAATCATCCCAGGACGGCCACCAATAACAGCAGTAATTAGCCCCATGATGAAGGCTGCGTAAAGTCCTACCATAGGCTCAACTTGTGCGACAAAAGCAAAAGCAACGGCTTCAGGAATAAGCGCGAGTGCAACGGTTAAACCAGATAATATATCTGCTTTGCCGCTACTGGTTTTATGACGTAGTAGATCGAACATTTAACCTCTGAAATCTATTGATGTGTTTGATAATAAAAGTGTGAGCATGTTAACAAAAATGACAAACCTTCTAAACCTGAAATTAAACTTAATTTGTGCTAATTCGTATCGTTAGGGTTTTAGAGAGAATTTTTAAGAGGATAAGCTAAGCTTGATATTTTCGTTAGTAACAGAAAAACTAGATCACAGCTGAGGTTTTATAATCAGGATTAATATCAAGGCTTGATAAGGGCTGGTAGTTTGAACAGTCTCTAAGTTTTTAGTAAAAGTTAAGCATAAAAAAACCACGCTAAGAAGCGTGGTTTTTATTACCATCAAAGGTGAATGCTAACAGTTATGCTTTAGACATATCTGCTGAAGCACTATTGGCCACTTTTGACTTAACGCTATTGGCTTCAGTTTGCGAAGCTTGATACTCGCGGCCTTTTGGCACAGCTTGCTGAGTACGAACCTCTGTTACTGGCTTAGTCGTATCTGACATGACCATAGAGCCGAAGCGGCTAGCGACAGGTGCTTTTTTAACAGCTGGTTCAGCTTTAACTTCGGTTGGTGCGACAGTTGTTGGTGCGACTGCGGCTTTACGTTGTATTGCAACAGGCTTAGTCATAGGTGCAGATGCAACCGTTTTAACTTCAACTTTAGCTGTTTCAGGTTTAACTTCAACCGCTGGCGTTTCAGTTTTCACTTCAACCGCTGGCGTTTCAGTTTTCACTTCAACCGCTGGCGTTTCAGTTTTTACTTCAACTGCTGGCGTTTCAGTTTTAACTTCAACCGCTGGCGTTTCAGTTTTCACTTCAACTGCTGGCGTTTCAGTTTTCACTTCAACTGTTGGCGTTTCAGTTTTAACTTCAACTGCTGGCGTTTCAGTTTTCACTTCAACTGCTGGGGTTTCAGTTTTAACTTCAACCGCTGGGGTTTCAGTTTTAACTTCAACCGCTGGCGTTTCAATTTTAACTTCTACTGCAGGTGTTTCGGCTTTAACTTCGACAGCTGGCGTTTCTACAGTAGGTGCAGCTTTAGCTTCGTTAGCTTGCTCTGCATCAAGTTGTTTTTCTAGCTCATCAACAGATGTAAATACAGCAGGGCTTGACGAGGTATCATCTTCATCACGACGACGACGTTGACCCGCTGCACGAAGGTGGCGAGGGCTACGACGGCTACGGCGCTGTCCTTCACGCTTGTCATCAGCATCTTCATTTACGGTTTCAGAAGCATCTTGAGTTGCAGTGATTTCTTCTGCAGATGTTGTGTTAGCAACAGCGGTTTCAGTAACAGGCGCCTGAACCGGTGCTTGCGCTTCAACTGGCGTTTCAGCTTCTACTTTAATGTCAGTTTCAGTGCTAACGTCTTTAGTCACTGGAACAGTAGCCTTAGCTTCAGATTTAGCTGAATCATTTTTAGTGATAACTTCAGCGTCTTTTCTTGGGCGGCGAGTACGGGCAGGTTTTGAATCCTGTTTGGTCTCTGGCTTAGCTTTAGGTTCAACTGCAACTTCAACCTGTGAAGTGGTGGTTTCCGCTAATTTAGCTTCGTTTTGCTCATTTTCAATTCGCACTTTACGACGCATGTTACGACGTTGACGACGCTCTCTCGCTGCTTCTTGCTTAGGCGATTTCTCAGCATCTTGACGTGGCTTTTCTGTCTTCGCTTTTGGCTCTGCTTTAGTTGGACGCTTATCAAGTTGTTCTTTATTAGCTACATCTCTGTCCGACTTTTTATTGCGCGCTTTATTATCACGACCTTTATTATCAGCGTCGTTGCGAGTATTACGGCGGTTGTCATTTCGAGAATCGTTACGACGACTGTCATTACGAGAGTCGTTACGACGATTACGACGGTTGTTTTGTGCTTCTTTACGGTTCTTATCAGCAGATTTAGTTTCAGTTTTAACTGGCTCTGGTGAGGCGAATAAACCACTAATAGCAGCAACAATTTTTGAGAAGAACCCAGGCTCTGCAGGCGCAGCCGGTTTGGCTACTGCAGCAGGTTTAGCTGCAGTTGTAGCTGCTGGCGCCGCTTTAGGGGTACCGAAGCCTTTAATTGCTGGCTGTTGTGCTTCCGCGCGCTCTAATTTGCGAGGCTCGTAAAGTTTTGCAGCAGGCTTTTCAACACGCTTGTAGCTTGACTCAACCACTTCATCATCGCTTCTGAGGCGTGATACGCGGTAATCTGGTGTGGTCATATGTGCATCTGGGATGACATAAACTTCAACTTTATGGCGCTCTTCAGTAATACGAATTGCTTTACGCTTTTCATTTAACAAGAAGGCCGCTACATCGACAGGCACTACTGCTTCTATTTGAGTGGTGTTTTCTTTAATTGCTTCTTCTTCCATTAAGCGAAGAATAGAAAGCGCTAAAGACTCAGTGCTACGAATCGTACCTTGACCGTGACAGCGAGGACATAAATGGCCAGCTGATTCACCAAGAGAAGGACGAAGACGTTGACGAGACATTTCCATCAGGCCGAAGCGTGAGATGCGACCGAGTTGAACACGGGCACGATCTAAATGAACCGCATCACGCATTCTATTTTCAACTTCACGTTGGTGTCTAACAGGGGTCATATCGATGAAATCGATAACCACTAAACCGCCTAAGTCACGAAGACGTAATTGACGGGCAATTTCATCAGCAGCTTCTAGGTTAGTGTTTAATGCTGTTTCTTCGATATCACCGCCTTTGGTTGCGCGTGCAGAGTTAATATCGATAGAGGTCAACGCTTCAGTTGGGTCAATAACGATTGAACCACCTGAAGGCAAACGTACTTCACGTTGGAAAGCCGACTCGATTTGAGATTCAATTTGGAAGTGAGTAAATAACGGCACTTCTGATTCATAACGCTTAACGCGCTCAACAAAATCTGGTCGAACTAAACCTATGTGCTGTTTAGCTTCTTCAAAAATGCGCGGGTGGTCGATTAGAATTTCACCGACATCACGGCGTAAGTAGTCACGTATTGCGCGAACAATAACGTTACTCTCTTGGTGAATTAAGAAAGGTGCAGGTTTGGTTTGCGCGGCCTCTTGAATTGCATCCCAGTGATGTTGTAAAACTTTCAAGTCCCACTTTAATTCAGCAGCATCTTTACCAACACCTGCAGTTCGAACGATTAAGCCCATACCGTTTGGCACTGATAACTCAGACATTGCCGCTTTAAGTTCAGTACGCTCATCACCTTCAATGCGACGAGAAATACCGCCAGCACGTGGGTTATTAGGCATAAGTACTAAGTAAGAACCTGCAAGACTGATAAAGGTTGTTAGCGCAGCGCCTTTATTACCGCGTTCTTCTTTATCAATTTGAACGATAACTTCTTGACCTTCAGATACCACTTCTTTGATATTTGGACGGCCTTGGAAAGAGTAACCTTTAGGGAAGTATTCGCGAGCAATTTCTTTTAGCGGTAAGAAACCATGGCGATCAGCACCATAGTCAACAAAAGCAGCTTCTAAAGAAGGTTCTACGCGGGTGATAGTACCTTTATAGATATTTGATTTTTTTTGTTCATGGCCTGGGCTTTCGATGTCCAGATCATACAATTGTTGCCCATCAACTAGGGCAACACGCAACTCTTCAGACTGAGTTGCATTAATTAACATACGTTTCATGATGACTTAATTCTTCTAATAAGGTCATCAAACAAAGTAAATTCGCTGCATTACGGGCCTAAAATGGTTATGCACAAAGCCTCGCGGCTGGTTTTTAGGCAAGTTAGGTGCGCATTACTGTAAGACGCATCGCTGCGTGTCGCATCCTATTTATGGCTTATTTTTTAATAATTACAAAAACAAGGAATTGGTTGTTCATTATCAACCAACCCCATAAATTTAATATTTCTTCCGATAATGCCCAAGTCGAATTGGTTTGTTTGATAACAAGCTAAAATTTGTTCGAATTTGGGATGGTATTTTTCAGGAAAACTTTTAAAATAAAGATGACACCGACGGTTTAATTGTAAAAACGAATTATTTCGTTTTGTGATGTTTACAATTTGCAAATCAATGACTTGCTACCAGTCTTGTTCATGAATTCTACTGAAAAAACACCGTAATAAATTGAGTTTGTGAACATTTTATCCACTGTTTATCCTCAATCACAGCGCAAATATAGCAATAATCAATTTAGACAGCAATCAAAACTCTCATTCTTATTGTCCCATCAGGTAGAAACTTAGGTTACAATACGCGCCGTAATAACTTAAGGCGCATCATGAATACAGAAACTCCCACAAAAGTTCAATTGGTCACTATTGATGAAGACCATTTCGAACAACGCATTGACAATTTTCTTCTCACCAAATTGAAAGGTGTACCTAAAAGCATGATTTACCGAATCGTGCGTAAAGGTGAGGTGAGGGTTAATAAAAAAAGAGTGAAGCCAGAATACAAGCTTCAACTTGAAGATGTTGTTCGTATTCCGCCAGTTAGAATTGCGGAAAAAGACAACCGCACAGCGCCGTCTGCAAAACTGTCTAAAGTAAGCCAGTTAGAAAGCAGAATCATTCATGAAGATAATCACCTTATCGTGCTGAACAAACCTGCAGGTATCGCAGTTCATGGTGGTAGCGGTGTCGATTACGGTGTGATTGAAGGATTACGTTCTTTAAGGCCACAGCAAAAATTTTTAGAGCTAGTACATCGTTTAGATAAAGACACCTCTGGCGTGTTGCTTATTGCCAAAAAGCGCAGTGCACTTAAGCATTTGCATGAGCAACTTAGAAACAAAACGATGCAAAAGGATTACCTTGCATTAGTTAGAGGTGATTGGCAGGCAAAAGACAAAGTGGTTAAAGTGCCTTTGCTAAAAATTACCTTAAAATCCGGCGAACGTATTGTTCGTGCCAATCAAGAAGGTAAACCTTCTGAAACACGATACAAAATTATGCAGCGTTACCAAGGATGTACCTTAGTCAAAGCCAGTCCAGTGACAGGTCGAACTCACCAAATTCGCGTGCATTGTCAATATGCCGGCCATGCTATTGCGTGTGACGACAAATACAGTGAGCAAAAATTTGACGATTCTATGCGGGCTAAAGGTTTAAATCGTTTGTTCTTGCATGCTGCAGAGCTTAAATTTAAACATCCTGACAATGATGAAGTCACCACAGTCAAAGCGCCACTTGATGATGTTTTGTTAGCCACTTTAGATAAATTGACTCGTGCATGAAGCTAAATAATATAAAGCAGTACCAATTAGTGATTTTTGATTGGGATGGCACCTTAATGGATTCAGTCGGTAAAATTGTCGATTGTATGCAAAGCGTGGCGCAATCATTAGCACTTGATATTCCCTCTGAGCAAGCGGTTAGGGATATCATTGGCTTGTCTTTATTACCTGCGTTAAAAAAATTATTTCCTCATCATGGGAATAAGTACGATGAATTAATCGCAGGTTATAAACACTATTACCTTAATGTTAATCTAACACCATCGCCTTTGTTTGACGGCATAGAGCATTTACTTGCACAACTCAAAACCGCTGGTTACACCTTGGCAATTGCCACTGGTAAAAGGCGGGCGGGCTTAGACCGAATGTTGGCTGAAACTGGTTTAGGGCAATATTTTGTCGCGACTCGCTCAGCCGATGAAGCGCATTCGAAACCGCATCCATCGATGATTTTATCTTTGCTCGAAGAGTTAAATATTAACGCGGATCAAGCGGTGATGATCGGTGATTCAAAACTTGATATTGCGATGGCGAACAATGCTAAGGTAAACAGTATTGCGGTCACCTATGGCGCCCATAGCCTAGAGGATCTGTTAACTGAAGGGCCCACAGCCACAGTTAATCAGCCGAAAGATATTTTATTACATATATAAGCAGAGCCAGAATACGCTTTGCTTACTTTTGTAATTCATAAAGCCGATGTTAACCGCATCGGCTTTTTTGTGAGCCAATTACCAGTTGAACTGACAGCTAGCCAAAGCGGCATTGTGCAAGCTAAAGACGGTCTTGTTGAAAATTTAGCATTGTGTAAATATTTTTTAGCATCAAAAAGTTTATAGCACGTTTATATTATGGCGCTTTAATAGCTCGATTAAGCGGATTAATGGCAGACCAATGAGGGTATTAGGGTCATCTCCCTCAAGGCGTTCAAATAAAGCAATACCCAGTCCTTCAGATTTAAAACTACCTGCGCAATATAAAGGCTGCTCTAAATCAACATAACGCTCAATTTCTGCAGTCGTTAATTTTTTAAAGTGCACAGTGAAGGGTTCTACAATGCTATAAGCTTGCTGTGTGACATTATGGATAACACTTAAGCCAGTATAAAAGGTAATAGATTGACCTGAGGCTTGCTTAAGTTGTTTAACTGCGTTTTGTTTGTTTAGTGGTTTACCAATGATTTGTCCATTAATGACGGCCACTTGATCAGAGCCGATGATCACAGCAGGAATATGCGCTTGCTGACAGCTCGTTTGATTAAATAACTCAACACCAGCTTGTGCTTTTAATTGCGCTAAACGCAAAACTAATTGCTGCGCTGTTTCATCTTTAAGCGGCGTTTCATTGGTTTTTGGGCTGACACATTCAAACGGCAGTTGTAATTTTTCTAATAACGCTTTGCGATAAATAGAGGTGGAAGCTAGGATGATTTTAGTGTTCATGGCTCACTATTCGGGGAATTAGACAATTACTTCTATAATACGATAAAAAAGCGACTGAATGGAGTAATTTTAGTCGGATCGCGCTTGTGATCGCGGGCTGTGACAGGTAAAATTTCGCTTCGATCCATTTTAATGTTGGTGTTTAAGTAATGAGTCTATTTTGTTTGGTTAAGTCATTAACCACAATTTGGATAAATTTTCTTTGACTCTAGCGTTTTCAAACTATAATATGCGCGCCTTATGCAAACAGTAAAGATACCAGTATCAATTGATCCTATTCGAACTGCAGCCAGTGGTCTTCGTTATGAAGGCATAGTGCCTGGGGTTCAAAATAAGCGATTAAATGAATTATGTGCTGGCGATTGTTCCGATGTGACAGTGTCGTTAGAATGTGGCGTCGATATTCAGGGGATAGTCTACCTTCGCGGGAAGGCTGTGACGGAGCTCACTCTGCTATGTCAACGTTGTATGACACCATATACCACAAAGGTTACGGTCGACTTCAGCTTTGGTCTTTGTAAGACCCAAGATGAAATCGATGAGCTCCCGGATGCGTATGAGCCGATTGAGTGCAATGAAATTGGTGAAGTTCGTCTACATCAATTGGTTGAAGATGAATTGATAATCGCTATGCCAATTATTCCTATGCATCAGAATGATGATTGCAATTTAGGAACGAGCGACGTAGTTGTAGGCGAGATTGACCCCTCTCATGAGGAGCGTCCAAATCCGTTTGCAGTGTTAGAAAAACTGAAGAGCAAGTAATCTAGGAGACAGGTCAAATGGCTGTACAACAGAATAAAAAATCACGTTCAAAGCGCGGCATGCGCCGTTCACACGATGCATTGAGCACAGCTCAATTATCTGTAGACGCTACTAGCGGTGAATTACATCTACGTCACAATGTGACTGCTGATGGTTTTTACCGCGGTAAAAAGGTTATCAACAAGTAATTGTTGCTAATCTTATGACGAATCTGACGCTCGCGTTAGATGTGATGGGGGGCGATCATGGCCCCCTCGTCACAGTGCCTGCAGCCTTGCAGGCACTGAAATTTAACCCTCAATTATCAATTTATCTAGTCGGTAATCAAGCCGAAATAGACCCATATCTAATTGATATTGAAACGGCTATTCAAGCAAGAATTCAAATTATCCATACCACTGAAGTCATCACTATGTGTGATCGACCAATTCATGCTATCCGTTCTAAAAAACAAAGTTCAATGCGCTTAGCATTAGAATTAGTTAAAGGTGGTAAGGCTCAGGCCTGTGTGAGTGCGGGTAATACTGGCGCGTTAATGGCGCTATCAAAGATCTTATTAAAAACCTTGCCCGGTGTAGATAGACCTGCATTAGTCAGTTGTTTACCTGCTATGACAGGTAAACCAGTCTATTTACTCGATCTGGGTGCTAACGTTT
Organism: Shewanella sp. 3_MG-2023; assembly: GCF_030548765.1. Taxonomy (NCBI): domain Bacteria; kingdom Pseudomonadati; phylum Pseudomonadota; class Gammaproteobacteria; order Alteromonadales; family Shewanellaceae; genus Shewanella; species Shewanella sp. 3_MG-2023. The sequence goes on along the minus strand of NZ_JAUOSH010000003.1, from coordinate 88,610 downwards.
CTTGCGATTCTGAAACCTTGTTTCAGTTTGCTGTCATGGGCTCGGTGTTATGTGAAGTTGTGCATAAACGCTCTAGACCAAAAATTGCGTTACTTAACGTCGGTATTGAAGACGTTAAAGGTAACGATCAAGTCCAACAAGCAGCTCAGCACCTGATACACACTTCTCAAGTCAATTACGATGGCTTTATTGAAGGTGATGAGATATTTACCGGCAAAGTCGATGTTATCGTCTGTGACGGCTTTGTTGGCAACATTACATTAAAAACATCTGAAGGTATTGCTAAGTTATTAGTTCATCAATTAAAACATGGATTAACTCAAGGCTTTTTCGTTCGTTTGTTATCAAAATTCCTCGCTCCACGTATCCAAGCTGTACTGAGTAAGATGAACCCCGACCACTACAATGGTGCAAGTCTGATAGGATTGCGCGGAATAGTAGTAAAAAGTCACGGAAATGCTGATGAAGCCGCTTATTTACAAGCAATCAATTTAGCTGCAACGGAAGCAAAACGTCGTTTACCGGAAATGATTAAAGATCGTCTGGAGACGATTCTTTTAGACATCAATAGCTGATCTCATAATATGTATACAAAAATTCTCGGAACTGGTAGTTATCTGCCGGTGCAAGTTCGTAGTAACCACGATCTAGAAAAAATGGTCGACACCTCTGACCAATGGATTGTGGAACGTACGGGTATTTCAGAGCGACGCATCGCTGCTGAATATGAATCTGTGACTACCATGGGTTATCAAGCTGCGCTGAAAGCCTTAGAAATGGCAGGTGTTGAAGCAAGCGAATTAGATATGATTGTCTGTGGTACAACCAGTGCCAATAATGCATTTCCAGCTGCGGCTTGCGAAATACAAAAATTATTAGGCATTCATACTATTCCTGCATTTGATATTGCTGCCGCATGTTCAGGCTTTGTTTATGCATTGTCGGTTGCAGATCAATTTATTAAAACCGGTGCCGCTAAGAAAATATTGGTGGTGGGCGCTGACGTGTTGTCACGCCTGTGCGATCCTGAAGATCGCAGTACCATCATATTATTTGGTGATGGTGCTGGCGCTGCGGTTATTGGCGCCAGTGAGCAACCGGGTATTATTTCAACCCATATTTATGCCGATGGCCGCCAGGGGGATTTGCTAAAGTGCACATTCCCGCCTCGGGCCAGCGAAACATCAGAAGCTGTGAGCTTTATGACCATGAAGGGCAATGATGTCTTTAAGTTTGCGGTGACGCAATTATCCCATGTGGTGACAGAAACCCTGCGAATTAATAATATCGACAAGTCTGAAATTGATTGGTTAGTACCACATCAAGCCAACTTTAGAATTATTAAAGCGACCGCCAAAAAGTTAGATATGAGTTTAGATAAAGTGGTATTAACGCTGGCAAAGCACGGTAATACTTCAGCAGCTTCTGTGCCTATCGCGTTAGATGAGGCAGTAAGAGATGGCCGTATTAAACGCGGACAGCTTATTTTACTTGAAGCATTTGGCGGTGGATTTGCTTGGGGCAGTGCGCTAGTTAGATTCTAGATATCATTGATAAATAGCAGTAGGATATAACGCGATTAATTTATATTTTACAGCTAGCAAAAAATAAAAAGTTGTTTTTCAAAAACGAATAAAGGTAATAATTATAATGGAAAATATAGCGTTTGTTTTTCCAGGTCAAGGCTCGCAATCAGTTGGTATGCTTGCTGATTTAGCAGCTGATTACCCTGTAGTAACTGAGACATTTGCTCAGGCGAGTGCCGTATTAGGTTACGACTTATGGGCATTGGTGCAAGATGGACCTGCTGAAACTCTAAATGAAACAGATAAAACTCAGCCAGCATTATTAACCGCAAGTGTGGCTATCTGGCGCGTTATCGAAGCAAGTGGCACGATTAAACCTGCTGTTTTAGCAGGCCATAGTTTAGGTGAGTATTCAGCATTAGTGTGTGCTGGCATTATTGCCTTTGAAGATGCGGTAAAATTAGTTGAATTGCGCGGTCAATTAATGCAGCAAGCAGTACCAGCAGGTACCGGTGCTATGTACGCCATTATTGGTTTAGATAATGATGCAATTGCTAAGGCATGTGAAGAGTCAGCAAATGGCGCTGTTGTTAGCCCTGTGAATTTTAATAGTCCTGGCCAAGTAGTTATTGCGGGTGAAAAAGAAGCCACAGAAAGAGCCGCTGGCGCATGTAAAGCTGCTGGCGCTAAAATGGCAGTTGCTTTACCTGTGAGTGTGCCGTCACATTGCGCATTAATGAAACCTGCAGCTGATAAACTGGCACTTGCATTAGAGAATATCAAGTTTAACTCGCCGGTTATTTCTGTGATTAATAACGTTGATGTAGCAAGCCCTAATGATGCAGCTGCAATTAAAGATGCGCTAGTTCGCCAATTATATTGCCCGGTACGTTGGAGTGAGACAGTTGAGTTAATGGCAAGTCAGGGGATTACTGATTTAGCTGAAATTGGCCCTGGTAAAGTATTAACTGGGTTATCAAAAAGAATTAATAAGTCATTAAAAGGGCAAGCAATTAATAATGCAGCCACTTTATCAGCTTTAATCCAATAAGGAATATTCATGAGCATTAGCTTTGATTTAACAGGTAAAGTCGCGTTAGTTACTGGCGCAAGTCGTGGTATTGGCCGTGCCATCAGTGAAACACTGGTTGAAGCAGGCGCTACCGTGATCGGCACTGCAACCAGTGAAAAAGGTGCCGCTGCAATTCAAGATTACCTTGGTGATAACGGCTTTGGTTTAGTATTAAATGTGACTGATAGTGAATCAGTTACACAATTATTTAGCCAGATAAAAGAAAAAGCCGGTGATGTTGATATCTTAGTAAACAATGCTGGTATCACACGTGATAATTTATTAATGCGCATGAAAGATGATGAGTGGCATGATATTCTTGACACTAATTTGACATCACTGTTTAGATTATCCAAGCCGGTTATGCGGTCTATGATGAAAAAGCGCAGCGGCCGTATTATTAATATTGGCTCTGTGGTCGGAACCATGGGTAATGCCGGGCAAGTAAACTACTCAGCAGCTAAAGCTGGTTTGATTGGATTTACAAAATCTCTTGCAAGAGAGGTTGCATCTCGTCAAATTACCGTTAATGCTGTTGCCCCTGGATTTATCCAAACAGACATGACAGATGAGCTTAATGAAGAGCAGCAAAAAGCTTTCATGGCGCAAGTTCCAATGGCTCGACTCGGTCAGGCGCAAGAGATTGCCAATGCGGTATTGTTTCTAGCTTCTGACTCTGCAGCTTACATCACTGGTGAAACTTTGCATGTAAACGGCGGAATGTACATGGTCTAAGGACCATAATTGATAACGACTTTTATTGAATCTCGTTTGATATCAAAGTATGATAATTTTCGTGGTTAGACCACGAAAACTAAGCTTGCAATGTCAGCTGGATCGAATAAACTACTCTCAATCTTACGCAAGTGTGTAATTTGAATAGGAAAGAAAACTAATGAGCAACATCGAAGAACGTGTAAAGAAAATCATTATTGAGCAACTTGGCGTTAAGGAAGAAGACGTTAAATCAGCTGCATCATTCGTAGACGATTTAGGTGCAGATTCTCTGGACACTGTTGAATTGGTTATGGCTCTAGAAGAAGAGTTTGACACTGAGATCCCTGATGAAGAAGCTGAAAAGATCACTACTGTTCAAGCAGCGATCGATTACGTTTCAAAAAATCAGTAATCCCTGATTCACTAAAACAGGTGGCATTTATGCCGCCTGTTTTTGTTTGTGGCGTCGAATAAATGTCGACTTAACTCTCTATAAAAGTGAGTTAACCCATCATTTCTTATCATCCGTTTGATCTTTTTCCTTTGATTGGTGGTGGGTTAACAGAATATCTCTTGGCGAATGCCTAATAAAATACAAAGGTGAATGCTGTGTCTAAACGTCGTGTGGTAATTACAGGTTTAGGACTAGTTACTCCAGTGGGTAACGATGTCGAATCTTCTTGGCAATCTTTATTAGCTGGTAAAAGTGGTATTGCACCTATTACCAAATTTGATGCAACTGAATTTAGTACTCGTTTCAGTGGCTCGGTAAAAGACTTCGATGTTGAGCAATATATGTCTCGCAAAGATGCCCGTAAAATGGATTTATTTATCCAATACGGCATGGCTGCAGGTATACAAGCAATGACAGACTCAGGTCTTGATATGGAACAAGAAAATCCAGCGCGAGTTGGCACAGCGATTGGTGCTGGTATGGGCGGAATGCCATTAATTGAGCAAAATCATGCAGCATTGCTTAAAGGTGGCCCTCGAAAAGTGTCGCCATTTTTTGTTCCTAGCACCATTATTAATATGATTTCTGGTCATTTATCTATTAAGTATGGCATGACTGGGCCAAACTTTGCAGTGACAACAGCTTGTACAACGGGTGTGCATAATATTGGTTTTGCAGCGCGTACGATTGCCTACGGTGACGCCGACGTTATGGTTGCTGGCGGCGCTGAAGATGTTACTTGTCCGTTAGCTGTTGCTGGTTTTGGCAGCGCCAAAGCCTTGTCAACTCGTAATGACGATCCAACCGCTGCAAGCCGCCCATGGGATAAAGACCGTGATGGTTTTGTTATCGGTGATGGCGCAGGTGTGTTGGTGATGGAAGAGTATGAGCATGCTAAGGCGCGCGGCGCTAAAATTTATGCAGAGCTTGTTGGCTTTGGTATGAGTGGCGATGCTTTTCATATGACATCACCACCAAGTGATGGTGCGGGCGCTGCTGCAGCAATGGTTAATGCCATTAATGATGCGCAAATTGCCAATGAAGAGGTTGGTTATATCAATGCCCATGGCACTTCGACTCCAGCAGGTGATAAAGCTGAAGCGGCTGCGGTTAAGTCGGTGTTTGGCGACCATGCTTATGATTTACTTGTAAGTTCTACTAAATCTATGACCGGACATTTATTAGGTGCAGCGGGCTCAGTTGAAGCAATTATTACAATCTTAGCGTTGCGGGATCAAATTGTACCGCCTACCATTAATTTGGATAACCCTGATGAAGGTTGTGACTTAGATTTTGTACCGCACGTAGCCAAACCCCATAGTTTTGATTATGCATTGTGTAACTCATTTGGCTTTGGTGGCACTAATGGTTCACTTTTATTTAAAAAGTAACGTGATTAAAATGTAATAAAAAGGCAGTCACTTTAAAAGTGACTGCCTTTTTATTTAAATTAATTAAAGCTTACAGTTTTATTAGTCGCTGCTGTACTCGCTCAATGTCGTTACTCTTACCCACTAATTGAATATGATCGCCTTCTTCAGTTATCAGATCAGGAGTAATCAACATATCAAATTTATTTCTGGCAAGTGCTGTAATACATACTGAACTGTCGGTATTGGCATTCAGCATTTTTTTAATCGCTTTTAGTGACAGACCAACTAAGTGGTTAGGCTTAATCACGTATTCAAATGTCGTTTCAATAATGTTGCTATCATCAATAGCGATTTCAGTACCAATGATATTATCATCATAATAATAAAGTGCATTATTAGGTCCGGTAATGGTCACAATATCACCTGCTGCAATCATATCAGGCTGTTGTTTATCAAGGTTTTGGCTTAAGGTTAATTCAAAACTCACATCAATTGCTGCCTCATTAAGTTGTAACAAGGTTTTATCGACGACCGTACTATCGTTATTTACTTCAAATGAGCGAGAAACAATATTTTTAGTGGTATTGATATTTTTTGGCTTAAATGGATCCATTAACAAGAGTTTACTCTCTGTATATTTAGAGCCAGATAAAAAACCAATGATATAGATAAATATACCCAATAGCAGTACACCAAGTTCTGGCTCTAAATGGAGATGAAGCAGTGTGATGGTGATGCAACCACCGATAAAACTAGCCAGAATACCAAACACAACTCTGTGCATGCTAATTAAGCCGATTAAAAAACCTATTACTAATGTTAAAACAAAAGTGATGTATGGGTTGGAATGAAATAAATTTTCAATTGTTTCCATAATTATGACTACTTTATTTTGGAGCGATTTATGCCAACAATACTCATTACTGTATATATTAATTACATAGTAGGGATATTCACCCTTGGTAAAATATCACCAACGATAATCAATACAGTGTGGTGTTATGCAGTCATAATAAAGTGCAGTCAGTTTTATAGACAATCTCATTTGAAGGATGAAACCCTGCATTGAAGTTGCTGAAGATAACTAAAGGGATGAAAGCCTCTTAATGCAGAGGCTACTAATACAAATATGATGCTATTATTTGGATCTAACTCTATTTATATAGTTAGCTATGGCTGATGTGATAGACTTTTTGGCCGGCATAATTTGTTTTGAGTGTGGGTTCCAAAGTGATATAGGTACTTGTAATGCGTCTTGTATTTGTTCTATTTCTATCGGTATAAGATCGTGTGCAGTATATTCCATGGAATTGATTAACAATGGGAAAATGCTCCACCCAAGACCTTCTTCAACCATTTTAATGATGAGAGTCAGTTGATCTACCACTTCATAATTGGAGGAGACAATGATTTTTTTACTCATATCATCATCAAGCATGGATTTTAAGATAAACTGACGGCTAGTCTTCATTTTAGCCAAGGTTGCTTCAGAGTTTAGTGTTGCTAGGTCAGCGTCTTTGTTGGTGAAAGCGGCAAATGACATGTTACATAAAAAAGTATGATCGATGCTGTTTAGCACTTTGCTTTCGTATATATTCACAATTCCAAAATGAATACTGCCGTCTTGTATTCCCACTTTAATATCATTTTTGGTTCTGACGAGGAAGTTAACTTTTAATGATGGGCTGTCAATTAGCAGTTGTTTTCTAATCTCAGATATCACTTGTTGCGGTATAAAACTGCAATACCCAATTGTAATTGAATTAAGCTCACCAAATGCCAAGCTCATGGCCACTTGGTCAAAGGTTTTGGATTGCTCAATAGCCTGTTTGGCATAGTTATAAAGTAGTACTGCATCTTCAGTCGGTTCAACGGTTCTACCGATCCGTTCAAACAGGGTAATGGCTAATTGATCTTCAAGGTTATTAATGACTTGGCCAATAGTTGTACGATGTTTGTCCAGTTTCACCGCTGCTTTACTGAAAGCTTTCTGCTCATAGACAGTTACAAAGGCAAGAAGTTGTTCCAAACTAAAGTTCATAGTTGTCTCTTCAAATAATGAAAAATGCGATGTGGTATGCATTTGGGGTTATACCGTCACTTAAATCACAATTTATCACACATAAAAACAATTGTTTATAGATTTCGATGGGTGAGATCCATCATAGATGATTACAAGATTTTCTCTGCCGCCATTAAAATATATGCATAAATGAGTAAGAAGACATTAAGTCAATGTTTTTTAAATAGTTAATATTATTTAGGTGATAGGCGTATGAGCATAATGCCCCATGAAGTGGTAATCGGTGATGTGTATTTTCCGCCATTATTACTGGTTGCCGCTATGGCATATATATTAACCGGCGTAGTTACCGCTATTGGTACTAAAATTGGTTTACATAAATATGTCGCAGCTCCGGCCATAGTTGAATTGTCTATGGTTATTCTTTTTATCGGCTTAATTAGCCAATTTATTTCCATATTTTAAGTAGGTAACGCCAATGTTTAAACGTTATTTTATTACCCTGTTGCTGATGGCGGCGGCAATAGGTGTTTTGTATAGTCAGTATCAAACTTACACTGATAATCCTTGGACAAGAGACGGTCAAGTCAGAGCCTATGTTATCCAAGTAACCCCACGAGTGACAGGTCAAATTGTAAAAGTTAATGTCATTGATAATAGTCATGTACAAAAAGGTGATGTGCTTTTTGAGATTGACGCTAGCCTATACCAAACCAGTTTACAAAAAGCGGTAGCAACTGAAAAGCAATCACAAGCATTAGTTCGTAAGGCTCAGAACGAGTCTAGTCGTGCTATTGAATTAGAAAAGCTAACCCCTGGTGCTCAGTCAGTGTTAACCCTTAATAATCTACAAAATGCAGTTGAAACCGCACAAGCGAACTTGTTAATGGCAAAAGCCCAAGTGGCAGAAGCTAAATTAAATCTAGCTTACACTAAAATTACTGCACCAACAGATGGCTATATTACTAATTTGAATTATCGAGTAGGCTCACAAGTCGTTGCTAATTCGCCTGTTGTTGCTTTGATTGATGAAAACAGCTTTTGGATTGACGGTTTTTTTAAAGAAACTGATTTAAAAGATGTGGCTATTGATAATAAAGCCCAAGTCACATTAATGATGCATGACCAAGTCACTTTAGAAGGTAAAGTACAAAGTATTGGTTACGGCATTTCGAAAACTGATGGCAGTACCGGCAATTCGTTACTACCTAATGTGAACCCGAATTTCGAGTGGATCCGCTTAGCACAACGCATTCCAGTTAAGATAAAACTTGATAAGTTACCTGAAGATATTCAGCTGCGAGTTGGTATGACGGCATCGGTAAAAATTCTGAAGCATTAAATTTTATAGAGTGAGAATGTGTATGCTCAGTTTACCCGTTAAGGAAGCGATAAAAGTTTCTGTCTCTGTCGGTATAGCAATTGCCTTAGCATTGTTTTTTCAATGGGAAAAACCGTATTGGGCTGCTATTACCGTTATTGCCATTGCTTCAAATGAAACTCTTGGGCATGGCTTACACAAAGGTAAAAACCGCCTTATAGGTACAGTTTGCGGCGTTAGTGTGGCGTTATTTCTGGTGAGCTTTTTTGCCCAGACTCCGATGTTATTCATTGGTTGTTTACTGTTGCTTTTGGCTGTTAGCGTGTGGTTTGCTGATAATTTGCGTTATGGTTATGCATTTACCATGGGCTTTACTGTGTGCACTATTGTTGCGGTAATGGGAGGCTTTAATGGTGAAGCTTCATTTGATATTGCGGTTTTACGAATACAAGATAATTTACTTGGAGTGCTAGTTTATTCAATTGTTTATCGTTTTATTTGGCCTTTAAACACTGAATCTTTATTCTTTAGCAGCGTTGACTCTGCGTTAAATGCTTTTCATAAAATAGATAACGCGCTTAACGAGGCTGCAAAAAGTGCTCATCATGATAATATTCAAGACTTATTAGTCGATGCACAATTACTGATTGATAAATTAAGTGACTTGATCAGTATGCCATTGAGTTCCAGTTATAAACTTCAACATGAAAAAGATAAATGGACTGTCATAGTCGATGGTTTTTCTCACGTTCTGCAGCATAGCAAATCCACCATCAAGTGGTTATCCAGTGATAAACCCAATGATGATAAGTTGCAACAGTTAGGTTATTTTTCCCAAGAAATTAAAATGCTTGATAATGCCATTAATGGCGAAAAGTTAGATGTTGAAATTTTAGCTAACTACTGGAAGCAAGAGAGCATAAAGCCCCAAAACTCGAAAGAGGCTGTAAAAGAAAATTTATTGAAAGTGAGAATTAACAGAGTTATAAAGGCGGTTGCAATAGCCTCAACTTGTTATGGCGCATGGATATATTTTGCCTTACCTGGTGGTATTTTTATCCCTATGTTTGGTTCAATTTTTGCCAATATAACAGTCAGTTTACCATTTCCTTTAATGAAGCAGGTGATATTATCTGCACTGCTATGGGGAGTGTTTTTTTTACTGCAATATATTTTTATAATGCCCGCATTTACAGAGCTTTGGCAGTTAGTTGGTTTTTATATGATTAACGTTTTCCTCATTTGGGGACTTTTTCCAAAGCCTGCAATGATGCTAGTGCGTATGCTAGGTGGCAATTTACTTATGGTAATGACTATGAGTGCATTACATTTAACGCCTAGTTATGACATTAATACGCCATTGCTGATACTGGTCATATTAATGATTACCGTGATTGTTGCACGTTTCTATAATCAATTATTTATGCTCAAATAAGAGAAATAAGATTTCCTCATGACGCTCAATACAGCATTGAGCGTCATTAATAGCCTCGAATTTACATTCTTTTATATATAATTCCAGTTTAACCCCCTAATCCTTCTATTGGTTTTGATCCGTTTTTATTTTATCTACTTAGGTAATTTTGATGCTGATTTGCTGTTTATCTCAGTAGTGGTTTTTATTCATGTAGGGTTTAATCCATCAATAGCGATTAAATATCTAATAAATAAACACATACAATATTCCCATTGAACGGAAAAAGCGCGTTAGCCAATAACGTTTGCTGAACTTGCATTATGTTTTTCCGAAATTTGAATCAGGAAATGATTCGATAACTTATTTGCCATAGATTGGCTTTCAAAGGGTACTATTAATGAATCAAACGCTATTTTGTTCACTTAATCATTTTTCTACTTCTCGCTGTATTCTAAAAGCAATACCAATAGCCATATTGTTAACACTCTCAAACGTAAGTTATGCGCAGGAAAGTATTTTTGTTGAAGATAAAAACAACAAACAACTCATTAATTCAGCGGAGCAAAATGTTTTTCAACAATACGGCGTTTCAGAAGATATTTTGAAATTAGGCTTAAGCTCGCTGTCACTAGGTGATCAGCAAGTTGAGCGTGTGGTTAGAACCTTGGAAGTCGGCGATAAGGTAAAAAGTTCAGATGTGTTTTTGGTTCAAAGTACAGATACTCGCGGTAATATTGATCTGAGAATTAAATATGACCAATCTAAATTAGATGATAATGAGGATGTCATAAAAACTATCGAACAAATAACTAAAACAGAATATCGCTTGAAAAATTACATGGAAAGTTATGATAAGTCTTCCGTCGTTGTTGATGAGATATCTGCCAATGAAATAGAAATAAGCTTTAATTACTCTAAATATGGTTTACCGCAAGATATTGCTTATTTTCGTTTTATGCGGGTTAAGCTTACTGTAGTAAATGGTGTTGCAACCAAAATGGTCATGACCAATTCAAAACCATTTGATTTTGATGCGTTTAGTGTCGAACATTATCGTCAAGAAGTTGATTTAATGACACTGGTTAACGGACACACAGCCATTGCAAATAAAGTGATTCACGCTACTGGTAAAAAAGGTAACAAAGAAGCAAGTTATCACGCAACTATCAAGCCCGTGGCATTTTATGATGATGAACATGGTGCATTAGTTTTTGATGAAGCGTCATTAAAAATGGTTTCTGATCCGCGCATTCGTGAAGAAAAGGTCGATTTAGATAGACTCTTTCCGTTAATGAGTGATTTAGTTCGCCAGCAAGGTATTGATGTGCCACTGCCATTTGGTTTTTCGGTCGCTTATCGAAATCAAGATATGGATTTTGGTTTTGATAGTTTTAATATTATGGGGGTAGATTTGGATGAATGGTTTGATCCATCGAGCTCAGTTGGCACTGTTAATGCTGAAAGTTATTCATTCAGAGCTGATGTCAATATTTTACCGTTTTGGAATATATATGCTTTAGTGGGCAAGGTGAATGTGGATGCAGTCGTTGATGCCCAATATACCGGAAAACTTAAAGATGTGTTTGAAGATAAGCTCGGGGTTATCGGTGGCAGTTTGGCATGCAGTTTATTAGAAAATCAGGGCGCTGATTTATGCTCACCAGGAAGAGTCGAAGTGCCGCTACATTTAGAATATGATCTGGCAGGTTTGGGGACAACGCTTTCTGTCGGTTATAAAGAATTTTTTGCATCTGTTACTGCAACTTACTCTAAAACTCGTCTTGATGGCCAGGATTGGGGAGATGGTATTGTGACTATCCAGCCAATGCTTGGTTATCAATTCCTTGAGTCGCGAGCACAAATTTTTATCGGCGCAGAATATCAAGGCCTTAAGCCTTCGATGACTGGTAATTTAGGCGATATATTGGGAACCGGTGAAGACTTTACTTTTGATGTGGGTGTAGGGTTAGAACAATGGGCTTATTTAGTGGGTTTTAATAAACAGATAGGTCGTCATTTAAATTTGACAGGGCTGTACAATAAAGGTGAAACAAGAAGTTCATTTACTTTAAATTTAGGTTATCGTTTTTGATGTATTCAGTGGTAATTCAAGAGCCACCCATTAGCTAACCCTTTATAGTGTCAGTTTTAGTAAGCACAACTTTTTTAAGTTGTGCTTTTTTGTTTTTTGAAACTCAGCAGTATTTTTTTGAACTACCAAATAGCAATTAAGTACTCTTTCATCAAATATTTTCATTTAGGCATAATTTTTACTCATTTCTTTGATTAATTATCGTAAACTGACATTAATTAGCTGAATTAGGAGTCGTTATGGCCGGATTAGAAAGAGAAATTACCTTAAGGTTTTTAGCTGAACCTGCAGATGTGAACTTTGGCGGCAAAGTGCATGGTGGCGCGGTGATGAAATGGATTGATTTAGCTGCATATGCTGGTGCTGCAGGTTGGAGTGGTAAATATTGCATTACCGCTTATGCTGGTGGTATTCGTTTTGTAAAGCCTATCCATGTGGGCAATATTGTTGAAGTAAGCGCCAAAGTTATTTATACCGGCACATCGTCCATGCATTTTGGTATAGCGGTTAAAGCGGGTGACCCTAAAGAGCCTGAACGTCATCTTACTACCCATTGTATCGTGATTATGGTCGCAGTTGATGATGATGGTAAACCTACATCAGTACCTGAGTGGGTCCCCCAAACAGATGATGATATTCGTTTGAGGGATTCAGCATTACGTTTAATGGATATGCGCAAAAAAATTGGCTCTGAAATGGAAGCCCATGTAAAACCGGCTTTGTAATCAATGTATTAGCCAAAATTCAATCGCTTACTCATAAAGCCTAACTCGTTTTGGCTTGTAGCACAATCAACACTATTTTTAATAAACAACCACAATAATAACGAAGGAATGATATGGCTAAAGTAGCATTTATCGGCTTGGGCGTGATGGGATACCCAATGGCAGGGCATTTGGCTAACCAAGGGCATCAAGTTACGGTTTATAATCGCACCACAGCAAAAGCGCAGCAATGGGCAGCGCAATATTCTGGTGAGTTAGCATTGACCCCAAAACTTGCGGCAGTAGAGCAAGATATCGTGTTTACTTGTGTGGGTAATGATGACGATCTTCGCCAAGTGGTTTTAGGGGAAGATGGCATTGTTCATGGGATAAAAGCTGGGGCAATTTTGGTCGATCACACCACCGCATCTGCCGATGTTGCTCGTGAACTGGCAGCCGTGCTTGCTAAGCAAGAGGTTGAGTTTCTAGATGCGCCCGTATCAGGTGGTCAAGCCGGTGCTGAAAATGGCGTGTTAACTGTGATGATGGGCGGAAAAGAAGCCGTTTTTAACCAAGTAAAACCGGTCATTGAGGCCTATAGTCGCTGCGCAGAATTATTAGGGGAGGTTGGCGCGGGCCAGTTAACCAAAATGGTCAATCAAATCTGTATCGCAGGAGTGGTGCAAGGGCTTGCCGAAGGGTTACACTTTGCTAAAAGTGCAGGTCTTGATGGTTTAAAAGTGGTTGAGGTGATCAGCAAGGGCGCAGCTCAAAGCTGGCAAATGGAAAATCGTTATCAAACCATGTGGCAAGGTGAGTATGACTTTGGCTTTGCCATTGACTGGATGCGTAAAGATTTAGCTATTGCTTTAGATGAAGGGCGTCGTAATGGTAGCCAGTTACCAGTTACTGCCTTAGTGGATCAATTTTATTCTGAAGTACAAGCCATGAAAGGTAACCGCTGGGATACTTCAAGTTTGTTAGCGCGTTTAGAAAAAAACCGCTAGACGCTCTCAATGGTGATAACTTATTAGCCATTGCACAATTTTGTCGTTTAAGTTGCGAATTTAGTTTGTTGGTAACATAAAAGCTCGCTGGTATTTAACATTGCCAGTGAGCTTTTTTGTTATCGTATTAGCCCTTGGTATTTGTAAAAAATTCAATAATTTACTATCACTTGTTGTAATAATGTTCATTGGTTCTCAAGGTGATTGATTAGCTTATAAGCATTTGCTGCTCATAAATGGCGCTTAAGTTAATAGGTCGTTAATTTGTATTAAATTATACTATCGGAAATATAAATTCGATTTAATTTAAATGCCGCATTTTACTCAATAAAATCGTAATAAATGCTAGTAAATTAAGCTTAGCTAACGTAAAATTCCAGCTTTTGTTTTACCCCCATGCTTTAGGCATAAAGTTGACTTTGTGCCTAGACTACTATGTCGCCTGATAATCAGGCGCCCAATAGCATTTGATATGCAAAAATGCAGTGGATGAGAAAATGCAGCAGTTAACAGAGATCGTAGAACAAGCCTTAGAAGTAATAGGTAAGGCCAGTGATCTAAAGACACTGGATGATATCCGTGTCGACTACCTTGGTAAGAAAGGTAAGATCACTGACATGATGAAAATGATGGGTAGCTTAAGTCCAGCAGAGAAACCTGCCTTTGGACAAGCAGTCAACCAAGCTAAGCAAGCGGTACAGAAGCAACTTTCTGAGCGTATTGAAGGCTTAAAGGCTGCTGAATTAGAAGCGCAACTTATCGCAGATAAAATCGATGTAACCTTACCAGGTCGTACGCTTGAAATGGGCGGTTTACACCCAGTAACACGTACGATTGAACGTATTGAAACTTTCTTTGGCGAGCTTGGTTTTACCACTAAGCATGGTCCTGAAATCGAAGATGACTTTCATAACTTCGATGCATTGAATATTTCTGAGCATCATCCAGCTCGTGCTGATCATGACACCTTTTATTTCAATCCAAAAGTGATGTTGCGTACGCAAACTTCAGGGGTACAAATTCGTACCATGGAGCATGAAAAGCCACCTTTGCGTATCATTTCTCCAGGTCGTGTTTATCGTAACGACTACGATCAAACTCACACGCCAATGTTCCACCAAGTGGAAGGTTTGTTAGTTGATGAAAAAGTTAACTTTGCAGAGCTGAAAGGCATTTTGCATGACTTCTTACGTAACTTTTTCGAAGAAGATTTAGAAGTGCGATTCCGTCCATCTTACTTCCCGTTTACTGAGCCTTCAGCTGAAGTTGATGTTATGGGTAAAAACGGTAAGTGGCTTGAAGTATTAGGTTGCGGCATGGTGCACCCTAATGTCCTTCGCAGTGTCGGTATCGACCCAGAAAAATACTCTGGTTTTGCTTTTGGTATGGGTGTTGAGCGTTTGACTATGCTGCGCTACGGTGTTAACGACTTACGTGCCTTCTTTGAAAACGATTTACGTTTTCTTAAGCAATTCAAATAACGGAGCAATATAAAGATGAAATTCAGTGAATCTTGGCTTCGTGAATGGGTTAGCCCATCTGTAAGCCGTGAAGAATTATCACACCAAATCACAATGGCCGGTCTTGAAGTTGACGGTATTGATGCCGTTGCAGCCGAATTTAGCGGTGTGATTGTTGGTGAAGTGGTTGAGTGTGGTCAGCATCCAGATGCTGACAAATTACGCGTAACTAAAATTAATGTTGGCGGCGATGAGTTAATTGATATCGTTTGCGGTGCACCAAACTGCCGTTTAGGCTTAAAAGTTGCGGTAGCAATGGTTGGGGCAGTGCTACCTGGCGATTTTAAAATTAAAAAAGCCAAACTACGCGGCCAGCCATCATTTGGTATGTTGTGTTCATACGGTGAGATCGGTATTGATATCGAAAGTGACGGTATTATTGAATTACCTGCAGATGCGCCGATTGGTAAAGATATCCGTGAATATCTTCAACTAAACGATGCCATCATCGACGTTGATTTAACCGCTAACCGTGCAGATTGTTTAGGTATGGCAGGCTTAGCGCGCGAAGTTGGTGTATTAAACCGTCAAGCGGTTGCTGAGCCGACGTGGGATCCTGTTACTGCAACTATCGATGATAAAGTTGAAATTAACGTTATTGCAGCAGATGCCTGTCCTCGTTATTTAGGCCGTGTGGTTAAGAATGTAAACTTAGCGGCAGCAACGCCTTTATGGATGCAAGAGAAGTTACGTCGTAGCGGTATTCGCTCAATCGATCCCATTGTAGATATTACTAACTACGTATTGATTGAATATGGTCAGCCAATGCATGCGTTTGATTTAGCAGCCTTAAATGGTGCTATTCAAGTGCGTTTAAGCGACGGCGTTGAAAAGCTTACTTTACTTGACGGTAACGAAATTACAGTACCAAGTGACACCCTAGTGATTGCTGACGATAAAGCAGCCGTTGCCTTAGCGGGTGTATTTGGCGGTGAAGCGTCAGGCGTAACTGCAAAGACCCAAGATATTTTATTAGAGTGCGCATTCTTTGCGCCTTTAGCCATTATGGGTAAATCGCGTCGCTTAGGCTTACACACAGATGCATCACACCGTTTTGAACGTGGTGTAGACCCTGAGCTTCAACATAAAGTGATGGACCGAGCTACGCGCTTAGTACTTGATATTTGTGGTGGTGAAGCAGGTCCTGTTGCTGAAGCAGTGTCTGAAGCGCATTTACCTAAGCCGGCTCAAATCACTTTGCGTCGCAGCAAGTTAGACAAAATTCTAGGTCATCATATTCCTGATACTGATGTAACAGAAATTCTTGAGCGTCTTGGATTTACTGTTGCAGTAACTGCTGACGCTTGGAATGTGACCACGGCAACATATCGTTTTGATATGGCCATTGAAGAAGATTTAATCGAAGAGGTTGCCCGTATTTATGGATATAACAATATCCCAAATATTGCACCTGTTGCTTCATTAAGTATGTCTGATCACAAAGAAGCGAATATTCCATTAAGCAAAGTGCGCAGTGTATTAGTGGCGCGCGGTTTCCAAGAAGCGGTGACCTATAGCTTTGTTGATCCTAAGTTACAAAACATTGTTCATCCAAATGAGCCAGCAATGATTTTACCGAATCCTATTTCGGTTGAAATGTCAGCGATGCGTTTATCGATGTTCACGGGTTTATTAACTTGTGTAGGTTATAACCAAAGCCGTCAACAAGGTCGCGTACGTTTATTTGAAACCGGTTTACGCTTTGTACCTGATGCCAAAGCAGATTCTGGCGTTAGACAAGAAGCGATGATTGGCGCGGTTATTTCTGGTGTTCAAAATGATGAACATTGGTCTATGGAATCTAAAACTGTCGACTTCTTTGATTTAAAAGGCGATTTAGAATCAATTATCGGCTTGACAGTTTCGACTTCTGAATTTACTTTTAGAAGTGCAACACATTCAGCTCTTCATCCAGGGCAATGTGCTGAAATATTGAGAAATAATCGAGTCATTGGTGTTATAGGTGCTATCCATCCGAGTTTGGAGAAGCCTTTTGGCCTTAATGGCAAAACAATTGTTTTTGAGTTAGAACTGGACGCTTTACTGCAAGCCAGTTTGCCGCTAGCCCAGGCTGTATCTAAGTTTCCTGCTAATCGACGTGATATTGCAGTCGTTGTAGACGAAGAAGTTTCTGCAACTAATGTTATGGATTTGATAAGAAAAGTTGGCGAAAATCAGTTGGTTGGCTTAAACTTGTTCGATGTATACCGGGGTAAAGGTGTTGACGCTGGCAAAAAGAGCCTTGCAATCGCACTTACATTACAAGACATTACTCGTACACTTGAAGAAAAAGACATCACTGAAACTGTTGATTCAGTTGTCTCGGCACTTAAGAGCGAGTTCAACGCATTGTTGAGGGATTAAAAGTATGGCACTTACCAAAGCCGAAATGGCAGAACATCTTTTCGAAACACTTGGCATGAATAAACGTGTAGCCAAAGAGATGGTTGAGTCTTTCTTTGAAGAGATTAGAGAAGCACTTGAAAGTGGTGAGCAGGTCAAGTTATCTGGCTTTGGAAACTTTGATTTGCGCGATAAAAACCAAAGACCGGGAAGGAACCCAAAAACTGGTGAAGATATTCCTATTTCAGCTCGCCGTGTAGTGACGTTCCGTCCGGGACAAAAACTCAAAACACGTGTTGAAGAAGCAAATGCTGAAAAGAAGTAGTTTCACTGTTTAATAAAAAAGCCACTCATTGAGTGGCTTTTTTATTTTAACAAATTAAGCAAGATTCAAAGTAGCAATTTTACAATATTCAGATGTTGTCCCGCTGATAAATTGGTATTATGGCCAATTCCTTAGGCTCTTTGTTTCACTGTGTTAATGTAATCTTTGAGGTTTCTTTTGGCTAGACAAGCAAAACATTTCGATCGTCGCTTTACCCTATCTTTATTGCACCCGAAATATTGGGGTACATGGCTAGCCATTATGGTGTTATTTATGTTTGGGGTGATGCCTGCTTGGTTGCGAGATCCTATAGCGCGACTATTAGCCAAGCTGGTACTGTCTTATGCGAAAAAACCCATCAATATTGCGCGTATCAATATTCAAACATGTTTTCCTGAGAAGTCAGCGACTGAGGTGGATGAGTTAATTAACGCCAACGTCGATATGTTTGTTTTAACCTTGGTATCTCAAGCTGAATTATTAATTCGCTCAGATGCGCATCTAAGGCGTCGAGTCAGTATTACAGGTTTTGAACATGTGCAAGCCGCGCGTGATGCTGGCCAGCCGATTATTTTTATCATGCCCCATGTATGGCCGATTGATTATGCCGGGCTGCGTTTAAATATCGAACTGCCTATGGTTACCATGGCCAAAGCTCATAATAACGGCTTATTCAATTGGTTTAGTAATCGACTACGCAGTAGTAAGAATGGCCGCGTTTACATGCGAGAGGCGGGCATACGCGCGCTAATCACTGAATTAAAGCAAGATAATAGCTTCTTTTATTTACCAGATGAAGATTTAGGTCCTGAGCAAAGTGTATTTGCTCCATTGCTGGCAACAGAAAAAGCCACCTTACCGGTAGTAGGGCGTTTAGCGCAAGCAGGTAAGGCGCAGGTTTTACCGGTAAAAATTGGTTACGACAAAGCAGCTTACCAGTTTAAGTTGACCGTGATGCCGCAAGTTAAGCCTGAAGATATGCAAGGTAAGGATAACGAAGCCATTGCTTTAAATAAAATGGTTGAGCAAGTTATTCAAGCTTACCCTGAGCAATATATGTGGTTTTTGAAATTCCTTAAAACCCGTCCAGAAGGGCAAGCAAAAATCTATTAATTTGAATAACTAATAAACCAAAAAAGCACTCGATGAGTGCTTTTTTTTGGTTAAAGGAAAATTAGTGTGGCGCTAAGATGTCACTTTAATTAACGGTTACTCTGAAAAGTAATACCAACCTTGATTGATAAGCTGGGTTAATACCGTCATGACTTGCTGATCATTGAGCCAGTTTTGAAGCTGCGATTGAGTGAGTAGGTGATTATTGGCGATCTCGGCGATGATGTCTTGTTCAATCCCTGCGGCGCAAACCACTTCACCATTGATATACAACTGCGCTTGGGTATCAGCCTCTAGGCTTAATACCTTTAAGCCGCCAATACGTTGCATGTTAGCGCCATCTTCAATGGCTTCCTTAACATCTGTTGTTGAAATTGGCGCTTCAAAGGGATTGATATCGAGTTCAAAACGATTTTGGCTGAGTAACTTACCTAGCATAGTTTGGTATTGGGCAGGATCAGTTGCTAATTGAGCCAGTAAATCCATGATCCCTTGCTGCTGAGTTTGACTGACTAGGCCATGGCTTGCAGCTTCTTCGCTAGAGGTAAATCTATGTTGGCCAGCACTGTTATCAATCAGCGAATCAGCCAACTCAGTTAATAATTCTTGCTGACTTGGCGCTCTAAAACCAATAGAATAACTCATTGCAAGACTTAAGGTTTCACCGCAATGAGGGTAGCCTGGCGGAATATATAACATATCGCCTTTGCTGAGCACCACATCAATAATGGGTTCAAAGTCATCGACTAATGGACTTGATGGATCTCCACCACGGCATTGATGTTCGCCATTATGGCCCACTTTCCAGCGGCGTTCCCCTTCTCCTTGGATCAAGAACACATCATAATTATCAATATGTGGCCCAATGCCGCCTTGTGGGGTGGCAAACGATACCATTAAGTCATCAAAACGCCAATCAGGTAAAAATCTGAATGCTTCAACCAGTGGTTGAGACTCCGGATACCAATGGTTTACCGCTTGCACAAGTAACTGCCATTTGTCATCGCCATGTTCGTCATAGTCTTCAAACGGCCCTTGAATCACTTTCCAGTCATCGGTTTCAGTTTTAACGATGCGAGAAGAGATATCTTCTTCCATGGCTAGGCCTGCAAGTTCATCGGCCGATATTGGATCTTCAAATGCCTTAAAGGCATTTTTGATGACTATAGGTTTTTGTTGCCAATATTTACTGATGAACTCAGCAGTATCAAAATTTAATGTATACATAGTATTAAAAAAGGCGGCAATCCTTATGGAACTGCCGCCTATCCTTATTCAACAATCAATAGTTGTTATTGAGTGGAAGATTATTTTAACTCGTCAACAAATGCTTCAGCACGACCAATGTAGTTGGCTGGCGTCATTGTTTTAAGTTCAGCTTTAACGTTATCAGGTAACTCTAGACCATCGATAAAGACTGCAAGTTGATCGCCGTCGATACGCTTACCACGGGTTAACTCTTTTAATTTCTCGTATGGCTTTTCAATGCCGTAGCGACGCATCACTGTTTGTACTGGCTCTGCTAATACTTCCCAGTTTTTATCTAACTCAGCGCGAAGGTTTGCTTCATTCACTTCAAGCTTGCTGATGCCTTTCATTGTTGCTTGATAAGCAATTAATGAATGCGCCATACCAACACCTAAGTTACGCAATACTGTTGAGTCAGTTAAATCTCGCTGCCATCTTGATACAGGAAGCTTTGCGGCTAAATGCTGCATTAACGCGTTAGCAATACCTAAGTTACCTTCAGAATTTTCAAAATCAATTGGGTTAACTTTGTGCGGCATGGTTGATGAACCAATCTCGCCAGCGATAGTGCGTTGCTTGAAGTGACCTAATGCAATGTAGCCCCAAATGTCACGATCGAAATCGATTAAGATGGTGTTGAAACGGGCAATAGCATCAAATAACTCAGCGATGTAATCATGGGGCTCAATTTGAGTGGTGTATGCGTTCCAGTTAATACCTAAACTTGTCACAAAGCGTTGTGACAGCTCATGCCAGTTAACTTCTGGGTAAGCAGAAAGGTGAGCATTGTAGTTACCCACAGCGCCATTGATTTTACCCATGATTTCTACTGCATTGATTTGGTCTAGTTGGCGTTCTAAACGAACGGCAACGTTAGCCATTTCTTTACCCAGCGTAGAAGGCGAAGCCGGTTGACCATGTGTACGTGACATCAATGGTACTGATTTGTTGTCTCTTGCTAATTGCTTAAGCGCATTGACAATTTCTAGACACTGAGGCGCTAATACTAATTCACGTGCTTCTTTAAGCATTAATGCGTGAGATAAGTTATTAATATCTTCAGAAGTACAAGCAAAATGTACGAATTCGTCGATTGCAACTAATTCAGCGTTATCTGCAATTTGTTCTTTGATGAAATACTCAACCGCTTTAACGTCATGGTTAGTGGTTCTTTCAATCGTTTTAACGCGCAAAGCGTCTTCTTCACTGAAGTTATCCTTGATGCTATCTAGTAACGCTAATGCGTCTTCACTAAATGGCGGAACTTCTTCAATCTCTGGGCAACTTGAAAGTAGTTTTAACCAGTTAATTTCAACTTGAACACGGTATTTTGTTAAACCGAATTCGCTGAAAATACCTCGTAGAGAGGTGGTTTTACTACCGTAACGACCGTCTATCGGCGAGATAGCTGTCAGTGCAGAAAGATCCATTTGAAGCTCCTTGATGAACTTTTATTGTAAGTTGGAATATTTGTAGGGTGAATCGTTAATTATTTTTACGGCTACTGATAGCGGTATCCACAATGGCTTTACGGGCAAAAACTAAGTGACGGCGTTTGCCTCCCAGTTGTCGCCATAAAACGGCACTGCGCATCGCTGCTAGCAATAAAGCACGAATTTTTTGTTGTACTTGCGGTTGTTGTAAATAAGCTGGATTCCCAGAAATTTGCAATTTAGGTCCCAGTTCACTGATGGTATCACTGTAAATACTGGCAAGACTGGCGATGATTTGTTCATCAGTAATCGCAAAATGGTGTAGTTGTCGATGCACTTGGTTGATGCGTTCAGCTAACATGCCTAAGCCATTTGCTGAGCGAGCCAGTTTGCGCTCCAGTGCTAACATACCAACAAGGTAGCGGGTGGTTTCCACATCCTTGCTATTACCATCACCCAATTGGTTTTCAATGAGCTGATAACCTTTATTAAGTGCTTGCTTATCGGTATAGATATCACTAATAGAATCAGGATCTGTGACCATGATGGTGTTCAGACTTGCAGCAAGTGCGCTTTCATCTGAATCACCATGACGAGCAATATGTTGTACTTGAGCAATAGCTTGTAATATTCCGGCAAACGCCATAGTGCGTTCAAATAAGACTTGGCTCACAGACTATCCTCTAATTAAACAATCAATGATTCCGCCGCCAAGGCAGACTTCACCATCATAAAATACTGCAGATTGCCCCGGCGTTACCGCAGCAACGGGTTCATCAAAAATAACCCTTAAGTTACTGTCATCATCATAAGTCACAGTGCAGTGCACATCTTGCTGACGATAACGAGTTTTAACGGTAATTTTTGCTGGTGCGCTTGGGCCTTTGCGGTCAACCCAATGTAATTGATTGACCAACATGCCAGTAGACATTAACCGTGGATGCTTACCACCTTGGGCCACAACGAGCACATTGCGGGTTAAATCTTTATCAACCACATACCAAGGATCATCGTTACTATTTTTCAAGCCACCAATACCCAGACCTTTACGCTGGCCTAGTGTGTGGTACATCAATCCTTGGTGGGTACCAATCACTTCACCTTCATCAGCGGTTTCAATATCACCAGGCTGAGCAGGTAAGTAGGTTGCTAAAAAGTCAGTAAACTTGCGCTCACCGATAAAGCAGATGCCAGTACTGTCTTTTTTATCATGGGTGATTAAGCCCATTTCTTTGGCGATATCACGAACTTGGTGTTTTTCTAATTCGCCCACAGGGAATAAACTTTTAGCCACTTGCTCATGACTAAGGGTATAGAGGAAATAACTTTGATCTTTATTGCCATCAACACCACGTAACATTTGAGTTCCGTCAGCACTGTCATAACGGCGAACGTAGTGGCCCATAGCAATATAGTCAGCATCAAGAATTTCGTCAGCGAATTCTAAAAATGCTTTGAATTTGATTTCTTTGTTACAGATGATATCGGGATTTGGGGTACGACCTGCTTTATATTCCGCTAAGAAATACTCGAAAACATTGTCCCAATACTCTGCCGCAAAGTTAACTGTATGAAGTTTAATGCCTAATTTATCACAGACGGACTGGGCATCTTTTAAGTCTTCAGAAGCCGCACAATACTCATCGGTATCATCTTCTTCCCAGTTCTTCATGAACAATCCTTCTACTTGGTAGCCTTGCTGCATAAGCAAATACGCAGAAACAGAAGAATCTACACCGCCGGACATGCCAACGATGACTTTTTTACCATTTGGATTGGGAGTACTTAATGTCATAAAACCTAGAAACCATGAGTGTTTGGGTAGTTAGAGATCATAATGTGGTCGCCGTTAGTGCATTTCAAGTGCGCTGACAAATGAACCTATAAATCTCCAAAATGTGCGGCGCATATTCTATCATGCATTATTGGTTGCGGCTATGATCTGCAGTTCACTATTAATCAGTGATAATGGGCTGTGGGGTTTATGTAAATAGTCTTCAATAGATTTGAGTACTAATGGGCTGCGAAGTTGATTTTGACGGGCTTTTACCTGTTCTATAGTTAACCAATGGCAGGCACTAATAGCAGGATCTATTGGGGTGCATTCAACGCATTTGTTTACTTGTGCGCAAAAAGTAAATCGCATAAAAGACAATGCGTTTGATGCACTAAATTGGTAGATGCAAACGAGTGCCGAAATAGTAATATTTAATCCGGTTTCTTCTTTTACTTCCCGAATGCAGGCATCAATGATGGTTTCATTGGCTTCTAAATGCCCTGCAGGTTGGTTAAAGCGCACTTCACCATCAATAATTTCTTCAACTAATAAAAATTTATTATCACAATGGATAACACAAGCAACAGTGGTATTGGGTTTATAACGTGGTTTCACCATGACTTATCCTATTGCCTAAAAATCTTGTGTGACAGATTAACTTTCTTGTTTGTGGACTTTATATTCACCACAATTAATGTCATCTAAACTCCATTGACCTATTTTATAGCGAATTAATCTTAAAGTAGGGTGGCCGATATGCGCGGTCATGCGTCTCACTTGTCGGTTTCTGCCTTCACAAATTTGAATTTCTAACCAGGTTGTTGGAATAGACTTTCGCTCACGCACTGGCGGGGTTCGCTCCCAAACCGCAGGTTCATCGATTACTTTTGCTTTTGCTGGCAAGGTCATGCCATCTTTTAGTTCAACCCCTTGGCAGAGTGCTTTTATTGACGCTGCATCTGGCTCACCTTCAACTTGAGCCCAATAAGTCTTAAAGGTTTTCTTTTTCGGCTGGGTCAATTTCGCCTGCAGTTTACCGTCATTAGTGAGTAGCAATAAGCCTTCACTGTCTCTATCTAAACGTCCTGCAGCATAAACGTCTTTTACTGGAATAAAATCTTTTAAGGTTTGGCGACCAGATTCATCGGTAAATTGACATAAAACATCAAAAGGTTTGTTAAACAACACAATTACGGGATCGGATACTGGCTTAGCTACTGGGCGTTTAAAGCCTTTTTTCATTGGGCGAGTTGATGTTGGGGATGCAAATTTATTACTGAAACGTTTTGGTTTGCCATTGACTGACATATAAAAGCCTTTAATGATGAAATTGATTCATTTTGTATAGTTTACTCGGCATTGGGCCTTAGTGGAATTTGAATCTTGCACATAATGGTCTATGATGTTGGCCTAAAAATGTGATCTGTACCCGTTTTTAAAAAACAAGCAGCCACTATTTATTTTTCAAATTTCATATGGATTTGTGCCGCAAAATTACACTTTAACAATAGATTAAAGGTCTTTTTAGGTAGATACTTATTACAATAATAATTTATAAAAACTATTTATTTCAATAATGTAGGAAAAAGCATGAAAGATAATTCTCCAACGATCATTTATACTGAAACTGATGAAGCCCCCGCATTAGCTACGCTGTCATTACTCCCTATCATCCGCACATTTACCAATGCTGCAGGTGTAAAAGTCGAGACTAGAGATATATCTTTATCTGGCCGTATTATTGCTAACTTTCCTGAAAAGTTAACTGCAGAGCAAAAAATTGCTGATGCACTCACTGAGTTAGGCCTAATGGCAAATACGCCTGAAGCTAATATTATCAAGTTACCTAACATCAGTGCGTCAATTCCACAGTTAAAAGCCTGTATCGCTGAACTTCAAGCGAAAGGTTACGACATACCAAACTACCCAGATGAGCCATCGACTGATGCAGAGCGTGAATCTCAGTCACGTTATGACAAGATTAAAGGCAGTGCAGTAAACCCGGTATTGCGTGAAGGTAACTCTGATCGCCGCGCGCCAACATCGGTAAAAAATTACGCTAAGAAAAACCCGCATTCAATGGGTAAATGGGCAAGTGATTCAGCATCACACGTTGCGCATATGAATGAAGGTGATTTTTACGGTAGTGAGCAATCAGTCACCCTGACTGATGCTGATACTGTAGATATCGTGCTAACCCAAGCAGATGGCCAAAAAGTAGCTTTGAAAACGGGCTTATCTTTATTAGCCGGTGAAGTAATTGATACCGCAGTAATGAGCAACAAAGCTTTAGTTGCCTTTTACGAGCGAGAAATCGAAGCGGCTAAATCTGAAGATGTACTATTGTCATTGCACCTTAAAGCAACAATGATGAAAGTATCAGACCCGATTTTATTTGGTCACGCTGTAAAAGTTTTCTTTAAAGAGGTTTTTGACAAGCACCAAGTGCTGTTTGATGAATTAGGCGTTGATGTTAACAATGGTTTTGGTGATGTATACGCAAAAATTGCCACATTACCAGAAGCCCAGCGCGCAGAAATCGAGGCTGATATTGCTGCGGTTTATGCTAAACGTCCAGCATTGGCGATGGTTGATTCAGATAAAGGCATCACTAACTTACACGTACCAAGTGATATTATTATTGATGCATCTATGCCTGCAGCTATTCGTTCTTCAGGTAAAATGTGGGGCCCTGATGGCCAACTTAAAGACACCAAAGCAATGATCCCTGATCGTTGTTATGCCGGTGTGTATCAAGAAACAATTGCATTTTGTAAAACCAATGGCGCATTTAACCCAACCACAATGGGCAGTGTGCCAAACGTCGGTTTGATGGCTCAAAAAGCCGAAGAATACGGTAGTCATGATAAAACATTTGAAATTGCACAAGCAGGTGTTGTTAACGTTGTTAACCGTGCTGGCAAGGTGTTGATGACGCATAATGTTGAAGTTGGTGACATTTTCAGAATGTGCCAGGTAAAAGATGCACCAATCCGCGATTGGGTTAAGTTAGCAGTTCGACGTTCACGTTTAAGTGCCACGCCTGCAATTTTCTGGTTAGACAGTAAGCGTGCTCATGACGCTCAATTAATCACTAAAGTTGAAGCTTATCTTCAAGATCATGATACTGACGGCTTGGATATACAAATTCTTGCACCAGTAGAAGCAACTCGAGTGACACTCGCTCGCGTTAAACAAGGTTTAGATACTATTTCTGTAACGGGTAACGTACTGCGTGATTACCTGACTGATCTATTCCCAATTCTTGAATTAGGCACTAGTGCTAAAATGCTATCAATTGTGCCGTTAATGAATGGCGGTGGCTTATTTGAAACAGGCGCGGGTGGTAGTGCACCTAAGCATGTTCAACAAGTTGAGAAAGAAGGCCATTTACGCTGGGATTCACTGGGTGAATTTTTGGCATTAGCGGCTTCCTTAGAGCATTTAAGCCAAACGGCAAATAACCCTAAAGCACAGGTGCTAGCGGATACGTTAGATATTGCTATCGGCCAATTCCTTGATAGCAATAAATCACCTTCACGTCGTGTTGGTGAGCTTGATAACCGTGGTAGTCACTTTTATTTAGCCATGTATTGGGCTCAAGCTGTCTCAGTGCAAACTGTTGATACGGAATTAGCTGCGCAGTTTACTGAACTTGCTGAGTCGCTAACATCTAACGAAGCGGCAATTGTGGCGGAATTGAATGCATCACAAGGCCCTGCTGTTGATTTAGGTGGTTACTACCGTTTAGACGCAGCAAAAGCTGAAGCTGCCATGCGTCCAAGTGCATTACTAAATCAATTTATTACACATTAAGCGTTTTTTTGTGGCTAAATTGAAGGCATAAAATTGATGCCGTAAAGCAGAGGGCTTGCTCTCTGCTTTTTTGTGCCTGTTTGCCGCCATAGCCAGTTCGACTGATTTTAATCGCACTCAGTTAATGGGATAAGCTTTCAAGGCTTGAATACTGAAACTAGGCTCAGTGAGATTTAGCCTCTGTCAGCAAATTTGTTAACGCCGGAGGTTGAAGTTGCTTAAGTTAAGATGAATTGAACCTCAGTTTTATTTACGATTAGGTGTTTTTTTGGGCAAACAGTTTAATATTTACTTTTTATTTGCCCAATAAAAAAGGCAGAGATTAAAATCTCTGCCTTTTTGATTTATAGTTTCACCGACTATTTTGTTGGTGAAATGGCTGAAGCATGCATGCCCTTTGGGCCCTGCTCAGTTTCGAAATCGACAGGCTGACCCGCTTTTAGCGTTCTGTAGCCTTCCATTTCAATAGTTGAATAATGTGCAAAAACATCTTCGCCACCCTGATCTGGGCATATAAACCCGAATCCTTTGGCGTTGTTGAACCATTTAACAGTTCCGCTTGCCATACTTCCACTTCCTTCTGTTGCCTACTTACCAGTAAGATAGTAAAACTTATTAAGAGCGGTCTACATGTGCCGCCTGCAAACAGAATGAAATTTGTACGAAAAGATGTCAAGTAAAAATTAACAAAATGACAACATTTAATTAATTTAATAATATCAATTGGTCTTGTACCAAACTAGAGGCTAGTATTAACACATGGGTAGATTAGGCAGCGTAGAGCACACTAAAGAGCGTGTTGAATCGGAGCTACAACCACCTTCAATGTATAAGGTCGTGTTAAATAACGATGATTACACACCGATGGATTTTGTTATTGAAGTGCTTCAACGCTTTTTTAACAAGGATGAACAGCAAGCCACAGACATCATGTTGGCTATCCATCACCAAGGTAAAGGAATATGTGGTGTTTTTTCATTTGGGATCGCTGAAACCAAAGTCTTACAAGTAAATCAATTTGCCAGAGAAAACGAACATCCGTTGCTGTGTACATTAGAAGCCGCATAGTGAACTTGCTGTTCACAACCGGTAACTCTGCAGTATTTGAGTATTTTTAGGGGGTGCTATGCTAAACAAAGATCTTGAAGTCACCTTGAATCTCGCTTTTCAACAAGCTCGAGATTCACGTCATGAATATATGACAGTAGAACATTTATTATTAGCATTAATTAATAACCCATCGGCTAAAGAAGCACTATTAGCCTGTGGTGCAGATCTGTCTCGTTTACACGAGGAAGTATCTAACTTCATCCAACAAACAACCCCATTAATCGCTGACACCACAGAAGAACGTGAAACTCAGCCTACCTTAGGCTTTCAACGTGTGCTTCAGCGTGCAGTATTTCATGTGCAGTCATCAGGTCGTAATGAAGTGACAGGTGCCAATGTCTTAGTTGCTATTTTTAGTGAGCAAGAGTCTCAGGCTGTATATTTACTGCGTCGCTGCGAAATAACGCGTTTAGATGTGGTTAACTATATCTCCCACGGTTTACCAAAAGACGATAGTGACGAAGAGATAAATAACCCAGAAGCCAGCGAAGAAGGCACTGAAGCCGGTGAAGATAGAAGTTTATTGGCTCAATTTGCTACAGACTTAAATCAATTATCTAAAGATGGGGTCATAGACCCACTCATTGGCCGTGATGATGAAGTTGAACGAGCGATTCAAACCTTATGTCGTCGTCGTAAAAATAACCCATTATTGGTCGGTGAGGCTGGTGTGGGTAAAACAGCCATTGCTGAAGGTTTAGCCTACCGTATCGTTAATGAGCAAGTACCTGATGTTATCAAAGATGCGACTGTGTATTCGTTAGATTTAGGCTCATTACTCGCTGGCACTAAATACCGTGGTGATTTTGAAAAACGCTTTAAAGGGCTATTAAAAGAGCTGGCCAAAAATGAACATGCGATTTTATTTATTGATGAAATTCATACCATCATTGGTGCAGGTGCCGCTTCAGGTGGGGTAATGGATGCCTCAAATCTGTTAAAACCTTTGTTATCCAACGGCTCACTTCGATGTATGGGCTCAACCACATTCCAGGAATACCAAAGTATTTTTGAGAAAGACAGGGCTTTAGCCCGTCGTTTCCAAAAAATTGATATTAACGAACCTTCGGTTGCTGAAACCACTAAGATTTTACTGGGACTTAAATCAAAGTATGAAGAACATCATGGGGTTCGTTACACTCAGGCTGCAATCAGTTCTGCGGCCAGCTTGTCAGCTAAGCACATTAATGATCGTCACTTGCCTGACAAGGCCATTGATGTGATTGATGAGGCGGGCGCTAGAATGGTGATGCTGCCAGCTAGCAAACGTAAAAAAACCATCGGTCAGCCAGAAATTGAAGCCATTATTGCCAAAATAGCACGTATTCCTGAGAAGTCCGTATCGTCTACTGACAAAGATTTACTTAAGAACCTTGAACGTAACCTTAAGATGTTGGTATTCGGGCAGGACAAAGCCATTGAGGGCCTTAGCTCTGCCATACGTTTATCTCGAAGCGGCTTAGGTGCAGAGAAAAAGCCTGTGGGCAGTTTCTTATTTGCCGGCCCTACTGGGGTGGGTAAAACCGAGGTGACTAATCAGTTGGCATCATGTTTAAACATGAAGCTTATCCGTTTTGATATGTCTGAGTATACCGAAAGACATACGGTTTCACGTTTAATTGGTTCACCACCCGGTTATGTCGGTTACGAGCAAGGCGGTTTACTTACTGATGCCGTAATTAAAAACCCGCATTGTGTGGTGCTGCTAGATGAAATCGAAAAAGCTCACCCTGACATTTATAATTTGCTGTTGCAAGTCATGGATCACGGTACCTTAACCGATAATAACGGTCGCAAAGCAGACTTTAGAAATGTGACCTTGGTGATGACCACCAATGCTGGCGTTCAAGAGTCTATCCGTACTTCAATAGGCTTTAAGCAACAAGACAACAGCCTTAATGCGATGTCAGAAATTAATAAAGTGTTTTCACCAGAGTTTCGAAATCGTTTAGATTCGATTATTTGGTTTAATCATCTTGATATGACCATTATTGCTAAGGTTGTCGATAAGTTCCTTATTGAGCTGCAAGCGCAGTTAGATGAGAAGCGTGTCACCCTCGAGGTCACTGATGAAGCGCGCACTTTATTAGCTGAAAAGGGTTACGATAAAAATATGGGCGCTCGCCCGATGAGCCGTGTTGTTACTGAGTTAATCAAACGACCATTGGCTGATGAAATCTTATTTGGCAAGCTTGAAGCTGGTGGAATAGCAAAAGTTGATGTCAAAGATAATGAGCTGGTGATCAGTTGCGAATGTGAAGAGAAAGTCTCTTAAACCTTGTTAATTATTTGGCTCAAATAAAAATGGCTATCTGTTTTCAGATAGCCATTTTTTTCTTGACGTTAATCGCCTAATTACTATTACTAAAAATTACTGCTAATTCTTAGTATTTGCCAGGATAGCTAGCAAATAAAAAACCCGACATTAAAGCCGGGTTTTTAATATATGAGGCAGGATTAACGTGCGCGGAAGACGATACGACCTTTACTTAAATCGTAAGGAGTCAACTGAACAGTGACTTTATCACCCGTTAAAATACGGATGTAGTTTTTGCGCATCTTGCCAGAAATGTGTGCTATCACTACATGACCATTTTCAAGTTCTACGCGGAACATTGTATTTGGCAAGGTCTCAAGGATAGTGCCCTGCATTTCAATGTTGTCTTCTTTCGCCATTAATTGGTTACCTTTATGCCTTCAAATATAAAAAATTCGCCGTATCATGCCGTAAAAAGCGCGAGCTGTAAAGGCTTGAAACACTAAAGCATAGGTTCTTTTTCAATATGTTGCCATCCTTGAGCTGTTAAGATTTGATAAGGACGATATAAACGCTTGTAATTCATTTTACGATTTTCATCAATTTGGTAGCCTAAATAAAGAAATTGCTTATGTTTTTGCTGCGCGAGCTGGCATTGCAATAAAATCATATATGACCCTAAGGAACGTTTTGCATATTCGGGGTCAAAATAACTGTAAATTGCCGACATTGAATGCGTCATCATATCGGTTACAGCAACGCCAATGAGCTTTTGTTGATCATAAACTTCAATGAAGGTATCAGGTAGCCACTGGCAAGCAAGAAAGTCGTTAAACTGGCTCTCAGAGGGAGGATACATAGGACCATCAAAATGGCGACCAATAATATATTGTTCATATAATTGATAATGTGCCGCCGTACGCTCGTGCGTAACTTTCCAGGTTAAATCTTGATTATTCTTTAAGGTTCTTTTTTGTCTTTTGGATACCTTAAACTGGCCAACATCCACTCGAATGGACTGACAAGCCTGACAGCTAGGACATCTGGGTTTGTAAATTGAACTGCCATTACGTCTAAAACCCATTCCTAACAATTGTTCGAATAAGTTTGCGTCAAGTTCAGACTCTTGAATAACAAGTAATTGCTCTTGTAAACCGTCAATATAATTACAATCAAACGGCTGGGTTAGGCCAACGCTAATGCTTCTAGAACTCAAAATAGACCTCTTGTTGTAACCAAGTATCATCGTTAATAACTTGATTTCGTAATTGTTTTAGTTGAGCTAAAAATGCTTTTCTGGGAACGTCTACGGCGCCTAAATTGGCTAGGTGAGGGTTCATAATCTGTGCATCAATGAGTTTAAAACCCTTGTCGAATAAATGCTGGTTGAGCATAGCAAAGGCCGCTTTTGAGGCATTAGATTGACGATGAAACATTGACTCGCCACAAAACACGCTTCCCACTGCAATGCCGTATAAGCCGCCAACTAGCTCATCATTATCCCACACTTCAATTGAATGTGCTTTTCCCAGTTTATGCAGCTGTATATAGGCCTGCTGGATGTCAGATGAAATCCAAGTGCCTTGCTGTGTGAGCCTAGGTTGTGAGCAAGCATGGATAACCTCAGTGAAGGCTTTATTAATACTAAAGCGCCATGGACTTTTTTTGAGCAGCTTTAACATACTTTTATTTACTGCATGACGCTTGGGGATAAAAATGGCTCTAGGATCTGGTGACCACCAAAGGATGGGGTCGTGTTCATTAAACCAAGGGAATATGCCTTGATAGTAGGCTTCCACAAGGCGTTGCGGGCTTAAATCACCACCAACAGCTAGTAAACCATTGGGATCTGACAATGCTTGTTGTGGATCAGGAAACAAAGGCAGTTTATTTAAATAGGACAGTGAGTTCACAATTGAGTATATTAATGAGTAGACCTTATGCATACGTTAGCGGAATTTTGCCTATGTTGAAACTCACAAACTGTTCTCGAGCACTTTTTAGTGCGATTTTGTTTATCTTAATCTCAGTGCCAGCAAGTGCGGCCTACGACCGAAATCAAGCTGTCCCAGTAGAAAAGGTTGTCTACGGCCAAGTTGAATCAATTAAACATGTCACTCAAACCCAGTTGGTGGAAGATCGAAATGTTGGCTGGAAAACATTTGGCGGCGCCTTGGTGGGCGGCGTTATTGGCCATCAATTTGGTGGTGGCTCAGGCCAAGATGTTGCAACTGTGCTTGGTGCGTTAGTGGGCGGCGCTGCTGCAAATCAGTATGGAAACACGACCAGAACATTAGAATATAAACTCATTGAAATGATGATAAACCTTGATGATGGTAGCCAAGTGATGGTGATTCAAGATCAAGATCCTGGCATGGCATTTAACGCAGGTGACGAAGTGAGGGTGGTTTATCTAAAAGGCTATGTCAGAGTTGATTTAGCCATGTAAGTCTGGATGTGATTTACACAATAAAAAAGGACACAATAAAAAAGGAGCCTAAGCTCCTTTTTTATTGTGTAAACGCACCTGAAACTAGAAACCGCGAGGTAAGGTACTTTTACCTGCCGCAGCTAGTTTTTCACGCCATAATTCTTTTGGCGTTTTACCACCAGAAGTTGACGTTGCTGGTGTACTTGCAACTTTAACAGCA
This sequence comes from Shewanella sp. 3_MG-2023, assembly GCF_030548765.1. NCBI lineage: Bacteria > Pseudomonadati > Pseudomonadota > Gammaproteobacteria > Alteromonadales > Shewanellaceae > Shewanella > Shewanella sp. 3_MG-2023. Next base: position 55,311 of record NZ_JAUOSH010000003.1, on the reverse strand, counting down.
GGCTTTTTAGCAACTGCTTTTTTTGCGACAACTGCTTTAACCGGCTTATCTGCTACAGGCGCAACAGCGGTTTGACCTTGTGTGGCTTCAAGGTGCATTTTCTCAAGTTCGCTAAAGCGTATCGACTTGCCGCCATCAATTTTGTACCAACTGCCTTTCTGTTCAATTTCAACAGATTTACCAGTTTGATTTTCAAGAGCCGCGGTTAATTCAGCGATAAGCGCTTCTTTTGTCAAGTTTGACATTTTGAGACCTATTTTTATTTATTGAATAGTTTATTTAATGTGTTCAACATCCCGTGGGCTAATTTTAATGTTTAATGTACTTAAAAGTCCAATTTATGCAAAAATCGCTCAGCTATTAGCCAATCTTAACAAGGGTTTTTCAATAAGTATTGGTCTGCGTTACACTATTACTATCAATAAATTTAGGGTTAGTTTTATGTCATTAACGTCTGTATCTCGCCAACAATTGTCTAAATATCTCAATGATTTTCTGAATGTGAATCAGTTTAAAGATTACGCTCCCAATGGGCTGCAAGTGCAGGGCACTGAACACATCAGCACGATTGTGACTGGCGTTACCGCTTGCCAAGCATTAATCGATCAAGCTGCAGCATTAAATGCAGACGCGATTTTAGTGCACCATGGTTTTTTTTGGAAAAATGAACCCGAAGTGCTTACTGGTATGAAATACCAAAGAATAAAATCACTAATGACCCACGATATGAATTTATTCGGCTATCATTTACCTTTAGATGCACATCAAACACTGGGTAATAATGCTGAATTAGCTAAAGAATTAGGTATTGTCGATGTTGAGGTGTGTACCGATATACCGCAAAATTTACTATGGCAGGGGAAATTTCCTCAGCCATTAACTGTTGCACAAGTTAATGCATTATTAACAGAGAAGCTTAATCGAGTGCCATTACACATTGGTGACGAGACTGAGGTTATTTCATCTATTGCTTGGTGTACTGGCGGGGCGCAGGATTATATTGATCATGCTGCAGGCTTGAACGTTGACGCCTTTATCAGTGGTGAAGTGTCAGAAAGGACCTTTCATTGCGCTATGGAGCAAGGGATCCATTACTTTGCCGCCGGTCATCATGCTACAGAGCAATTTGGTATAAAAGCTTTAGGTGAACATTTAGCCAATGAATTTGGTTTAACCCATCACTATATTGATATTGTGAACCCTGTGTAATGTTTGTCACCTGAGCGCAAAATAACTACAGATAAGGAATAAATGGATGACTGAGTATTTTTTACAAGCGTTTATATATTTATCAGCTGCAGTTATCGCCGTACCATTGGCTCAGCGTTTAGGGCTTGGCTCAGTGCTTGGCTATTTAATTGCCGGACTGGTCATTGGTCCCATTATCGGCCTTGTTGGCAGTGAAACCAGCACCATTCAGCATTTTGCTGAATTTGGTGTAGTGATGATGTTATTTCTGGTGGGCTTAGAGTTAGAGCCTAAAATGCTGTGGTCCATGCGGCATCGTCTTATTGGCATGGGCGGGTTACAAGTTGGCTTGTCAGTGGGCGGTGTGATGGCCATTGCGATGTTATTTGATATTCAATGGTCAATCGCATTAACCATAGGTTTGATTTTTTCATTGTCTTCAACAGCAATTGTATTGCAGACCTTTAATGAAAAAGGCTTAATTAAAACGCCTGCCGGTCGAAATGCATTCTCAGTGCTTCTGTTTCAAGATATTGCCGTGATCCCCATGTTGGCGTTAATCCCATTGCTAGCGTTACCTGAATTAGTCGCAGTGACACAAACAGCGGTGTCTGAGGCAGCAGCCCATCATGAAGAGTTATCCTTGGTGGCTGAACTCTCCAGTGGTGTGTATGCCATCGTTTTAGTGCTCTCAATCGCTTTTGTTATTTTTGGCGGCCATTATTTAACTCGACCCATTTTTAAATTTGTTGCAGATTCTGGTGTCAGAGAGATTTCAACTGCTGCGGCATTATTGTTAGTTATTGGCATTGCGGCATTAATGAGTTTGGTTGAGGTTTCACCTGCTTTAGGCACATTTTTAGCAGGTGTGGTACTGGCTAATAGTGAGTTTAAGCATGAACTTGAGGCGAATATTGCGCCGTTTAAAGGTTTATTACTGGGGCTATTTTTCATTACCGTGGGGGCGGGGATTGATTTTGACATCTTATGGCAATATCTAGGAGCCATTTTAGCCATTACTTTTGGGGTGATGTTTTTAAAGGCATTGGTGTTATTTATATTGTCTTTTATATTCCGAATTACAGGTAGTGATAGGTGGCTGTTTACCCTAAGTCTCGCTCAAGCGGGTGAATTCGGTTTTGTGTTATTGAGCTTTAGCCAACAAAATGATGTATTACCCATTCATATCGCCCAGCCATTATCTATTGTGGTTGCCTTGTCGATGTTTTTGACTCCAGGCTTATTCATCTTCTATGAAAAGTTTATTGTGCCCAAATATGAAAAGAACTCAAACGAGCGGGAACAAGATACGGTTGATGAGCAAGGTGTGGTGATCATTGCCGGTATCGGTCGTTTTGGTCAAATAGTCAATCGATTACTGTTATCTAACGGGGTGAAAACGGTTGTACTAGACCGTCAGGCATCCCAAGTGGATACATTGAGAAAAATCAAAACCAAAGCCTTTTATGGTGATGCCACCAGGCCTGATTTATTAGAAACAGCAGGTGTTGCCAACGCTGCCGCCTTTGTCATTGCCATTGATGATCAGCAAAGTAGTATTGAGTTGGTTAAGTACCTTAAACATAAATACCCACAGCTTAAAGTCATCAGCCGTGCTTTTGACCGTGGTCATGGGCACTTATTGCGAGAAGCTGGCGCAGATTTTGTCGAGTCAGAAACCTTCCACTCCGCCCTGAAAGTTGGTGCGGCGTCGATGCGGGCAATGGGATTTTCTGATGAGTTAGTCAGTCAGCAAAAGCTAACATATCAAAGAGTTGAAAAAGAAGCGGCAGATGCCTTATATAAAGAATGGTTGAAGCGACCTGAAGGTGAACGCTATGGCAATGATTTCATCAGTCTGTTTATGCTTTACGAAGAGCGAATGAAGCAAGCCATTGAAGCAGATACAGAGGCTTATAATAGCCGTAACTTTGCCAAAGAGGCGCCTTGTGATAGCTCTGATGATTGTCAAAATCCAAGTCAAAAACCATCTCAAAGTCTAGTATAAATCTCAGCCTAAAATCTGAGTGCTAGTGCCATAAAAAAGGCCATCTTTTGATGGCCTTACTATTCAAGCTTTGTTGCTAATTACATGACTCGCATGCCAGGTTTCGCGCCTGCATGAGGCTCTAAAATCCAGATATCTTTTCCACCAGGGCCGGCGGCTAATACCATGCCTTCAGATTCACCGAACTTCATTTTACGTGGTGCAAGGTTGGCAACCATCACAGTGTGTTTGCCAATCAAATCTTCTGGTGCGTAAGCAGATTTAATGCCTGCAAAAACCTGCTTGGTTTCGCCGCCTAAATCTAACTCTAAACGGAGTAGTTTATTGGCTTTTTCAATATGCTCAGCTTTTGAAATAAGCGCGATACGCAAATCAACTTTGGCAAAATCATCAAAAGTAATTTCAGGGCTTAGGGGCTCTTTCTCAAGCTCAGTTTGAGTAGCTTCCGGCGCAGCATCAGTCACTTTACTTGCAGTTACTTGTAAGTTTTCAGTTGATGCCTCAATGATAGCTTCAATGCTTTTCATTTCAATGCGCTGTATTAATGCTTTAAACTTAGCAATTTCATGGCCAGCTAGATCTACAGCTAAATTATCCCATGTTAATGGCGTCTGTAAGAAAGCTTCAACATTGTCAGCTAGCTTAGGTAGTACCGGTTTAAGGTAAGTGACTAAGATGCGGAACAAGTTAAGTGCATTGCTACACACTTGATGGGCTTCATCTTGCTTGTCTTCTTGTTTGATTAACTGCCAAGGCGCGGCATCAGCAACATAGGCATTTGCCATGTCAGCTAAAGCCATAATTTCGCGCATCGCTTTACCAAACTCACGAGTCTCATATAAATCAGCAATGATATCCTGTTTAGCTAAAAAGGCCTCAGTCAAAGTCATATCGTTGATTTTAGCTAACTTGCCGTCAAAACGTTTACTGATAAAACCAGCGGTACGTGAAGCTAAGTTCACTAATTTACCAACTAGATCAGAGTTCACTCGCTGTGCGAAGTCTTCTAGATTTAAATCTAAGTCATCAACACGGCTGTTTAATTTCGCCGCGTAGTAATAGCGAAGATACTCAGGATCTAAATTATCTAAATAAGTACGCGCTTTAATAAACGTGCCTTTTGACTTAGACATTTTGGCACCATTTACCGTAACATAACCATGTGCATAAACAGCAGTAGGTTTACGAATACCCGCGCCATCTAGCACTGCAGGCCAAAATAAACCGTGGAAGTTGACAATATCTTTACCAATGAAGTGATAAAGCTCTGTTGTAGAGTCTTTTTTCCAAAATTCGTCAAAATCAAGGTCACCACGTTTATCACATAAGTTTTTAAACGAGCCCATGTAACCGATAGGTGCGTCTAACCATACGTAGAAAAACTTACCTGGTTGCTCTGGTATTTCAAAACCAAAATAAGGCGCATCACGGGAAATATCCCATTGCTGCAGACCTTGTTCGAACCATTCTCTTAGCTTGTTGGCGATTTCAGGTTGTAGTGAACCTGATGCAAGCCATTCACTTAACATGGTTTCAAATGCAGGTAAGTCAAAGAAGAAATGTTCACTGTCCTTCATTACTGGCGTAGCACCTGACACGACCGAGTAAGGATTGATTAAATCTGTGGTGCTATAAGTCGCACCACAGTTATCGCAGTTATCACCATATTGATCTTCACTCTTACATTTCGGGCAAGTGCCTTTGACAAAGCGGTCTGGTAAAAACATTTCTTTTTCAGGATCGAATAATTGAGAAATGGTTTTGGTTTTAATGTAACCACCATCACGCAACTTCAGATAAATATCGCTGGCAAGCTCACAGTTTTCTTTACAGTGCGTGCTATGGAAGTTATCAAAGTTGATATTGAAATCAGCGAAATCTTGTTCATGTTCTTTTTGAACTTGAGCAATCATTTCTTCTGGTGTAATACCCAGTTGTTGGGCTTTCAGCATGATTGGGGTGCCATGGGCATCATCTGCACAAATATAGTGACATTCATGTCCACGAAGTTTTTGGTAACGAGACCAAATATCAGTTTGAATATACTCAAGCATATGACCTAAATGGATAGGACCATTTGCATATGGGAGGGCACTTGTCACCAGAATTTTACGTTGTGAATTTGTCATTTTGTCTCAACAATCGATTACACCAAATATATGTTGATGATACTAACCGATCAAAGTGATTATTTCATCAAACAACAACAAAATGGGCTAAATTTGCGCTCATTTTTCTTGAATTCTGGTACACTTGAACAAATTTATCGCTGGGAGTTCTGCTTTTGTCTACTTCGCATACAGATTATCAATTAAGTGCTGACCTATTAGGTCCCGTGTTGAGTATTTTAGATGCATATCAAGATCCATATTTAGCCGAAGGGCTTGTATCTGCAGGTTGTGTCACTAAGCTTTCAATTGAAGGCAAACGTTTATCACTTGGGTTAGTTTATCCATACCCATGTATGACGCAATATCGTGATACTGTCATGGATGTGACTAAAAAATTAGCCGTACTTGATGCTATTGATGAAGTAGAGTGCGAAATTGATTTTCAGCCAAGAGTATTTTCTGCGGTTAGCTCTGTAGCGCCATTGCCAAATATTAAGCAAGTCATTGCTGTGGCTTCAGGTAAAGGCGGCGTGGGTAAATCAACCACGGCAGTTAACCTTGCATTAGCTTTAAAAGCAGAAGGTGCTGAAGTGGGCATCTTAGATGCTGACATTTACGGTCCTTCAATTCCTATGATGCTGGGTTTACAAGGTTTTAAACCGACTTCACCTGACGGGAAAATGATGACCGCAGCCAGTGCTCATGGCATTACTGCCCAATCAATCGGCTTTATGTTAGGTGATGGCGAAGCTGCAGTATGGCGTGGCCCAATGGCGGCCGGTGCTTTAAATCAGTTATTAACTGAAACCCAGTGGCCAGAACTTGATTATTTGGTTATCGATTTACCACCTGGAACCGGTGATATCCAATTAACCCTTTCGCAAAAATTTCCTGTGAGTGGCACGGTTGTGGTGACTACACCGCAAGATATTGCCCTTGAAGATGCGAAAAAAGGCATTACCATGTTCCAAAAAGTGGATATCCCAGTGTTAGGGATTATTGAGAACATGAGTTTTCATTTATGTCCAGAATGTGGCCATAAAGAACACCCATTTGGTACTCATGGTGGCAGTAAAATTGCCGAGCGTTATGAAGTACCGTTATTAGGTGCTTTGCCGCTTAATATCAACATTCGTGAATCAATGGATGAAGGTAACCCTGCAGTTGTGAGTCAGCCTGATTCTGAAGTGGCAGGGATTTATCGTGAGATCGCTCGTAAAGTTGGGGCTCAACTAGCCAAACAACAAAGTAAAAAGACAGTATCAATTAGTATTTCAGACGACGAGTAAGGTTTTAAATAATGAATTCTCCGCAATGTGTCATTATCGGTATCGCGGGTGCGTCAGCATCAGGTAAAAGTTTAATTGCTCAAACTATTTTTGAAGAGTTAAAGCGTGATTTAGGTACCGACCAAATTGGCGTAATCAATGAAGATGCCTATTATCGCGACCAGAGCCATTTATCAATGGAAGATCGTGTTAAAACCAATTATGACCACCCTAAAGCATTAGATCATCAGTTGTTGGCTGAGCATCTAAAACAGCTAAAACGAGGCGAGTCGGTTGATATTCCTTGCTACAGCTATAAGGAACATACTCGTATTGGCAAGACCTTAGATATGCAACCTAAAAAGGTGATTATTTTAGAAGGTATCTTATTATTAACGGATCCTAAACTGCGTGAATTAATGGATGCCAGTGTATTTATGGATACGCCGTTAGATATCTGTTTTTTACGTCGTCTATCACGTGATGTTGCTGAGCGCGGGCGTACCATGGAATCTGTGATTTCTCAGTATAAAGCGACCGTTAGGCCGATGTTTTTACAATTTATTGAGCCATCTAAGCAACATGCTGACATTATCGTGCCTCGTGGTGGTAAAAACCGTATTGCAACCGATATTCTTAAAGCAAGAATACAGCATTTATTGGCACGCTAGATATTAGCACGCTTAATATAGCCGTGTTTTGCGGATTAAAATTGTATTAAGATAAAATGATGACACAGAAAGGCTCCTACAAATGGGGCCATTCTTTTGTGTAAAACCGCTTGAATCGACATGCTAATATCAAGCTGGCAGTCAGATAACACTCAGGAACGAGAATGGCATCAGTATTTGTTAATGGATTACCACAACAGCAAATTAACCCACTGGATAGAGGTTTAGCCTACGGTGATGGTGCATTTGCCACCATGCGTGTGTTACAGGGTAAGGTGTTATTCATTGATGAACATATTGAGCGATTGCAGCAAGCATGTTTGCGTTTGGGCTTTGCATTACAAAATCAACTTGAGTTAATAAATCAGCTTGAGCAGCACGGCCAGGTTTTAAACCAAGGCTGTATCAAAATACTCATTAGCCGCGGTGTAGGTGGTCGAGGTTACAGTGCCCCAGACATTGTGGAGCAAACAAGCGTCATTTCCTTACATGATATTCCCGCTCACTATCAGCAATGGCAACAGCAGGGGATCAGTTTATCTTTAGCGGCGATTAGCTTAGCGCGCCAACCAATACTTGCTGGGATGAAACACCTTAATCGGCTTGAGCAAGTGCTGATAAAGCAAAACCTATTACCACAAGGTTGCGATGACTGGCTGGTACTTGACACCGATGGCAATGTGGTTGAATCATCAATGGCCAATGTCTTTATTGTAGAAGGCCAAAATGTTTATACCCCAGCAATCAGCCACAGCGGTGTATCAGGGGTGATGCGACAACAAGTTATTATCGCGTTATTAGAAAACAACATTAACGTTTATGCTGAACCAATCAGCTTATCCAGGCTTAAGCAAGCAGATCATGTTTTTATCAGCAACAGCCTGTTGGGCGTTGTTAATATTAATCATCTTGATGATAACCAATATTCCAGCTGGCCTATGAGCCATAACTTAATTAAACAGTTACAATTATCACTCTAATATGAAAAAAATACTGACCGTTTTACTCGCATTTTTGATGACCCTAACCACAGTGGCTTGCATTGTCGGTTACTGGGGATATCAACAGATAATTGCTTATCCCAATCAGACTCTCACCGTCGATGCGCCTGTTGAGTTAACTATTTCACAGGGCATGAATGTCACCAAGCTTGCTAAAGATTTAGAGCATAAACAATGGCTAACAGATAGCTGGAAATTAAAATATCTGGTTAAGCTTAAACCTGAATATGCCCATATCAAAACAGGCTTATATCAAATTGAGCCGGGTGACAGCTTGGCCTCTTTACTGAATAAGATTAATTCGGGTGACCAAATCAGCTTTTCAGTAACGTTAATCGAAGGCAAGACCATTAAGGAATGGCAACAAGTGTTGGCCACATCACCGCATCTAACTTTTGATGAGCAAGTGTTCAATCGAGTGTTATTGAAAAATGGTGACGATTCAAATTTACCAGAAGGTAAGTTTTTCCCTGAGACCTATCAATATCATGCAGGCGATAGTTTAGAGTCGGTGCTGCAACGCAGTTATACATTAATGCAAACCACTTTAGAGGCTGCGTGGCAACAGCGCGATAAAGATCTTAAACTAAAAACACCCTATGAGTTATTGATCATTGCTTCAATCATCGAAAAAGAAACAGGCAAGCCAGAAGAGCGCGATTGGGTCGCTGCAGTATTTAATAATCGCTTAAAATTAGGCATGCGTCTTCAAACAGATCCGACCGTTATTTATGGCATGGGCGATCGCTACCAAGGTAATATCACTCGCAGTGATTTACGAGAACACACGGCATTTAATACTTATCGTATAAATGGTTTACCGCCAACACCGATTGCAGCGCCAAGTAAAGCTGCTTTGTTTGCAGCAGCAAAACCTGCTGAAGTCGATTATTTATACTTTGTCTCAAGAAATGATGGCAGCCATGTTTTTTCAAAGACACTTGCACAACATAACCGTGCAGTTAACGAATATCAGAGAAATAGAAAATGAGTAAAAACAACGCTAAATTCATTACAATTGAAGGATTAGAAGGCGCGGGTAAGTCCAGCGCAGTTGAATTAGTAAAGCAAATTATTACAGACCATTGTCATCAAGCGCCAATATGCACCCGTGAGCCAGGCGGTACGCCATTAGCAGAAAAAATTAGAGATTTAGTCAAAATTGCTGATGATAGTGATCCACTGTGTGATGAGGCTGAATGTTTACTGTTTTACGCAGCCCGTACTCAGTTAATTTCAAATGTCATTAAGCCCGCTTTAGCCAACGGAACTTGGGTATTAGGCGATAGACATAACCTCTCGTCGTTAGCTTACCAAGGCGGCGGTAGAGGATTAATGCCATTAGTAAAATCCATTAGTGATGCTTGTTTACAGGGCTTCAAGCCCGATTTAACCCTTTATTTAGATATTGAACCGCAATTAGGCTTAGCCCGCGCAGCCAAACGTGGTGAGTTAGATCGCATCGAGCAACAAGAATTGGATTTCTTTATTCGTGCTCGAGAAACCTTTTTAGCGTTTGCTGCTGAAGATAGCTCAATTTTAGTTATTGATGCTAGTAAACCCATTGATCAAGTCCATGAACAGATCCGAGTCGCATTAGCAGCGAATCTTGTGTAATGGTAATGACCTTGATTAAAACAGCGTAAAGTGAGTCATTGATGCAAGCTTTTGGATTAAATCAGTTGCCCTGGTTAGATGAACCGTTTCAGCGATTCTTAAATGAGTTAGCAAACGGGCATAGTGCTCACGCACAACTGTTAACCATAGATACCGGTCTAGGAGGGTATTTATTTGCTCATGAAATGGCCCATGCCGCCATGTGCCAAAACTTAACCCCTGTTGGGGCATGCGGTCAATGTAAAAGCTGTCTGTTATTTAAAGCGGGAACACACCCTGATTGTCATGTGATTAAAGCTGATGGCAATCAAATCAAGGTCGATCAAATTCGCGACTTATGTCAAAAATTAACGGTCACAGCCCAGCAAGGCGGTCAACGTGTCGCCATTATTCAAAACTGCGAGCAATTTAATTTAGCGTCAGCCAATGCGTTATTAAAAACCTTAGAAGAGCCGGGTAATAATATTTTAATTATTTTACAAACAGACGTGCCTTCAAGATTGTTAGCAACCATTAAAAGTCGCTGCCAGAATGTGGCCTTTAATGCCCCTGATAGACGCCAAGTATTAGCTTGGCTGTCTTCCCATCAATTATTACCACAACCTCCTTATGGCGAGAAAGCCCATGATGTGACTTGGTGTTTAAGTATGATTGGTGGGCCGTTGAAATTAGCTGAAAGCCTAGGTAATCAACATTACCAACAACTACTGCAATATCGAGTCGATTGGGCAAACAGTATTAAATCAGGACATTTGACTGGCAGTTTAATTAAGTTATCAGAGCAACAAATTATTGATGCACTTAATGTTTTATATTTGTACTTAAGGCAATATGTGTTAAAAAGTAAAGAGCTCGACGCATTAGCTGCGAGTAACATCATTGGTTTCTCATCGAAAGTCGCGCAAATGTGCCAAAAATTAGCGACGATGGCGAGTATAAACGCGCCTGCATTATGTCAAGACTACATTCTTGAATTTAGACAACTTATTCATTACAGACAATAGAATTACACTATGACCGATCTTGTTGTAAATTTTGATACTCTGCACCAGTTGTACAGAGCATATATGCCATTCATTAAACCTGCGGGTTTGTTTATTTCGACCACAGAAAGCCACTTTCTAGGTCAGGAGTTATCCATAGCTTATAAGTTGCCAGGTACTTCACAAATGGCTGATTTTCAAGGTGTGGTGGTGTGGATTAATCCACTTGGTGCATCAGGCGGCCGACCTGCGGGTATTGGCGTAAAAATAAAAACCGATCCTGAAAGTCATAAACATCATATTGAAAAGCTGCTTTCTACTCAGTTATCTTCAAGTGACATGACTTGTACCATGTAATAGTTAAACAAGGGTACTGTAAAGGTTCTTCCTCTATCATAGGTTTTATTTGGCTAATACAATTAAGTTAAACAAAAAATGTCAAAACCAAATCTAACCTTTGATTAAACTGTGGTAACTGCTGATATGAAAATCAGCTTGAAAGATAATCCTCCCCTAGGTATTCTTGCTGGCTTGTTTAAGCCTTTAAAGAATCATCATGTTAATCGACTCTCACTGTCATCTAGACCGCTTAAAATCCGCGCCAGATCAAGCTAGTTTGCACGCTATTGTAGATGCTGCAAAATCTCGCGGGGTTGAATATCTTCTTTGTGTTAATGTTCGCCAGCAAGGTTTTGAAGCCATGCGCGATAAAATGGCCGACTTTGATAATATATTCTTATCATCAGGGGTGCATCCACTTGACGTTAAAGACGGTCTCAATGTCAGTGAAATTAAGCAATTTGCCACTGATAAAAAAGTCGTGGCAATTGGTGAAACCGGCCTTGATTATTTTTATGCCCCTGAAACGAAAGTATTGCAGCAACAATGCTTTGAACAACAAATAGCCTTAGCCGTAGAGGTGAATAAGCCGCTGATTGTTCACACTCGTGATGCCCGCGAAGATACTATTAACATGTTAAAAGCTGGCTACGCAGACAAAGTGGGTGGGGTATTGCATTGTTTTACAGAAAACTGGGAAATGGCCAAAGCAGCGATTGATTTAGGTTTTTATATCTCGGTGTCAGGTATTGTCACTTTTAAAAATGCCGGTGAACTTCGTAGCGTGATCCGTAAAGTACCTAAAGACAGGCTACTGGTTGAAACTGACTCACCGTATTTAGCGCCAGTACCGCACAGAGGGCAAGAAAACCAACCAGCTTTTGTGCGAGATGTTGCTGAGTTTGTTGCCGAGTTACGGGGTGAGAAATATATCGATTTAGCCGAATATACCACGGAGAACTTTTTTAACTTGTTCAAAGAGGCTGCAATATTAGCCAAGCGTTAACTTACGCTTTTGTGGTAAATTTTGATATTAAGTTTAGGCTGAATTTTAGGCAAAAAGAGACCCAAAACTATCCAATTGTTCTGGGTCTAGGGGAACGGCTCTTTTAGAAAAGAGCCTTGCGCTACTGTCGAAAACCAATTTCACTAAAAATCTTACTTCTCAGTATAGACCCGTTAATCATACTTTGCCTAAAAATTGCGCAACCGGTCAGTGTTTTATGCCGCAATAGCTTAACAACTAGCGCCTACTGATAATTGTTAAACGATAAAAGTCGCTGAATTATCGGCAATAAAGTGTATCTACTCTATTTTATCTTTTACCAATTCTCTTGGTAAATTATTTTTCAATCTATGGCCTAAATGCTTTACCACCCCTAATGGACTGTGGTGATGAGTGACAATCATTTCGCCCTTTGGGGTTAAGTCTAAATCGCTAAAGCTATCAGTGGCGATATCACGGCCCATTAAAAAGTCTTTCGCTTGTTGAGCATCAAGTTCGATAATTTTATCGTCTGAGCTGATATAGCGCCTAAGGCAGATAATGGCTTCATGTTTCACCTTAAAGCCTTTTTTCATCACATCGGCCAATTTGACCCCAATGCGTTGATAACGCATTAAACCGGTGAAATCGTTAAATTCAGCTGGAAATAACCAATACTCATCATCACGGATCATCACCGTATGATCTGCAGGTAAAGTGAGATTAAAGGTGGTGCTAAAGTATTGTTCAATGGCGGATACTTGTTTGGCATTCGCAACAGAAAACGGGAAGTTACGCTGAGGCTTAGGCTGCTTTTTAATTCGTTCAACAGATGCGGTTTTAGCAATTTTAGCGACGAAGAAACCTTCGCTATCATAAATTTGTGGCCAAACGTGTAAAAAACCTTCTTGGGTACAGGCTTGTTCTGCGCCAGGGAATAAATCAGTTAGAGGAATAAATTCAACCGCATCGGCATAGGTTTGTTTTAAAAATTGACAAATTTGCTGATTTTCAAGCTGACTTAAGGTGCAAGTGGAATAAACCAATGTGCCACCGGGCTTTAAGGCTAAAAAGGCGGATTGGATCAGCTGTTTTTGAGTCTCGGCAATATCAACAACATCATCTAATTGCCAGTTTTTAAGCGCATTAACGTCTTTTCTAACCGTACCTTCGCCACCGCATGGTGCATCGAGCAACACAGCATCAAACTTTTCAAATAAATACTCCCCAAAGACTTTGCCATCAAAATGGGTGAGGGCACATTGCTTTACGCCCATTCTAAGCACGTTGGCGTGCAAAATTTTAACGCGACTGGCAGAGTACTCATTAGCAATTAATAAGCCTTGATTATCCATTAAGGCGGCTAACTGAGTCGTTTTTGAGCCAGGCGCTGAGGCGACATCGAGGATCAGTTTACTGTGGTTATCATTTTGTAGCAGCGCAACAGGTGGCAACATCGAACTGGCTTCTTGGATATAAAATAAGCCTTGAATATGCTCAATCATATTACCAATTTGCACATCATCGCTGACTGAAACCCAAAACCCTTCAGCGCACCAAGGGATAGCTTCAAACTGCCAGCCATTATCAGTCATTATTTGGGTAAATTGCGCCACGGAAATCTTTATAGTATTTACTCTGATTGATTTACGTAAAGGACGATTACAGGCAGCAATAAAGTCGTCCATATTAAGATGTGCGGGGAGTTCTGTAGCAATATGGGTTAAGTATTGCGGATTTATTTGAGCCATAGTAAAAATATCGATAAAACAACTGTGTAATAATGCGATAGATTATATCATGCATTTTCACGGTGTCGCTCACCCTGTTAAAGAAAGCGCAACCAACACATTCGCTAACAGCTGATGTTGAAAACTACAGCTGTGAAAAATAACGGAGTATTCAGTGCTAAATAGAGTTTGGTTGTTTTTTTTCTTAACGGCAGCAATCGCCATAATCGTGCAATTGTTTAATGGCCATGTTGAGGTATTAGGGGAGTCAGTTAAAGCTATTTTTAGTAGCGCTAAGTTAGCTGCTGAAATATCCATTGGCTTAATTGGTGTATTAGCGCTATGGATGGGGCTGATGCAAGTGGGTGAGAAAGCCGGTGTGGTTACGGTATTTGCTAAACTATTTGAGCCGTTATTATCAAAGTTAATGCCAGAGGTGCCAAGGGGGCATAAAGCTTACGGCAGTATCACCATGAATCTCACCGCAAACATGTTAGGCCTAGACAATGCAGCTACGCCGCTTGGTCTTAAAGCGATGCAAGACTTACAAAGCCTAAACCCAAATAAAGACGTGGCGACCAATGCGCAGATCTTGTTTTTAGTGCTCAATACTTCCTCAGTCACTTTAGTGCCAGTGACGGTATTTTTGTATCGAGCTCAGCAAGGTGCAGTCAATCCTGCAGATGTGTTTTTACCTATTCTATTAACCACAGTGGCATCAACCTTAGTGGGTTTATCTGTCGTGGCAATTGTTCAGCGTATTTCTTTAATCAATAGTGTGGTGCTGGCTTATGGCGCAACTTTGTTTAGTATATTAATTGCGGGTGTGTTTTATTTATTAACCCTATCTGCTGAAGCCATTGGAACATTATCGACTGTATTAGGTAATGGCATATTATTAGCCTTAATTATGAGTTTTATCCTGATTGCTGGTTACCGCAAAGTCGCCATTTATGATGAGTTTGTCGAAGGGGCCAAAAGCGGTTTTTCCCAAGCAATAATGTTAATTCCATATTTGTTGGCAATGTTACTCGCCATTGGATTATTGCGCTCATCGGGCGCCCTTGACTTTGCCCTTCAAGGCATAGCAGGCCTAGTGAGCTTGTTGGGGTTTGACAGCCGTTTTGTCGATGCCATGCCTACGGCGTTAATGAAACCATTTAGTGGTTCTGGGGCAAGGGCGATGATGTTAGAAACGATGGAGCATCATGGGGTAGACTCTTTTGCGGGTCGTTTATCGGCGATTTTTCAAGGAAGCACAGAAACCACCTTTTATGTACTTGCGGTGTACTTTGGCTCTGTCGGTATTCGAAATAGCCGCCATGCATTGGGCTGTGGCTTAGCGGCAGACGTCGGCGGAATAATGGCAGCCATCGCCGTTTGTTATTGGTTTTATGGCTAAGCACAACAGCTATTAAACGAGCAATAAAAAATCGGCAAATGCCGATTTTTTATTGGATGTTATCTACGCGCAGAAAGGTTATAAAGGCTTCACTTGTTCAGGTTTCCATTTACGCCATTCGGCTTTCATTTTGTTATGCAGGGTAAATCTTTCATCGAGAGCTAATTGATTCGTTTTATCCGTTACTTCCTCGGTCACGACTGAAATGCCACCTGAAAGCAGCGTTTCAAGAGAGCCTGTTTCAATTTGAGCGCCAGAGAAAATACCCACTTCAAGTTTTATACCTGATGCATCCCAAAACTGACTTGTTTGATTCACTAAGTGGGCATATTGTTTTTCAATGTGTGAATACATTAATACTTGGTTGCCATTGTAAGATAATGAGTAACCATCCACTTGCCCAATAGCAATACCTCTGAAGAAAATTGGGGTGCCAATTTTTATCGAACCAAGCTGACTATCAACTAGGGTCACTTTTAATGCATCTTCATCGATATCCGCATCGTAATGCGCAGCTAGGAGACCATCAAACTGTGTTGCTTGTCGTTCTGACGTGCCAGGTAACACGCCAATGTAAGGGCCGGTTATCAAGGTTTCTGGCGCTTTAATACCCACTAATGAAATTTGTGCATCGACGACAAAAAATTCACTGTCTTCTTTGGTGAAATGTTGTGCGTATTCACCATAAAGATAAGCACTCACGGTTAAGTTGGCTAAGTCTTGATTGAGTTTAACCTGTTGGATCACACCCACTTGATGGCCTTGATAACGAATCGCTGCTTTTGCAGCTACTTTGGCATCAGCTGGTAGTGATAGTGTTATGGCTTTGGCCTGTTTTAGGGCCAGCTCTTTAGAATCATATAAACGAGTTTGATTGCCTTGTTGGTTTTCTGGCAACAAACCTAGGCTAATACTGCCTTTTAAGGCGCCTTCTAATGGAGCGATATCAACATCAATGCCAGATAAACTTGCATTGATACTGGCGGCATCATTTCGCCAAAATACGCTGTTACTTCGAACCAAGTTAGTAAACCTTTTTTGAATGGCCACCGTGATTGAAAACTTATCAGTTTGACTGTTCCAATTTACTTCTGAGACAGAGCCAATACGCATTTTTTTGTAATAAACCGGTGAGCCATGAGCTAAACCTGCGCCATCAATACTGTCTAGCGCCAAGGTACTCATTGATGATTTATTCAAGGCCGTTAAGGCTTGATCAGCAGATTGATATAACGAAAATTTTGCTTGAGGTTTAACTACAGCCTTAGCTTTACCTGGCACCAAAGATACAGCGCCAGCAAGCAGGGTATTAATATCTCGGGTTTTGACCTTTACGCCATCTAAGGAGGCATCTATGGCAAGCGCCGATTCAGACACAAAATAACTGTCCACAGTGAGTAATGATGAATATTCAGGCTGAATGTCCACTGAGTATTCAACACGGCTAAAGTCATCAGATAATTTTACTTGGCTAATCTCACCAATAGGCATTTGTTTGTAACGCACCTCAGCCCCAGCGCTTAAACCACTGTGTTCATCAGACGTTAATTTGATGGTCAACTGGCTAGCTTGCATAAGGTCCGGTGCTTGAAATTGTAATTGATACTCTTGTGGCAGCGCGTTGTCGCTCACTCCAGGTAGTACATTGACTACACTACCAGTGATCAACCTTGCAGCGTGCTTAACGCCCTCTAAAGAAATATCAGCACCTGCAATCCAAAATTGGGTATCTGCGTTTAATAAGTGTTGGTATTGACTATCAAACTTAGCTAAAAACTTCACGCCGTTTTCAGTTAGTTGGGTTTGATGAATCTTACCCACATCAATGCCGCGATAAACTAACGTTGAGCCTTGATTAATCTCATCAGCATTATCGGCTAGCAGAGTGAATTCGATGCCTTTGACAGCACTTTCTTCATCAGGGTAAAGCACAAAGTTGTCACCATTTTGCGCCGCGGCAGAATTAGCGACTGAATTAAAACTAATTCCGCCAGCGAGCAGCGATGCCAAGCTTTCGGTATTGACTTTAATGCCCGACATAGACGCATCAATTTTTAGACCTGACACGTTCCAGAACTGGGACTCTTGTGTCACTAAATGGGCGTACTGTTGCTCGATAAACGTGCTGATATTAATGGTATCGCTGTCAATTAAGCGATAGTTTACAACTTTCCCTACAGGTATTTGACGGTAAAACACCATTGAGCCGATATCCAGTGAGCCTAATTTTGAGGTGGTCAGCGTAATAAGCACCCCATTAGTATCAGGAAGCATAGTTGGCGCATCTTTTAAGGCGACAAATTCAGATGCTGAGCTGCCATCACCGGGTTGAACGGCAATATAATTGCCTGAAAACAAGGTATCTAAACCTTCAATACCAGTGATACTGGCTTTAGGCGTGACCAACCAGAACTTGGAATTTTTATTGAGAAATGGTTCAGAGCGATAATCCATAATAATTTTGACATTAACGCCAGACAATTCATTGTCGATACTGATATCTGTCACCTTACCAACGGTCAAACCTTGGTATTTGACTAAGGTTTTACCGATATCGATACCAACGGCATTAGGGAAGTGCACAATAATCTCGATACCTGATTCTTTGATGCTTTTTACACCAAGCCAAGCGCCAAGGGCCAAGGCAACAATCGGTAATAACCAAATCGGCGAGAATAATTTCTTTTTAACAACTTTTGGTGATTCAATTTGTGTCATTGTTTTTTTCCAAGCGATCCCAAAGTAAACGAGTATCTAATACCTTTGCTGCTAACTGAGTCAGTAAAATGACTAACGCAAATGCGGTTGCTGCAGGTGCGGGTTTAGCATCAAGTAATTGCCCCATATTAACGACGGCGACAGTTAACGCAATAACAAATAAATCCAGCATCGACCACCTGCCAATCCATTCAATAATATGAAAGCCTATCATGAGTTTCTTTTTAGAAACTGGCAGATTAAAGCTAATAGCGATTAAGTAAATCGCTAAGCCTATAATTTTTAGCCAAGGCACCAATATACTGGCAGTAAAGACAATAATGGCAATAGGGATCATGTCAGAGTGAACCAAATGCACAATACCAGTAAATATGGTGTCATAGGTGACTTTGCCCTGATTGGTGAGCACAGTGATTGGGTAGATATTAGCTGGGATCAGCAAAATGGCTGCGGTAATCAATAACGCCCAACTTTGCTGTAAACTGGCATGATTACGTGTTTGGATTTTAGAATCACAGCGACTACAACGGTCACGACTGATGTTATTGATTTTTCGACAAACAGTGCATAAACAAAAACCGATTTGTATTCCTTGCCGCGCAGGAGTGTTAGCGCTCATAAGCCATTCCCCACATATGTTCTAAATTATATTCCCGTTGTAAAAATAAGATAACTAAAAACAGCATACAAAAACAGAAGGTGCCCATGCCTAAATAAATATCTGAGAAGTCAGACAAGTTAAACGCAGCTACTAAAAATGAAATGACGTAAATTTCAAGCATAGTAAGTTGCGATAAGGTCGCATGGTTTTTAAGCAGTGCGCGATATGTCTTTTGCCAAAAACAGGAGTGCAATTTAAGTTTAACTATGGTGACTTGTAATAAAATCGATAAAATTAATAATCCCGGGGCAATGACCGCTGCCGCCATCACAGCGATGCCAACTATCCAATAACCTTGCAGCCACACCGTCACAGCCGTTTCAAAAACTGTTGTTGTTCGCACACTGCCTAAAAAGTTGATTTCTATGATGGGTAAAAAGTTAGCCGGAATATAAAATAATAATGCCGCGATACACAAGGCAAGCATGCCATTGATTGAGCAGTAAGGAACGTCATAAAGTGCCGTATGGCAGCGAGGGCATAACGCGCGAACATTAGACGGTAAGGCGCGCTTTTGAACGGCTAAGTCACAGGAGCGGCATAATATAATGGTGTTCGGGTCAAGACTTTTCGGCATAGATAAAGGAAAACCGTCCATGTAGTGAAATATTAATGAGCAATAAAATAATAAAAAACGCTTTGTTTTGATTAAAAACACAGTGGAAATATTATTTATCAAGTTACAATAAAACCTAATAATACCAGAATAATCAGAATACTTGCATCAGAAGTTAGTTCTATGACACTCTATGCACTGTATATAAAAACAGTAAGAGGTTAATCATGGCTGTAATAACAAAGTTTGTCGTGGTAAGAGAAGGGGTTGAGAAGATGACGTTTACATCTAAGAAAGAAGCTGACGCCTACGACAAAATGCTCGACATTGCGGATAACTTAGTGCCTTTTATTTCTGGCGCTGAGCTGGAAATAGAGGAAAATAGTGTCGAAAAACTTGCTTTTTATCTTGCATCTAACAAGGATGAACTTGCAAATTTATTAAAAGGGATCGTAAAGCCTAAAGCGGCTACACCCAAAACAGCAAACAAAAAAGCCACTAAAAAAGCGGCTGCAGAATAATAAAAACCTCACTTAGGATGGAAAATGAAAGCTGAGTTTTATGACACATTAAACCGCCAAGTACTGGCATTAATGACCGGTGAAGACGACCTTATTGCAGGAATGGCAAACTTTTCAGCGTTATTAAATGACAACTTAGATGATATAAATTGGGTTGGCTTCTATATTAAGCGTGAAGAACAACTCGTTCTTGGTCCGTTTCAAGGAAAAGTTGCTTGTACACGTATTGTGATCGGTAAAGGTGTATGCGGCACAGCAGCGGCAAATGATGAAACACAATTAGTGGCAGATGTGCATCAATTTGCAGGACATATTGCCTGTGATGCTGCCAGTAATTCTGAAATTGTAGTCCCTGTTCGCCAAGGCAATGACGTAGTTGCGGTATTAGATATTGATAGCCCATCATTGAATCGTTTTGATACAGACGATAGAAAAGGCTTAGAAATGCTAGTAAAAAGCTTTGAATCTTGCCTATTTGCTTAATTAGCGACCAAATATAGCAAATTGCGGGTCGCAATCGCTGCCATGAGCTTTATAATACCGAACAGCGCGCATTGCTATGGATAAAATTTATTTACTGTAAAATTACAGCTAAGTGAGTTAATTTGTTAAAGCATGTTTCAATTGCTTTAGCAATCGAATAAGAAGTGCTAATTTGAACGTTAAGCAAGATCTGTTTAACGAAAGATAAACGACTGTACTCGCAAAGAAAGCTGAGACTCAGTCCCTTTTATAACGTGGAAGTAAAAATGGAATCAACAGACAAGTTGACCGACACCAACGCAGTTTTAGCGTATTTATATGAAACATTTCCTTTATGCTTTATTGCAGAAGGTGAAACTAAGCCATTAAAAATTGGGTTGTTTCAAGATTTAGCTGCTAGGTTGGCTGATGATTCTAAAGTAAGTAAAACACAATTACGTGTAGCACTTAGACGTTATACAAGCAGCTGGCGCTACTTGAAAGGCGTTAAAGCGGGTGTTCAACGTATCGATCTTGACGGTCAAGATTGTGGCGAATTGGAGCAAGAACATATTGACCACGCTCAACAAACGTTGAAAGAAGGTCAAGAAAAAGCCAAAGCTAAGCGTCAAGCTGTAGCGGCTAAAGCGGCCCCTAAAAAGCCAGCAAGAAAACCTGCTGCAAAAGCACCGGTTAAAAAAGAACGTCCAGCTAAGCCTGCAAAACCTGCCGCACCTAAAATTAATTATGTTGCTGCTAAATTTGACGAGCTTAAGCAAAAACAACGTGTTAGTGTCAAGTTAGGGCAAAACCCTGTACCTGGTGTTATCACTGACATCAAGAAAGAAGATATCCATGTACAGCTTGATACTGGATTAATCGTAAAAGTTCGTGCAGAGCATATTTTATTATCGTGATCATTTAAGGAGTAACTTGTTGATGCGAAAACTCACTTTGGCTGCGTCGATTGCCACTTTATTTGTCGGTTTTTCGGCTTGGGCAATAACACCAACGATTCAAATCAACGAGTTACCTAAACTTGAGCAAGAGCCTCAACACAAGGTTGCGAGTAAAAGGGTAACGAATTTATTTACTCGTTCTCACTATCATCGCTTTGAACTTGATGATGCTTTTTCTGAGTTGATTTACGAAAGATATTTGCAACAACTTGATTTTCGTCGCAATGTTCTAACTCAAGCTGATGTTGATACTTTTAAACAGTATCAGCATTCGTTTGACGATATGGTCAAATCTGGCAATATCGAACCCGCCTTTGATATGTACTCCTTAGTGCAAAAACGTCGTTATGAACGTTTTGCTTATGCGCTTACTTTACTTGATAAAGAATTCGACTTTACCGAAGCCGGCGATGCTTACGAGTTTGATCGTGAAGAAGCTGCTTGGCCAAAAGATGAAGCTGAGCTCAATGAGCTATGGCGTCAACGAGTTAAATATGACGCACTGAATCTAAAACTTGCTGGTAAAGATTGGAAAGAAACCGTCGAAGTATTAGGCAAGCGCTATAACAATGCCATCAAGCGTTTAAGCCAAACTCAAAGTGAAGATGTATTCCAAGGTGTGATGAATGCCTTTGCGCGTACTGTAGAACCCCATACGAGTTATTTATCTCCCCGTAATGCTGAACGTTTCCAAATGGAAATGAACCTGAGCCTTGAAGGTATTGGTGCAGTTTTACAAATGGATGATGATTACACAGTCATTAAAAGTTTAGTTGCTGGTGGCCCCGCTGCTACCAGTGAAAAATTATCACCTGAAGATAAAATTATTGGTGTAGGCCAAAAAGACGGTGAGATAGTCGATGTTATCGGTTGGCGTTTAGATGATGTTGTAGAGTTAATTAAAGGCCCAAAAGGCAGTGAAGTTAACTTACAAATTTTACCTAAAAAAGGTGGCGCCAATGCAAAAGCATTTGAAGTGACCATTATCCGCGATAAAATTCGACTAGAAGATCGCGCTGCAACGTCAAAAGTCGTTGAGCCAACTGAAGGTGAATACGCCAACCGTAAAGTCGGTGTCATTCAAATCCCAGGCTTTTACATGAACTTATCTGTTGATGTAGAAAAAGAACTGGCTAAATTAAAAGAACAAAACGTTGAAGGCGTTATCATTGATTTACGTCGTAACGGCGGCGGAGCGTTAACTGAAGCCACATTATTAACGGGTTTGTTTATTGATATGGGCCCAGTGGTTCAAATTCGCGATGCAAATGGCCGTGTTACTCAAAACCGCGATAATGATGGCAAGAGCGCATATGATGGCCCATTAACTGTCATGGTTGATCGTTATAGTGCATCAGCGTCTGAAATTTTTGCAGCGGCATTGCAAGATTACGATAGAGCCTTAATTGTAGGTGAAGCCAGTTTTGGTAAAGGTACTGTGCAGCAGCACAAGAGCCTTGGCAGAATTTATGATATGTACGAAAAACCTATTGGTCATGTGCAATACACCATTGCTAAGTTTTATCGCATTAATGGTGGCAGTACCCAGCTTAAAGGTGTGACACCCGATATTATGTTCCCAAGTGCATTAGAGCCGGGTGAATACGGTGAATCTGAAGAAAAGAATGCACTGCCATGGGACAAGGTGCCTGTCGCGCAATACGGCACCTTAGGCAATATCAAACCAGAGTTAGTGACTAAGCTTGACGAAAAGCATCAGCAGCGTATTAAAGCAGATGTTGAGTTTGGCTATATCTTTGAAGATATCGCTGAGTTTAAGAAGCACCACGATGATAAAACCATTTCATTAGTTGAAAGTGAGCGAATCGCTTCACGTGAAGATGATGATAAACGTTTACTTGATAGAACTAATGAACGTCGTGTTAAAAATGGTTTAGAGCCGTTAGCCTCTTTAGATGACGATGAAGAAATCGAAGACAGTGCAGATACTAACACTGAGGCAACTGAAGTTGCACAAGCAAGTGATGAAGAAGCTGAAGATGAGTTAGTTGAGCCAGATGCTTTCTTAGAAGAAACAGCATTAATCACTTTAGACATGGTTGATGCAAAGAAACTCGCAGTGAAGTAAACTTTATTTCGTGCCAAAAAAACGCGCTTTTAGCGCGTTTTTTATTAAGTAAATTTTAGCTCTAACAAGAGCAGTGTTATTCAAGGATTACCTATGACTCAAGCACAAGCAAAACATCTTAAAGATTATAAATCACCTTTATTTACCATTAGCCATATAGCGCTAGATTTTGATTTAAATGGTGCAGAAACTCAGGTCGTTGCAAAGAGTAAAATCCAAAGAGTTGGCGAGCACAAAGAAGCGCTGCATTTAGTTGGTGAACAAATTCAGTTAACGTCAGTGTTAATTAATGGCCACAAAGCTAACTATAAAACAGAAAATAACCAGCTTATCATTGACACAGAGCTAACAGACTTTGAATTAACGGTTGTTACTAAACAAGACCCTGAAGCGAATTCAAGCCTTGAAGGTTTGTATATGTCTGATGGCGCTTATTGCACTCAGTGTGAAGCAGAAGGCTTCAGACGTATTACTTATTTCCTCGACCGCCCAGATGTTTTAGCTATTTACAGTGTCAGAATCGAAGCAGATAAAGCAGCGTTTCCGTTTTTATTGAGTAATGGTAATTTAGTCGAGCAGGGCACTTGTGCTGATGAAAGTCGCCACTTTGTTCGTTGGCAAGATCCTTTCCCAAAACCGAGCTACTTATTTGCGTTAGTTGCAGGCGATTTTGATTTATTAGAAGATAAATTTATCACCCGTAGTGGAAGAGAAGTAAAGCTACAAGTATTTGTGGATAAAGGTCATTTACATAAAGCCAACCACGCCATGGTGTCATTGCAAAAGTCGATGGCATGGGATGAGTCGCGTTTTGATTTAGAGTATGACTTAGATATCTACATGATAGTCGCGGTAGATTTTTTTAACATGGGTGCAATGGAAAATAAAGGCCTCAATGTATTTAATACCAAGTATGTATTAGCAGATACCGCCAGCGCGACAGATGAAGACTATCATGGCATTGAATCCGTTGTTGGGCATGAGTATTTCCATAACTGGACAGGTAACCGAGTGACTTGTCGTGATTGGTTCCAATTAAGCCTTAAAGAAGGGCTCACGGTATTTAGAGATCAAGAATTTAGTTCCGATTTAGGTTCTCGCGCTGTTAACCGCATTCAAGCTATTCGTGTCATGAAAAATCAACAGTTTGCCGAAGATGCTGGACCTATGTCACATCCTATTCGCCCTGAATCTGTCATTGAAATGAATAACTTCTATACCGTGACCGTTTATAACAAAGGCGCAGAAGTCATTCGCATGATGCACACCATTTTAGGTGAAGCTAAATTCCAGCTAGGAATGAAGTGTTATTTTGAGCGTCATGATGGTCAAGCTGTAACCTGCGATGACTTTGTCAACGCGATGGAAACAGCAAGCGGAATCGATTTGTCTCAATTTAGACGCTGGTATAGGCAAGCGGGTACGCCTGTAATTAAAGTAACAGATCACTATAATGCTGCGACTAAGCAATATTCACTGACTGTTGCACAATCTGTGATGTCTAACGGTGTTGCAGGGGAGGTATTACATATCCCGTTCAGCATTGAGCTACTCGATACTCAAGGTCAGTCAGTTGCTAATACCGTGTTAGATGTAAAACAAGCACAGGAAACCTTTGTGTTTGACAATATTGCGTCAGCGCCAATTCCATCATTATTACAAGACTTTTCAGCGCCAGTAAGACTTGATTATCAATTTAATGTTGATCAGTTAGTGCACTTAACGCGCTACGCATCAAGCGAAGTGGCTCGCTGGGAAGCATCTGTTGGGTTATTTAGCCAAGCCGTGTGGCAAAACGTCGCCAGTCTTGAAGCGAAAGAAACGATGCATTTAGATGCCAGAGTCATTGAAGCTGTTAGAGGAATTATCCTCGATGAAAGCATCGATAAAGCGCTAGTGGCTGAGATTTTGGCATTCCCAAGTGCAGCAGCATTAATTGAACAAGTTGAGTCAGTGAACTTAGATGCCTTAGCGGCAGCAAGAGAGTTTGTGGTTAATGAAATTGCAGAGTCTTGTTTAGATGAACTTGTAACGCGCTATCGCAGTTTGGTAAATGAAGACGATGCAGCAAGTCGTGCATTTAAGAATATTTGTTTAAGCTTATTGTCTAAAGTGTCTTCAGAGTATGAAGATTTAGTGATTAATCAATATCAGCAAGCTGCTAATATGACAGATAGCTTAGGTGCTTTAAAAGCAGCGGTATCGGGTCAGCTGAATTGTCAGCAGCACTTAATGAAGGATTTTGAGCAAAAGTGGCTAAATACGCCGCTAGTGATGGATAAATGGTTTAGCTTACAAGCCTCGCAAAATACCGCAGATGTGCTGGACGTTATTAAAGGGCTGACTGATCATGAAAGTTTTAGTTTCAATAACCCTAACCGTGTACGCTCACTGATTGGATTTTTCGTGGCCGCGAATACCTATCAATTCCATGATGCAGCAGGTAAAGGTTACCAGTATCTAACTGATGTACTGATCAAGCTTAACGAGTTAAACCCACAAATAGCGGCAAGAATGATCACTCCGCTTATTCAATTCAGCAAGTTTGACGAAAACCGTCAGCAACTAATGAAAGCATCGTTACTGCGATTGAAAGCATTACCGAATTTATCTAAAGATTTATTCGAGAAAGTTGAAAAGGCGTTAGAGCAAGCTTAACTATCATTTTAACAATTAACGCCCACAAGGATTTAATTAATTGTTGTGGGCTTTTTTATAGGGTTTTACCGAGTCATCATGGAATTTTATTTTTCAATATATGTAAGCTTTAATGATTTTTTGCCTTTTTACCAGGGCGTGGTAAAAAACGTCGAAGTTCTAGACCGTAACGGCAAAGTATTACATATAAATGGTAAGTATTTCAGACCATTTGTAACGGCCTCAGGCATCCATGGCAGTTTCATTTTACACCTCAATACCTCAGGTAATTTCATTTCACTAAACAAGATTTAGAGTATTTACTTCAAACGGTCGATTGATTAGAGAGTGTTAAATTAGCTGGAATTATCACCTCTAACTTATTGAAAGTTAACAATTACATTTAAAAATTACTCACGGCTCATATATTTAAGCCATTCAATTCAAATCAGTCTGACTTTTTTTACCCATAAAATCATCTAACTGCACCAATTCATTCATAAATTTTCTTTTTTTTGAACTTGCCGAACCATGTTAATTGCTGTAACAATGGTGTTACCTGTAGGCTAACAAAATGTTGGTTTAAATCCTATAACAACGAATCCGGCAGGTTACGGAGAGAAGCAAAATGAATATTGTTAAAAGACGCTTTAACAAGTCGGCACTCGCTTTGGGGGTGGTGTCGGCATTAACTTTGGGGATGAGCAGTAGCGTTAATGCTGTTTCATTTGATTGGGGAGAAGTACGCGGTACTTTCGATTCTACTTGGACTGTCGGAGCTAGCTGGCGTGTGTCTGATAGAGATTGGGAAGGACAGATCGGTAAGGTCAACCAACCTCAAATGGATTGGTCTAATTACTCTGCCTTTGGTGGGGCTTTTGGCGAAACACCCATCTATCCTACGGCTCAAATTTGGGACCAAGCAGGTTCTTACTCAAGTAACAACGACCTGAGTAACCTACTGTATTCGAAAGGGGATACCACCTCTGAACGTTTCAAAGGCTTGCATGAACTGTCACTAGAGTATAAAAATTTCGGTTTGTTTGTTCGTGGTATGTACTTCTACGATACTAAAATCAGCGATGGTGATTATGACTTTAATGACCCGCTAACTGGCAAAGAATTTGATCCGTGTGAAGATAGCCGCGCATCAGAAGTGCAATGTAAAGACATTCGCTTATTAGATGCTTTTGTATACGGTAATTTCGATTTAAATGATGGCAAAAACCCATTATCAGTCCGTGTGGGTAACCAAGTTGTATCTTGGGGGGAAAGCACCTTAATACCTCATGGTATTGGTGTGATTAACCCAGTCGATTTAAATATTCTCAATGCACCGGGTGCCGAGCTTAAAGAAGCATTTCGTCCGCAAGGCATGGTGTGGGCTTCATTAGGTCTAACTGAAAATTTAAACGTTGAAGCTTATTACCAATATGATTGGGAGCCAATTTGGGTACCAACACCTGGTTCTAACTTCGCGACAAACGATTTTGCTGGTTTTGGCGGTTATAGCCAAAATGCACAATTGGGCTTCAACGCTAACCCTGATATTAATCTTGAATTCTTAATGTCTGAATATGCTTCACTTTATGGTGCAGCTGCTGCAGCTAATTTTGACCCTGCATTCGCTGCTTATATGGTGCCATACGCAACTAAAGTTGCGTTAATTCAGGATGAAGAAGAGCCTGCAGATGATGGCCAATATGGTATCAAACTAGGTTATTACGCGCCTAATTTCGGTGAAACTGAATTTGGCTTGTATTACATGAATTACCATAGTCGCCGCCCTATCATCAGTGGTACAGCATCAAACTTTACCAGTGAAGCTGTGGCTCGTGATTATGGCCGTTTAGCTGCAAGTGGCGGTGAAATTGACCGCGAACTTATGCTAAGCATGGAAACATTTACTAAAGCACAAATTGTTTACCCTGAAGATATTCAATTATATGGCGCAAGTTTTAACACTTTAGTGGGCGACACCTCAGTAGCTGGTGAAGTATCTCATCGTATTGATGAGCCTTTACAAATTGATGATGTTGAATTGTTATTTGCTGGTATGCCTGAGCAGCTTGCAAATGCAGGACTTCGTCCTGATCTAGAAGGCCTATCGCAAATCGAAGGCGTACAGCCCGGTGAGACTATTGATGGTTTCATTTTATCTGATACCACTCAAGCTCAGTTCACTTTAACCCATTTATTTGGTCCAACTTGGGGGACAGATAATTTAGTGATGCTCGCTGAGGTTGGCGGCGTGTGGATCCATGACATGCCAGGATTTGATGAGCTACGTTTAAATGGACCAGGAACAGCACGTTCAGGTGGCAATCCTGATATGCCAGGCATTATCGAAGCACTGCATGATGGTCCTGAAACTAATCCGTTCCCTACTGATTTTGCTTGGGGATATCGTTTAGTGGCTAAGGCTGACTTTAACAATGTCTTTGCCGGTGTGAATATGTCACCGCGGGTGATTTTCTCTCACGATGTTGACGGTATTACACCAGATCCAATGTTCTTATTTACTGAAGGGCGTAAGTCTGTGGCTGTTGGTCTAAACTTTGACTATCGCAGTCGCTGGGGGGCAGATGTGTCCTATAACAGCTTCTTTGGTGGCGTAGGCACAACTAATGCAATGACTGATAGAGATTATGTCTCTTTCAACGTCAAGTATTCGATCTAAAAGGATAATAATAATGAAGAAACTGACGATATTATCGGCTGCTGTCATGTTATCGCTGACTGCACCAGTAGCGATGGCGAAAGTATCAGAAGCCGAAGCTGCAAAATTAGGTACTGAATTAACCCCTTTAGGGGCAGTTATGGCAGCTAATGCTGATGGCTCTATCCCTGCATGGGATAAGGGGATTACATCAGCACCAGCTGGGTATGAGAAGGGCATGCATCATCCAGACCCTTTTCCAAACGATAAAGTGTTATTTACTATTACCAATGCTAACAAAGCACAATATGCTGAGTTTTTAACACCGGGTCAGGTGAAGTTATTTGAGCTTTATCCAGATACCTACAAAATGAATGTCTATGAGACTCGTCGTACTGCGTCTGTTCCTCAGTATGTTTACGAAGCCACTAAAGCGAATGCGTTAAACGCTGAATTAGTTTCAAATGGTAATGGCGTGAGTGGGGCATCTATTGGTGTACCATTTCCTATTCCATCAACTGGTTTAGAGGTGATTTGGAACCATATCTTGCGTTATCGCGGTGTTGATGTGGAAACGTATCGTAGCCAAGCTTCACCTACAAAAGGTGGCGCTTACACCTTGATCGAAACCGCTGAAGAGATCCGTTTTGAATATAGCCGTCCAGAGATCACGCTAGATAAACTCGCTGAAACGAATACCTTGTTTTTCTTTAAACAAGTTGTTCGTCAGCCTGCACGTCTTGCTGGTACTGCATTGTTAGTTAAAGAAACCATGGATCAAGAAGCATTACCTCGTCAAGCATGGACTTATAACACTGGCCAACGCCGCGTGCGTAAAGCGCCAAATGTTGCTTTTGATACGCCGGGTACTGTTTCAGATGGTCTAAGAACCACAGATGATTTTGACATGTTCAACGGCTCGCCAGTGCGTTATAACTGGGAACTCGTTGGTAAGAAAGAAGTTTATATTCCTTACAATGATTACAAACTTCATTCTGATGCACTTAAATATGATCAAATATTAAAACCTGGTCATATCAATCCTGAGTATGCTCGTTGGGAAAAACACCGTGTTTGGGAAGTAAAAGCAACCCTTAAAGATGGTATGCGTCATATTTATAAAACCCGTGTTTTCTATATCGATGAAGATTCATGGCAAGTATCGTTAACCGATATGTATGATAACCGTGATGAGCTTTATCGTGTAGGTACAGCACATTCTATCAACTACTATGAAGTTCCGACTCATTGGAGTACGTTAGAAATTTTCCACGATTTACAATCTCGTCGCTACTTAGCAATGGGATTAGACAACGAAGGCCGCATGTATAATTTTGATGCCAAGCTTTCTGAAGCTAATTTCACACCTGATGCGCTGCGTCGCGCAGGTATTCGCTAAGACCGTTATGGGGCGCTCATGCGCCCCAGTTATTCTTAAGGAAGTTTGTATGTCGTTTCGCACACTTCGCAATGTAGCCGTAATCAGCCTTAGCTGTTTTTTCAGTGTTGCATCAGCAAATGCTCAATTTGATCCGCTCAGCGTTCAACTCCAACCCCTTGCTCAATCATCTTTAGTGTTAGATATTGCTAACGCTGGCGATAAGCTAGTTGCT
The DNA here is from genome assembly GCF_030548765.1 of Shewanella sp. 3_MG-2023. Taxonomy (NCBI): domain Bacteria; kingdom Pseudomonadati; phylum Pseudomonadota; class Gammaproteobacteria; order Alteromonadales; family Shewanellaceae; genus Shewanella; species Shewanella sp. 3_MG-2023. The sequence continues at coordinate 25,133 of NZ_JAUOSH010000003.1, read as the reverse complement.
GTTGGTGAACGTGGCCATGTTTTAGTCAAACAACAACAATGGCAACAAGTGACTACGCCTGTTATCGCGCACTTAACCAAAGTATTTTTCCTCGATGAGATGCAAGGCTGGGCCGTGGGTCATGATGCAACCATCATTCATACCCAAGACGGTGGTTTAACTTGGACCTTACAATTTCAGTCATTTGAAATTGAAAAGCCGTTATTAGATATTTTATTTTTTGATGATAAAAATGGCATTGCGCTAGGGGCATATGGCTTGTTTTATCGCACCGATGATGGCGGTCAGAACTGGCAAGAAGAATTCCACGAAGAGCTTTTATTTGAAGAAGATATTGGCTATTTAGCGGATTTAAAGGCTGAAGATGAAGCACTGTATTTATCTGAACGCGCAGCGTTACTACCGCATTTTAACCGTGTTATTCAATTAGCTGACAATAGTTTATTAATGGTTGGCGAACTGGGGTTAGTCGCCACATCAATTGATAATGGTAAAACCTTTACTGCACATGATTTTATTTATGACGGTTCAATGTTTAATGCCATTGAAACGGATAAAAATATCTTTTTGATGGGGCTTCGTGGTCATGTTTTTGTTACCGATAAACAATTTTCACAATGGAGTGAAATTAAATTACCGGTTAAGTCAACGATACATAACGCTTATATCAATACAGATGGTTCAATTTACTTAGTTGGTAACGCTGGCATGATCATTGAGCTCAATAATAAGCTTGAGGCCAAAGTCATAGCTCGCAGACAAGGTGAAAACATTGTTGCTGTAGCCAGTGATAATCAAGGGGAACTTTGGTTTGCAGGTACTAAAGGCTTATTCCAACTTAAGTAGCCATAACAAATAGCCATCACAAAATGATAACTAAAATTAAAACAACAATAATAGGGCCGATAAGATGTTAGAAAAACTGGTCAATGGATTTGAAAGTTACCTCTTTAGACACAGGATGTGGGTAATATTTTCATTTATATTAATTACCTTCTTTCTAGGTTACCAAGCTAGCCAATTAAAAATGGATGCCGCTTTTAGTAAGAATATTCCATTAAATCATGAATACATGAAAACCTATACCAAGCATCAAAAAGATTTTGGTGGTGCTAATAGGATCATGGTGGCAGTGGAAGATACCAGCGGCAATATTTTTAACCCAGAGTATTTTGAAACCCTCAAAAATGTACATGATCAACTCTTTTTCATTCCTGGGGTTGAGCGCTCTCAAGTTAAGTCATTGTATTCACCTTCGACTCGATTTACCGAAGTCGTTGAAGATGGTTTTGCTGGTGGGCCGGTTATTCCTGCTGACTTTCGTAATGATGAATATGGCTTAAATACTGTCAGAGACAATATCGAAAAAGCCGGTATTGTTGGCCGCTTAGTGTCCAATGATTATTCATCAGCTATGTTAACGGCGCAGTTAATGGAGTTTGTAGCAAAAACAGATGAAGAAATGGCCGCATCTGAAGGCGCTGAAAAGGATGTTACTTTTAAGCCGTTAAATACGATTCAATTTGCTCAGCAACTTGAAAATGAATTACGCGCTAAATATGAAACCGATACCATCAAAATCCATATTATTGGTTTTGCTAAAATGGCTGGTGATGTAGCTGAAGGCGCTAAGGGCGTGCTGCTGTTTTTCTTGATTGCTATCGCAATCACAGCTGTGATGGTTTATTTATTTTCTAAGTCATTAATGCTGACGATTTTGCCTTTAGTATGCAGCTTAATTGCGGTGGTGTGGCAACTTGGGTTGTTAACAGTAGTAGGTTTTGGTTTAGATCCAATGTCAATTCTTGTACCATTTTTGGTGTTTGCAATTGGCGTAAGCCATGGGGTACAAATGATTAATGCGGTTAGGCGCCGTGTTGGTGATGGACAAGCCACTAAAGCTGCAGCTGCATCCGCGTTTCGTAGTTTATTAGTACCAGGCGGTATTGCATTATTATCAGACACCGTTGGCTTTTTAACCTTACTTGCAATCGATATCGGTATTATTAGAGAGTTAGCGATATCGGCATCATTAGGTGTTGCTGTTATTATTTTGACCAATTTAATTTTATTGCCACTGGTTATTTCTTACACCAACATCAAACCGGTTCAAGAGAATAAAGCGCAAAAAGATAAAATTGAAGGGATTTGGCGTAGCTTATCTAAATTTGCCACTCCTAAATATGCTGTCATTGTGCTGATTTGTACTGCACTGTTATATGCTTTTGGCTTGCAACAAGCCAGCAATATGAAAATAGGTGACCTTCAAGGCGGTGCGCCGGCATTGCATCTTGATTCAAGATACAACCAAGATACTTTTTATATTACTGATAATTATTCAATTACCACTGATTATATGACGGTGATTGTTGAAGCAACCCCTGAAGCCTGTACCTATCATTCCATATTAGCTGAGATCGATCAATTCGAATGGATGGTGGCCAATACCCCGGGAGTTGAATCAACAGCCAGTTTAGCGTCAGTGGCTAAGCAGGTTAATGCCGGCTTTAACGAAGGTAACCCTAAGTGGCAAATATTGCCAAGAACCACAGCAAGTTTAGTGCAAGCGGTAGGACGAGTACCAACGACTTCAGGTTTATTAAACGGCAACTGTTCGGTGATGCCTATTTTCTTATTTTTGAAAGATCATAAGGCTGAAACCATTGAAGTGGTGATTGCTAAAGTCAAAGATGTAGCTGAAAAGCTCAATACCGAAACATTACAATTTAAACTGGCTTCTGGCCCTGTTGGTGTCATGGCTGCGACTAACGAAGCTGTTAGTGAAGCGCAGCTACCTATGATGATTTATGTTTATGGCGCTGTATTTATCCTATGTTTAATTAGCTTCAAATCACTTAAAGCGACGGTAGCAGTGATTGTGCCGTTATATGTGGTGTCGACATTAGCACAAGCATTAATGACTTGGCTTGATATCGGCCTTGCGGTGAGCACTTTACCGGTGATTGCATTAGGTGTTGGTATTGGTGTTGATTATGGTATTTATATTCTCTCGACTATGGCAGGTAAACTCAACAATGGCATGGCGGTGCAGCAAGCCTATTTTGAAGCGTTAATTGAGCGAGGCAGTGCGGTTATTTTTACCGGGCTTACTTTAGCCATCGGTGTGAGTACTTGGTTCTTTTCTGCGCTGAAATTCCAAATGGATATGGGAATTTTATTAACATTCATGTTTTTAGTGAATATGTTGGGAGCGATAATTATTTTGCCCGCATTATCAGCCGTTTTCTGGCGCAAACCCAAGTAAGTTAAAGGGTTTATAAATTAAAGAGGAGCTTAGCTCCTTTTTTTTTTTGCATAGTTAGTCTATCTAAACGCTTGATTGGTCAATTAGTGACTATAATTCTTGAATTAACAAGGGTTTTAGAGGATCTACCACTAAAATTTAGCTCGAAATAGCATGAAATTAGTAATAAACTTTGCGGCAGATCTCAGTTTAAGACGGGATCAACAAGCCGAAGCATCCAATATAATGATAAAAGCGCTGCCATAAACGCTTAAGGAAACTGCAACATGGCCTTTAAAGATGCAATGCCTTCAGTACTACTAGAAAATGTAGTCAATTTAATTCATAAAAAAATCCCTAATACTCAAGCAAAACAAGTTGAGCAATTTGCCCATTGTATATACGCCCATATGTCAGAAGACGACTTAAACGCTCGTAATGACAGCGATTTGTATGGCGCAGTATTAAGTCTTTGGAATGCCTTAAACAAATCTGCTGCAACCAATACCCACATTCGGGTATTTAATCCAAGTCAGTCAAAACATGGCTGGCAGTCAAGTCATAGTATTATCGAAATTATACAGCCTGATATGCCATTCTTGGTTGATTCAGTTGCTATGGCGTTAAATCGTATGGGGATTACTGCTCATATGATGCTGCACACACCAATGGCGTTGGTGCGTGAAAAAGAATTAGTTAAAGAAGTGTCTTTTATTAAAGATGCTGATGAAAACACAGAAAATGTTGCGGTGTTTTTGATTGAAATTGATCGCCAAAGCAGTGAAGCCGATATTAAAGCCATTGGTAAAGAACTTGAATCAGTTTTTGCTGATGTGGTGTCGTCAGTCGTTGATTGGCAAAAAATGTCTGACAAATTGTCAGAAACAGTAAAATTATTACCTAAGCAGCCTTTTCCAGGCGCGAAATGTGAAAAAGAAGAAGCAATTAGCTTTTTAACCTACCTAAATAATCATCACTTCACCCTACTAGGTTACCGCTATTATGAGTTAAAGCGTGTTGAAGGTGATGTTGAGTTAGTACCTGATTTAGATTCAAGTTTAGGATTAATGAGCCGCTCTGTTAATAAAAACGGCGAGCGTGGCTTATTACTGTCTTCGCTTTCTCAATCAGCAAGAAAAGAAGCTCTAGATGAGAGTCTGTTAGTGCTGACTAAAAGCTCGACTAAAAGCCGAGTTCATAGGCCCGCTTATGTGGATTACATCGGTATTAAACGCTTTGATAAAAAAGGTAACGTGATTGGAGAAGATCGCTTTTTAGGACTTTACGCGTCCAATCTTTATAACCGTAGCCCCAGAGAAATACCGCTGTTAGCTGAAAAAGTTGAACGGATTATGGAGCGCTCAGGTCTAGCACCACGTTCACATGACTACAAAGCGTTGATGAATACCCTTGAGAATTTACCTCGTGATGAGTTAATTCAATCTAAAGAAGATGAATTAGCCAGTGTTGCTCGTGGTGTATTACATATGCAAGACCGTGACAAATTAAAAGTATTTGTTCGTAAAGACGGTTTTGGCCGATTTTTGTCCTGTTTGGTGTATGTTTCAAAAGATCGCTACAACACTAAATTACGTCAAGACACTCAACGTATTTTAGCGCAGCATTTTAACAGCACTGAAGATGTTGAATTTACCACTTATTTCTCAGAATCGACTTTAGCGCGTACGCACTACATCGTGAAAGTTGATAATAATAATATGGATGTCGATGTGGCTGCTATTGAGAAAAACCTAATTGAAGCGGCGCGCTCTTGGGAAGATAAATTACAGAGTTCATTAACTAACTCATTAGGTGAGCAATCGGGTACTGGCTTAGTTAAACGTTACCTCAATGCGTTTTCACCAAGCTATAAAGAAGATGTATTGCCGAGTTCAGCCGTGGTCGATATTCAGCACCTTGAAGCGTTGAATGACGAGCATAAACTAGGCATGCTATTTTATCAGCCGCAAGAAACAGCCTTAAATGATAATAAAGTACGTTTAAAGTTGTTCCATAAAGATGAACCGATACATCTGTCTGATGTACTGCCAATGTTAGAAAACTTTGGATTACGGGTCATCAATGAGCGTCCATATGAAGTGAAAACTGAAGATGGTGCCACCTATTGGATCCTTGATTTCTTAATGATGGTGCAGGGCGCAGCAATTGAAAACTTGGCAGATAGCCAAGATCGATTCCAAAATGCGTTATCTCAAGTATGGCAAAAGAAACTTGAAGATGATGGCTTTAACCGCATGGTGTTGGCAACCAGCCTTACTGGCCGTGAAGTATCTATTTTACGTGCTTATGCCAAATATATGCGTCAAATTGATGCAACATTTAGCCAATCATATATCGAAGAAACCTTTAATCGTTATCCGCAAATTGCTGATTTATTAGTTAAAATGTTTATTCGTAAGTTTAACCCTAAACTTAAAACCCGCACTCTCAGTAAATTTTATGAGCAAATCGATTTACGCCTAGAAGATGTCTCTAGCCTTGATGATGACCGCATTATTCGCCGTTACTTAGATTTGATTAACGCAACGCTGCGTACCAACTTCTATCAAACGATTAACGATGTTGATGTTAAACCTTATATCTCATTCAAGTTTTTACCTGAAGATATTCCTGAGATGCCGCGTCCATTGCCAAAATTTGAAATCTTTGTGTATTCACCAAGGTTTGAAGGGGTGCATTTGCGTGGTGGTAAAGTCGCTCGTGGTGGCTTACGTTGGTCAGATCGTCGTGAAGATTTCCGTACTGAAGTACTAGGCTTGGTCAAAGCGCAACAAGTTAAAAATACCGTGATTGTTCCTGTTGGTGCAAAAGGCGGTTTTGTGTGTAAGCAGCTGCCTACAGACGGCGGCCGTGAAGCCTTCTTTAACGAAGGGCAAGCGTGTTACCGCTTATTCATTCGCGGGTTATTGGACATCAGTGACAATATCATCGAAGGCAATGTTGTACCGCCAAAAGATGTGGTTCGTCATGACGAAGATGATGCCTATTTAGTGGTTGCAGCCGATAAAGGCACTGCAACATTCTCCGATATTGCCAATGAAATCGCCATTGAATACAACTTTTGGTTAGGTGATGCATTTGCATCTGGCGGCAGTAATGGTTATGACCATAAGAAAATGGGCATTACCGCCAAAGGGGCTTGGGAGTCTGTCAAACGTCACTTCCGTGAAGAAGGCATCGATTGTCAAACTACCGACTTTACCTGTCTGGCAATTGGCGACATGGCTGGTGATGTATTTGGTAATGGCATGTTGTTATCCCGTCATACTAAGTTAGTGGCGGCATTTAACCATATGCATATCTTCATCGATCCCAATCCAGATGTTGAAGCCAGTTATATCGAGCGTGAGCGTTTATTTAATTTACCGCGTTCAAGTTGGGAAGATTACAATACCAAGCTAATGTCAAAAGGCGGGGTAGTATTCCAACGTTCAGCTAAGTCATTAAAATTGACTAAAGAAATCAAGCTGATGCTGGATACTACCGAAAACACCATGACGCCAAATCAACTTATGCAAGCATTGCTAAAAATGCGTGTAGATTTAATTTGGAATGGCGGTATTGGTACCTACGTTAAGGCGACGACTGAAACTCATGCTGAAGTTGGCGATCGTGCTAATGACGCTATTCGAGTCAACGGTAATGAACTCAACGCTAAAATCATTGGTGAAGGTGGCAACTTAGGTGCAACCCAATTGGGTCGTATTGAATTTGCAGCCAATGGTGGCCGAGTCAATACTGATTTTGTTGACAATGTCGGTGGGGTCGATTGTTCAGACAACGAAGTGAACATCAAAATCTTACTTAATACTATTGTTGCAGATGGTGAACTTACGGTTAAACAGCGTAACCGTCTGTTAGAGTCAATGACAGATGAAGTCGGTGAGATTGTTCTGCAAGACTGTAACGATCAAACCCGCACCATTTCTGTGACTCTGGCACATGGTGTTGCTCAGTTAAAAGAGCATATCCGATACATTCAATATCTTGAAAAAGATGGCAAATTAGATCGCGCCCTAGAATTTTTACCAACAGATGATGAGTTAGCCGATCGCTTAGCAAATAACCGTGCACTGACTCGTCCAGAGCTATCAGTATTGGTTGCTTATGGCAAAATGGTCCTAAAAGAGCAATTGGTCACCGCTGAAATCACTGAAGATAGTTTTTTAAGTAAATTGCTAACGAACTATTTCCCGCAGCAATTGAAAGATAAATATGCAGATAAGATGATTTCGCATCCTTTGCGCGGTGAAATTATTGCAACTTCATTAGCCAATGAATTGGTTAATGATATGGGCTTTAACTTTGTACAGCGTATGCAAGATGAGACCGGTGCCTCAGTTGCTGAAGCGGCAATTTGCTACACTATGGCTCGAGAAATATTTAGCTTAACTGAACTAACACAGTCAATTACTAAGCTTAATGGAATTGTGTCTGCTGACGTTCAAAGTGAAATGTTGCACCAATTACGTCGTAACATGCGCAGAGCTTGTCGCTGGTTAATTCGTCACCGCAAGAAAGGTGAAAATATTGAGCAAACTGTAGCATTCTTCAAACCTGTGTTTGATGAATTAAAAGCGAATGTTGATCAATATATGATTTCTGCAGAAGTTATGGCTATTTCAACTGAAATTAAATTACTCCAGGAACAGCAAGTACCAGAGTCTTTAGCGCATGTTATCGCTAAAATGAGTACCTTATTCTCAGCATTAGATATTGCTCAAATTGCCCAACTTGAGGACAAATCAGTAAAACTGGTTGCTGAAACGTATTTCAGATTAGGTGCAAAAGTTGAATTACATTGGTTCTTAGAACAGATTAGTATTCAACCAGTGTCCAATCATTGGCAAGGATTAGCCCGCGCAGCCTTCAGAGAAGAGTTAGATTGGCAACAGCGCTCATTAAGCTCTACAGTCCTTCGAGCCTGTACAGACTCTTGCGATGCAGATGTGATTATTAACCAGTGGATTGATAATAATCAAAAGTTGTTAGAACGCTGGTTTAACCTACTGACTGAATTTAAGGTGTCTCAAAGCCATGATTTTGCAAAATTCTCAGTGGCACTGCGAGAACTTAATTTATTGATCCTTCATTGCGAAGGACCGAGATAATTATTTATAATAAGTGAACGAGCCCTGGCGATAGCCGGGGCTTTTTTTAGGTTTAGGAGAAAGCATGTTTTTTTATAAAGTTGCACAAAAAGTAATGTTTCAGATGGATCCAGAGATCGCGCATAATATCGCTATCGGAAGTTTAAAAAATACTGGAAACAACCCTTTAAACCTATTTTACAGTCAAAAAGTTGCCTCAGCGCCTGTGACTTGTATGGGCATTAATTTTAAAAATCCAGTTGGCTTGGCGGCTGGATTGGATAAAGATGGCGAATCAATTGATGCATTTCATGCGATGGGATTTGGTCATATTGAAGTCGGTACGGTAACGCCTCGTCCACAACCGGGTAATGAACAACCGCGTTTATTTCGCTTAAAACCTGCAAAAGCAATCATTAATAGAATGGGTTTTAACAATAAAGGTGTAGATAATTTAGTCAGAAATTTAATGGCGAAGAAATCCGATATTATTGTTGGTGTAAATATTGGTAAAAATAAAGATACCCCAGTAGATGAAGGTAAGAATGATTATTTAATCTGCATGGAAAAAGTCTACCAATATTCGGATTATATCGCGGTAAATATCTCATCACCTAATACTCCAGGTCTACGTACGCTGCAATATGGTGAGTTATTAGACGATTTACTATCTTCATTAAAAGAAAAACAAACAGAACTCGCTAAAAAGTACAATAAGTATGTACCAATAGCACTAAAAATTGCCCCGGATTTAACCTCTGAAGAAATTGAAAAGATTGCTGAATCGCTATTAAAAAGTAAATTTGATGGAGCGATTGCGACAAATACCACTTTAACCCGTGATGCGGTTGTTGGCTTAGACAATGCTAACGAAGCGGGTGGCTTAAGTGGTAAGCCGTTGACGGATCTTTCTACTCAAGTGATCAGACAATTAGCGGGATATTTGAACGGTGAGATCCCGATTATTGGCGTCGGTGGAATAAATAGTGCCGAAGATGCCTTAGCTAAATTTGATGTAGGTTCAGAATTGGTACAGATATACACTGGCTTTATTTATCAAGGTCCGGGTTTAATAAACGATATTGTTAATGCTTATAAAGCTAAATAATATAAGTTGATCTAAAAATTAGTCTTTTGATCCAATAAATCAGATCTAATCAAGTTATAGCGATCGCAATCACGATCTTACGATCGTTATAACTTAATGATAAATATATCAAAGTTTTTAAATAATATTTTGATATTGTCTGAAATATAAACTATTATCAGATTGTATTGTTAAAGTAGGTATTTAAAAATGTTATTAATGCCAAATAAGGACTGGCAGTGGGAATATAATGAAACTTTTAAGCAATTAAGTATTTCATTAGGTTCCGAAATGGAGTTCTTAACCCCATATAAAACCAAATCTCTTATCCCTGATGCATTAATGACGTCAGAATTTAGTGTGGATCATGCTAAATTCTATATAAACCTACTTGAAAGTCTGCCTAAAGCGTTAAAAATGTCCGATGCTGCAGTCGTACAAACAGCGCTGAATGCCACCGCAGCGCATTTTATGATCAAACCACAAATGCCAAAATCTTGGTTTTTTGAAATCAGTCAAGAATGTGTTTATTGCGAAGTAGGTAAGTTATTTTCGTTAAATGCCAATGGAACCTCTGTTTTAGTTCTAGTGGTTGAAAACAGCTTGCAGGCAGCGTTAGTGATGGTGTTATCAAGTGAGTGCCCTTTAACAGAATCTAAAGTATTACAGCAATTTGATACCATTAAAGTTATGCACAATCGCTTAAATCCCCTAAAGAAATCTAGGCATGCCGTTGCTGCCTAAGCAATATTTGTTAGTTCGTGTTTAATTTACCTGTCTCATGTTGTGTATTTCTTTCTAATCAAGAAATAGATTAATCAGAAAGTCCATGTCAGTTATCCTGCTTATAGAACACCCACCTATATTATTATGTAATAACGCGATTGACTGTGGCGATACATGCTCAGCTTCAGCGGTTTATCTAATAGACTGACAAACAATCTCTCTCATGCTTATTGCACTTCGCATGTTGCATTACCTATATCAGCCTGATGAAAAAATGGCACAGTTCGACGATAAACGATAAACGAAAAACAATAGGCTTCAATCATGAAATAGAAGGCCGTTGCTGCGGCCATATTTGAGGGGAAACTCTGTTAACCTACCATAACATTAGAAAATTCACATATATTTCAGAAGCATATAGAGGCAATTAGAGCAAAGATTTACGCCTGAACAAATGTAATGTCTTTTATTGCGGATTTATTTGATAATCTAGTTTAAATACCGGCCTGTTAAGTAACATAAAAAGTTTATGAAAATTGTAATTGAACCAATAATTTCACAGCAAGATCAACAAGTCGCAGCCATCATTAAATCAGTAGGTAAAGAATTTGGTGCCATAGGCGAGGGGTTTGGCCCTTCTGATCCCGAAGTACTACAAATGAGCCGGTTTTATTGCTCAAAAAATAAGAGTATTTATTTAGTAGCATGCATTGATAATCAAGTGGTAGGCGGTGCAGGTATTGCAAAGTTCAACGGTGATAACAAGATTTGTGAGTTAAGAAAATTATTTCTATTACCTGAAACGAGAGGGCTTGGTTTAGGTAAGCGCTTAACTGAGCAATGTCTTACATTTGCAAAAGCAAACGGTTTTGAACAATGTTATCTCGATACGTTAAATTCAATGACAGCGGCAATTACACTCTATGAAAAGATGGGCTTTCAACATTTAGATAAGCCCCTTGTTGGTACCATTCACGGTGGCTGTGATGTTTGGATGCTAAAAAGCTTATAGTAATAATTTATAGACATTATTATCAAATGTAGGTTATCGATAACACGATAAATTTATTGTGTGAGTAATAACCAGCTTTAGTCGCTAATAACGATGGTTCGATGATCCTTATTGACTGTTTTAATGTGATAATTATAGATTTTGCCACAATACGCATGAATATGAATAAGTGATTATAGTATCAGTAATTTATCTGTTATTCTGAGGGTATTATTGTTACTACGAACTTTGTAACATTTATCTTATTTTTAAATGAGTTTCCTAATGAGTCCAATTAATAAGAGTAAATCAAGCACTAAAATCACTATTCAAGATGTTGCTTTAATGGCTGGTGTGTCGAAAATGACCGTTTCTAGGGTGTTAAACAAGGACGAAAAAGTCAGTGACAAAACACGAGCGAAAGTCCAGCAAGCGGCAGATCAACTAAACTATCGCCCCAATATTTCAGCTAGGCGTTTAGCGAGTTCTAAATCTTATTTAATTGGCTTACTTTACGAAAACCCAAGTGAAGGTGGTTATGTTAGTCAGTTCATGATGTCGGCTTTAAAAAGTTGCCGCCAGCAAGGTTATCATTTAGTGGTAGATGAGTGTGAAGGCACCCAAGAAGAAAAGTTAAAAATCACACGTGATTTAGTTGAAGAAACACGAGTTGATGGCGTTATTCTATTACCGCCTTTTTGTAACAATATTGAGATTCTCAAAGAGCTTACTGTATTAAATATTCCTTTTGTACGAGTATCACCAGATGTGGAGTTAACCTTATCTGCTTTTGTTTGTATGGACGATTATCAAGCGGCTTATGATATGACCAATTTGTTAGTCAATAAAGGCCATAAAGACATTGGCTTTATTATAGGGCACCCAGACGTTGGTGCCAGTCGTCTTCGTTATCAAGGATTTTTAGATGCAATGCGATCTAAACAGTTAAACATTCCGCCAGAGTTTATTGAGCAAGGTATGTTCAGCTATAAGTCTGCATTAGGAGCTGCTAAGGCTCTATTAGATAGAGAAAATAGACCAAGCGCGATATTTGCTAGTAATGATGATATGGCTGCAGCAGTTGTTTCGGTTGCCAATTCCTTAGGCTTAAATGTACCCAAAGACTTAAGCGTTGCCGGTTATGATGATACCCCGCTTGCTACTACGATTTGGCCACATATCACAACAGTGAAACAACCTATCAATGCGATGGCTGAAACAGCTATCACATTACTGACTTCTGGCCAAATGAATCAAGTGACTTCAGATAGCCTATCAAATTTACGCCATGTTTTAGACTTTGAATTAAAAGAGCGAGATTCAACAACTCAGTTTAATGAATTAGCTTAATAGTGATTGTATGTTATTTAATATCTTGTTTGTTTAACACGCCATGCTCAACCAGTTGAGACAATAGCTGCTGGGTTTTCTCTCTAAAATAATCACGTAATAGGCGCATTGTTGGAGTAATAGACTGACGACTGGGGCACACAAGCCACAATTCTGTCGCAGTTGGCTTATATTCCGGCATGACGTTTACCACACGACCAGTTAGCAAATCATCCGCCATATCAAGACATGACTTAATCGCAAACCCGTGTCCCGACACACACCAACGCCGCACCAAATCTCCGTCATTAGATGCACGATTACCTTTAAGCTTTACTTTATGGCTTTGGTTTTGATGACTAAAGCGCCACTCGTTCTGAACAATATCCTGTAACTGGTAAAACAGCCCATTGTGATTTTTGAGTTCATCTGGCGTTGTAGGGGCGCCATTTTTGTCTAAATAGCTAGGTGTGGCGCACAGTACTCGTGGAATACTGCAAATTCGAAAACCATACATACTGGCATCGCTTGGCTCACCATAGCGCAGCGCCATATCAACAGAGTCACGATAAAAATCAATATTACTGTCAGTGATATTACTGCGTAAAGCCACGTCGGGATAAAGCAGCAAAAAATCATCCAACCACGGGGTAACCACATTACGGCCTAGATCAGAAGATAGCGCAATTCTTATTTCACCTTTTAGTACATCTAAATCTTGCTGAGCATGTTGCTGGGCATTGTCTAACAGTTGCACAGCTTGTTCACATTGAGGTAAATAGCGCTCACCAGCAGGGGAAAGCCTAAGATGACGCGTGGTGCGCACAAATAGCTCAACCCCTAATGCCGCTTCAACACGCTTAACCGCTGCACTAGCGGTTGCCATGCGTATATCAAGGCTGTTTGCAGCCGCAGTAATACTTCGAAATTCAGCTACTTTGAGAATGATGTGCAGGTCTTGTATAAGCATATTGTCAATCCAAATTTGAGAATACGATAATCAATGTAGCGTTTTTAGTGGAGTTAACAACAGGTATTATTTACTTATTCGATAAAATAGCACGCACAGGTGATAACAATGCAATAAGTTTATTTTCAACAAGGTCTAATACGTCCGCCATCTGAGACTGACTGTCTTCTTATTAGAACCACTTAAGGCTGTCCGTGAAATAAATGCAGCTTTTGCATCTTATTTAAAGATGTTGACTTTGCCTTCCAGAGTAAATCAAAGGGGATTTCTGACATAAGGTAGGCATTTTCTCTAGCTGATGAGTTGTTCAATCAAGGTCTCAATTGTGCGCTAAATAACGTCTAGCACATGATTATTTAATGATTTCCAATAAAGTGCACTGGTCAGCTAGACAGTTCAGGCGATGCTTCCTATATTTATTATAACGATCTAATTAACTGTATTTGATAGTTTTTAAGAAAGTTAAAATAAGTATGCAGTCTCTTAAAATATTCGTTTATCTCAAGCTATTAAAATCGATTAATGAGTTGTTTACTAGGGTCAAATTGTGCTGAATTAGGATATGTATGTCTAACGTTCCTGCAAAACTTTTACAAAATGTCGCCGAGCAAACACCCAGAGCCATGGTTGCGATGTTGATTGTCTCTATTACTTACGCCTTAGTATTTAACATCTTCATTCCGTTTAATATTTTGATGACTTGGTTTTGTTTACAAATTCTCTTAGCAATATGCCGAGTTTATAATGCAAAAATGTTTGAAAAGCATTTAGAAAAAGAAGATGGAAAAAGACTCGCTAATGATGAAGTCATTTTTATCGCGCTTAATGTATTTCAAGCCTTTATGTGGACGGCATCATCGGTGATGTTAATAATTTATGCTCGTCAACCGTTTGAGTTTGTCGGTTTTATTCTAATTATCGGAATTGTCACAGCCGCAACATTATCGATGTCGTCTTTCTTTAAAGCCTATTTGGTGTTTTTCATTTTAATGATAACGCCGCAGATTGCTATCATGCTTTATTTTGGTGAATACCAACATTTTGCTTTATTGGCGTTTATTGTTAGCTATATTCCTGCAACCATTTTATTGTCAAAATCAATGTTAGATAGTCGAATATCTAGCATAAAAGCCCACGAGGATGTAGAAAAAAGTGCCGAAGAATTTCGTAGGTTATCCATCATGGATAACCTAACTAACATATATAATCGGCGTTATTTTTTTGAAATGGCCAAAAAGATAATGGCGATTGCTTCAAGACAACAAACTAGCGTTTCACTGTTAATGATTGATATCGATCACTTTAAAAAAGTGAACGATAATTATGGCCATCAAGCAGGTGATTTTGTTTTAATCGAACTGGCTAGAACCCTAGAAAGCAGCATGCGAGAAAGCGACATTTTCGCACGAATTGGAGGTGAGGAATTCGCTATTTTACTCAACAATACATCAATGAATGATGCCAAGCGTATTGCTGAGAAAATACGAATTATCATTGAGAGTAAAGATTTCCTTTATAATACCATTTTGATTGATACAAGCGTCAGTATCGGTGTCGCTGAAATGACCCAAGAAATCACTACAATTGAGGCATTATATAAACAAGCAGATACCCATCTTTATTTAGCAAAAGGTCACGGCAGAAATAGAGTGTATCCAGTTTAGCTAAAACGGTTTTAATACATTTGAAATTCAAAATTAAAGGGGCTTTTCTCAATTCAAATTGCTATTTTTCAACCCATTGTGGCACCGTGATAGGCAGACCAAGTGGACGATATCCCAAATGACATTAAAGGATTCATTGGCGATATTTATCAAGCATCATTCAAATAGTAGCAACCACAGAGGGGAAAGGGCAGTTCTTGCTAAGCCAAGTACCAACTTAACCCGCAGTGAAGAGGTTTTGTTTGAAAAGTAAAAATCAAAATGAACATATACCTTCGAATAGCGATAAGGTTTTTGTAGGTTTGGTTATGCAAGCTAGTTTTGGGTAGATTTAAAATATAAATTATTTACATAGCCGGATTATAAACAATTTAGGCTTACCCCCAAGTAAACCTAAAAAGATATAAAGTAATGCGATTATAAGATTGGACAATTAAATCAGCCAATAAAAATAGTTAGAGTATCAATTTGTGTTGAACTTGAGTCTTTTAGTATGAAGATTTTACTATTTAATTTGGGTTCTAGACTATTTATTTTTGTTTGATTGAAATCATGATTTCAAGTACTTCTTGGTAAGAAATACGATATTCTCTAGACAGTTGTATGACTTTAGATTTGTAGGTTTGAACTTGCTCTTGCTTCTTTAAGGCTGATTTTTTTTGCTCAACCATTTCTGAAACGACTTCATTTAAAATGTTTAATCGACGTAAACTGTAATCAAGAGAGTCAAGATAAGTTTTCATTTGCAATTTGTTGCGGGCACTTTCAAGACTTTTAGTTGTTCTATTTTCGAAATCTAATTCATCAAAGGCGTTAATTACATTTTGTAAATTAATATCAGTCATATGGATAACTACTTAGGATTATGAGTAAATGAATGCTATTTAGCATGGGTACTCTCTATCTTCCATGAATAGTAACAGAGCATTATTGATAGTTTATTCAGATTAATGATTTGTTTCAATAGAGCATGACGTTTATATTAAACATTAATTTATTTACTTTAGTACAGGATGTGCAAAATGCTAGATTTATTACCTGATTTATTTGACCACTATGGTTCTGAATTAACCTTGATACCCGCCAATTGGCAAAGTTACGGCGCCAAACGGATATTTTATGGTGAAGTGGTTACGGTTAAGTGTTTTGAAGATAACTCTAAAGTGAAGTCAACGTTAGCAACCGCTGGTAAAGGTAAAGTGTTAGTGGTCGATGGCGGCGGCGTGTGTCGGCGTGCTTTGCTAGGTGACATGATTGCGGAGTCGGCGGCCAATAATGAATGGGAAGGTATCATCATTTTTGGTGCGGTAAGAGATGTGGGCACATTGTCGACCATTGGTATTGGTGTGCAGGCGCTAAGTGCTAATCCCATTAAAACAGAAAAAAAAGATGTTGGCCTTGTGAATATAAATATCGAGATTGCCGGTGTCTCAGTAAAACCTGCCATGATGATCTATGCCGATGAAAATGGCATAGCCGTTACTGAAAAACCTTTAGATTTAGCAGTATTAAGCTAAACTTAGATGAATTAATTTATTTTTACATTAAAAATCAATTTGCTTACAAGGATGCAAACATGAAGGCACTTAAATGGCTATTAGCTATAGTCGCTAGCGTAATCTTATTGCTGGTTATTTATTTAACGGTATTTTTTGATCCAAATAGTTTTAAACCACAAATTGTGGATGCCGTTAAAAAGCAAACTGGCCGTGATTTTGTCATTAGCCAAGACTTAAGTTGGAGCTTTTTCCCGACACTTGGGATTAACCTCGGTGGCATTTCACTATCCAACCCTGAGAACTTTTCTCCAAGTACATTAGTTGAAGTAAACCAAGCGGTCGCCAGTGTGGCATTAATGCCGCTTTTAAGCCAACAAGTGGAAATTGCACAATTATCCCTTGATGGTTTGACTATGAATATCGTCACTAAAAAAGACGGTTCAACCAGCTTTGATGGTTTGGGCGGTGCTGCATCACCTGAAACCACAACCGCGTCAGAACCAGCATCATCAGCTAATACACTCAAATTGCAAAGTTTACAAATCGGCGGCGTGTCTATTACCAATACCACCATCAACGTAATTGATGAAGCGGCAGAAACCAAACAAATATTTAGTTTAAATAGTTTAACCCTTGGTGAGTTTTCATTAGGAAACGCTGCAGACTTTGCTTATGAATTTACTGCACAAATGCCTGATATGATGCTGGCAAGTTCTGGTAATGGTCAATTGACCATTAGTGAAGATTTGACTCAGGTTATTATGGCTGATTTAACCATTAATACTGATGTGACCGGTGAGGCTATCCCTAATAAAAGTGTTAGCAGCCAGCTGATTACTGATATTAATGTGGCTTTAGATGCTAAAAAATTAGATGTTGCTATAAAACAATTGTCAGCGATGGACATAAGCGCCACTGGCGATGTTTCAGTCAATTACGGCGCCACAATCCCTAAAATTAACCTGCAATTAGATGTCGGTGATATCGATGTTGATAAATTACTGCCGCCATCAGAGACCGAAGCTAAAGCAGAAGACACTGAACAAGTTGCAGCGAGCAAGCCAGCTGTAGAGCCTGATTTGTCCGCATTAAAAACCATTGATTTAACCTTAGGCATGACGGTTAAATCAATCAAGGTCGCAAACCTACTCACTCAAAACTGGGTAATGAAAGCCAAGGTCAAAGATGGCGTTGCCGATTTAACTCAGTTTTCTGCGAATTTATATGAAGGTAGTATTAAAGCCACAGCACAGCTCGATGGTCGTCAGAAAGTACCTAGTTACCGCTTCGATGAAACATTAACAGGTGTGCAATTTAGACCACTGTTAAAAGATGCGGCGGATATTGATTTAATCTCAGGTGCGGCAAATTTTAAAATTTCTGGTTCTGGTAAAAGTTTAATTCCAGATAACTTAAAGAAAAACCTGCTGGCACAGGGTAATTTCGAAATTGCCGATGGCTCGTTATACGGAGTGAATATCCCGCAAATGATCCGTAGTGCTCAAGATAAGTTAAAAGGGGATTTATCTGCAAAAAATACTGAAGAACTTAAAACTGATTTTACTAGTTTAACCGGTAGTTTTAGTTTGAAAAATGCTGTTGCGACAAACCCAGACTTAGCTATGGCGTCGCCACTCATTCGCCTTAGCGGTAATGGCAGTGCCAATATTGATAATGAAACTGTGGACTATAAGCTAACGACGTCAGTGGTGGGCTCATTAGCGGGTCAGGGTGGTGAAGATGCCTTAGCTGGCGTGGACATTCCGCTTACCATAACCGGCAGCATGAAAGATCCTAAATTTGGTATCGATACCAGTGCTTTATTAGATTCTAAACTTAAAGATGAAACCGATAAACTCAAAGGTAAGTTATTTAAGAAATTAGGTTTTTAATGATGTGATTAAGCCCACTTGGGCTTAGTCAGCGGCTATTTTTATCATAAGTAAAAATATCCAAGGGATCATGTTAACCAAGACTTTGGATGTTGTACTGCTTTAAACTTGGTATAGATGAGTTGATTACATCAAGTTTAAAAATCGCTATATAATAAAAAACGGCAAGGATCACCTTGCCGTTTTTTGTTTTAAGTCGCGAAATACTTACTGCGAAATTGCTAAGAAGTTAGCTTATAGACTCACTACGCATTGACCTTGGTGACATCCACAATCAATCTTAACATCTGTCCTGGCTGAATATACTTACTGTTTTGAAGTCTATTCCACTCGATCAAATCATTGACTGAAACGTTGAATTTACTGGCAATTCTAGCCAATGAATCCCCAGAGCGAACTTTGTAATTAACGGTTCTTTCTGCATTGTTTTTGCTACTTGATACTGCGCCAATCTTTAATTGTTTACCAATGCTTAAAGTGCCGTTTTTAGGCAGACGATTCCAGCGAATTAAATCATCAACACTGACATCATTTTTTCTGGCAATGACCCATAATGAATCGCCTGATTTAACCGTGTAAGTTTTAGTCTTAACTGAGCTTGGTTTTGCTTGTGCTAATAACTGTTCAGTTGTGAGGTTTGCGCCTTCAGCAGGAACTGGAATAATAAGGTACTTTCCGGCTCTAATATTATTATTTTTCAGGCCATTACTTGAACGAATAAAAGAAGCCGAAGTATCAAAACGCTTGGCAATATGGCTTACGGTATCGCCAGATTTAATTTGGTATCTATGCCAGTTCAATTTTGATTTAGGATCAAGGTTTGCAAGTTTTTGTTCAAACTGCGCCGCTTTATCAAATGGCACCACCAATGTATTAGGGCCATCAGGTGATGTTGCCCAGCGATCTAAACCTGGGTTTAATGCTTTTAATTCTTTAACTGGCATATTGGCTAAATCTGCCGCAAGTTTAAGGTCAATCTGGCTTTGGGTATCAACCACAGCAATATGCGGTTCATTACTGATTGGAGTTAGTTTGATGCCATATTTGTCAGCATTTTTAACCACATCTGATAATGCAATCAGTTGCGGTACGTAGCGTTGAGTTTCTCTGGGTAATGATAGCGCCCAAAATTCAGTGCTTTTACCTGCGGCTTTATTACGGCGAACAGCATTATTTACTCGGCCTTCACCCGTATTATAGGCCGCAATGGCATATAACCAGTTTTGTCCGGTCCTATCGTATAAGTACTCTAAGAAGTCCAGTGCTGCAGTGGTGGATGCGGGAACATCACGTCTGCCGTCATACCACCAGTCACTTTTAACACCAAAGTAATTAGAAATAGGCGTAGTTAATTGCCATAAACCTGAAGCGGCACTCGCAGAGTAAGCTGAAGGGTCAAACGAGCTTTCAACAATAGGTAATAATGCTAGTTCAATCGGCAGATTACGTTTTTCTAATTCTTCGACAATATAATGTAAATACGGCTCTGCACGTTGAGAGACAATTTCTAAATGTCTTGGGTTCGCTAAATACCAGTCTCGATATTTATTCACCAGTTTTACATCATCAATTGGCATGGTAAGTTGCAAACGGATCCGTTGCCAAACATCGGTGATTTCAACCGGTGCTGCAACTTCGTCTACAACTTTTTCAGGCTTAATTGGCTGAGGAACGACAATCGGTGAAGGCTCGACTTTTGTTGGAGTGGCAGTTTGGCATGCGGTTAGAAATGCCAAGCTTCCAACAAAAAGGTATAAAGGTTTATGCATCTAAAAAAAATCCTAAATCTTGCAAAGCTGGCAGATCAAAGGCGTCTACCAAATGTGTTTGGTCAAAATTGAGGCGGCATTGTAGTGTAAAATGGCTTTAATGTCTTTGCTAACTTAGCAAGTGACGCCGCGCTCAATAGCTTAAAAGTTATTTTTCCACTCTCTGAGTAAAGTAAACGTCTGTAGTGCTGTTGGTTTTTCAACTTGAAACTTAGCAGCGATGACTTGTTTTATTTCTTTACTGTTACTTCTTAAAAATGGATTTATGGCTAATTCTGTTGCGATTGTAGTTGGAATTGTAGCCATATTGTTATTACGAGATAAAGTAACTGACTGACTGTATTGCTGCAACGCTTTATTGTTAGGTTCTGCTTGTAACGCAAATTTAAGATTAGCCGCGGTATATTCATGGGCGCAGTAAACTTGGGTGTGAGGTGGCAAGTCAGCGAGTTTTGCTAACGAGTTTGCCATTTGTTCGGCTGTGCCTTCAAACAATCTTCCACAACCGCCGCTAAATAGGGTGTCTCCGCAAAATAACGCTTCACAGTTTACACTATCTGGCTGTTGATAAAAGTAAGCTATATGACCTAACGTATGGCCCGGCACACTAATGACTTTAAGCTTTGTATCAAGCTCCTTGAGTTTGAGTAATGGCTCGCCTTTTATTGGATGCGTAATACCGCTAATATTTTCACTTTCAGGTCCATAAACCTCGAGCTTATTATTAAAAGCCTGTTGTAATTGCGCAATGCCACCAGTGTGATCTGCATGATGGTGAGTGATTAATATCCCCGCCAGCTCTAATGGGGAGCCCTTGAGGTAATCGAGCACACTTTGGCCACAGCCAGGGTCAACAACATAGGCTTGATTGCTATTTTTTTGATGTATAAGCCAAATGTAGTTGTCATTAAACGCTGAAATACCGATGACTGAAAGCATGATTAAATCCATAAGTGAAATCTTACCGCTAGGTTAACGGATTATATGTAAAAGGCCAATAGAGTGAATATGCTTGGGCTGAACTAGGCTTGTATACTGTTACATTTAAAGTAAACAACTGGTTGAAGTGACTAAATAAGGTTATGTAAACGCGCTAATTAACAATAAATTTAACACTTTATTCGTCCCTTTTTTAAATGATATCAACTATGGGTAAAATGCTAACGACAAAGAGCCATAAGTCGTTATACTCAACCTAGGGCTTTTGAAATTAAGGGAGTATCAGGTTAATGTCGATAAATCAAAAACCACAATTATGGCAAGAGTTACCCTGTGGTGATGAGATTCAATTGGCCCTAGAACAAAAGTTAACTGATTGGTGGCCGAGGATTTTTGGTTACCATTTATTAAAGCTAGGTGCGCTTAGCGCTCAAGTGTCTAGTTTACATTGCAATATTGCGCGGCATTTTTCTATTCATGATGCCCAAGGCGCATCAATTCAAGCCGATCCCCATCATTTGCCCCTGCAAACAAGCACCATGGATGCCGTGCTGATGAGTTTTTTAATGGAATTTGAACATGACCCATATCGTTTATTACGGGAAGTTGACCGAGTAATGATTTCCGGCGGCTATATTTTTGTTTGTGGTTTTAACCCTGTCAGTACCGCCTTTATGGGTAAGCTTCTACCTAAATATCAAACTCAATTACCTTGGTGTGGTCAGTTTTTTATGCCAGCGAGGGTAAAAGATTGGTTAGGTTTATTAGGTTATCAAATCCTGCAGGATGAACGTTTTATTTATCACCCTTTGTTTGGACAAATGAACCAAGGCCGCTGGTGGCAAAATAGATTAGAAAAGTGGTTACCAGGCGTTGGCAGTGTGTATTTGATTGTGGCCAGAAAAATGGAGTCGCCATTAACGCCCATCAGGGAAAAGCGAAAAGCGCGTACTCGTCAATGGGCGACAGCGCCGACAGCAGGCAGAGCAGGGCACAGTAAACATACTAAATTGCTCTCAAAATAAGCTAAAGCGTATAGCCAATAATATATTGGCTATACAACAGATTTGGGTTTTAGGCTTTGGCTTCAGGCAGATAATTAACATCAGCTTGCTGAGGTTTAGCTTCGGCGGCTTGCCTGGCTAAATCATCACAGCGTTCATTTTCAATATGCCCAGCATGTCCCTTAACCCAGCGCCAATCAATTTGATGCAGTTGACTGGCTTTATCTAACCTTTTCCATAAATCGACATTTTTAACTGGGGTTTTAGTTGAAGTTATCCAACCTTTTTTCTTCCAGCCATGGATCCATTGGGTGATCCCTTGACGCATATATTGACTATCACTGGTTAAGATGATTTTACACGGTTCATATAGCGCTTCTAACGCCACAATAGGCGCTAATAATTCCATCCGATTATTGGTCGTCAGCTTAAATCCATCAGACATTTCTTTGGTATGCTGCTTATATTTCATTACAATACCGTATCCGCCGGGACCAGGGTTACCCAGACATGAGCCATCAGTAAAGATATTGATAAGTTTTAGTTCTGACATCAAATTGTTACCATATACACAGCAATAAACATTTCGGCAATTATACCTAAATTATTATCAATTAATTGAGTTACCTATGAATATTATTTCAGGCGCCAGTCGCCAAATCATTTTAGATACTGAAACAACCGGTATGAATCAGGCTGGTGGCCCCGTTTATATTGGCCATAGAATTATCGAAATTGGTTGTGTTGAAGTGATTGACCGTAAACTAACCGGTCGTACTTATCATCAATATATCAATCCAGGTCAGTTAATTGATCCAGAAGCCATTGAAGTACATGGTATTACTGATGAACGAGTTGCTAAAGAACCGCGGTTTCATCAAATCGCACAAGAGTTTATCGACTTTATCGCCGGTGCTGAAATTGTCGCACATAACGCACCGTTTGATATCAGCTTTATGGATCATGAATTTAGTCAGCTTAGGCCCCAAGGCCCCAAGTCAGCAGATATCTGTGACATACTCGATTCGCTAGACATTGCAAAATACCTGCATCCTGGTCAAAAAAATAATCTAGATGCACTCAGTAAACGTTACGGTATCGATACCTCTAGACGTACCTATCACGGCGCACTATTGGATGCTGAAATCCTTGCTGATGTTTACTTAGTGATGACCGGTGGACAAATTGGCTTTAATTTATCAAATGAAAAAGTGGGTCAAGAAGGTGGTGGCATACAATTAATTGATCAAAATGAGTTTAATCTTAAAGTGATCCAAGCAACGGCCGATGAATTAATATCACACGATGAAAGACTTGATTTAGTCAAAAAATCAGGCAAATGCCTCTGGAGAGGTGAAGCATAAAAGTGAGCTTAATGAAATCATACTGTCTGGCGGTTATTTTTATCTTAGTTGCTACCGTTACGCCACAATTGGCAACAGCGGTGCCTTATACCCAAGCAAGTGAGTTACAGAATAGATTTCGTATTGATCATATGGTCGATGAAGTGACCTTATTGGTGCAAAGAACTTATGGCTCCGCTCCAGTGATAATCGTGTTGCCTGACGGTTCCAAATGGTATTCCGAAAGGCACCCTGATAATGTCAATTGGGCCGATGGCTTAACTGGCGATATGATTAAAATCAACAATCCGATGCCCGGTCCTTGGCAATTAATCGGCAGTTTAGCGCCTAATTCCACTATCCAAAAAGTATCGCAACTTGAAATTGACGTTGAGCATATCCCCCAGCCTCTATTTCAAGGTGAACGTTTAAAAGTCACTGCTAAGTTACTTGGTGACGGCTTAACGGTTCGTCTGCCAGGGCTTGATTACATGTTCGAATGGACGGTTAAATTTACCAGCCATCATAAAAATACCGAAGCCAACTTTACTACCGGCACTGTTACAGTCGGTTCTTACAGAGATAATGGTGAAGGTTTGGATGAGATACCCGATGATGGGGTGTTTACGGGCAAACATAATCTAAATCAACCTTGGGGAAGCTACACCTTAAGTGTTGTCGCGCGAAATAATGTATTTGAGCGTGAAATTAGCTACCCAATCTATTTATCAGAAACTCCCATTCAAGTTGAAGTAATTGAACCCGCGGATAAATTAACCGGTGTTTGGCAGATTCAAATAAATGTTGATGACGAAATACTCAAACTTGAGCAAACCCATATTCAATTCGATATCGTTGGCCCTGCAGGGCTTAAGTTACCGATTGTTGTTAATGAGCTCACTGAAACACCAGCTTTAGTCGCGATACCGCAAGTGACCGATTTTGGCAGTTATAGAATCAATGGCAGTGTTGCCTCAACCAGTATTGCAGGGCGTGAGTTAATACTGGATTTACCGGAATTGTTTTTTAATTTAATTGAACCGCCTCAACCTCCCCCCAGCGCTGAAGAGTTAGCTGCAAGAGCTGCGCAGCTAGCAGCGCAAGAAGAGCAAGCTGCAAAAGATAAGGCTATCGTGTGGATTGCATCGATTAATGGCCTACTGTTAATCATAGGAGGGGTAGGGTTAATTTTTTGGCGTAAGAAACTTGCGTTAAATAAAGCACTGGCAACAACCAAATTAAGACTTGAACAAGAAGCTGCGAAAAAAGGTGATATCACTGCTGCTATTGATGATTTTGATTTAACCATGCCAGATGAAAAATAATTGTTTGCTGCTAATTATATTAGCTTAGATTAAATTGATCTCTTTTTAGTCAAAAAGTTTATAACTTAATCGCTATTGTATGTTTTTTAGCTAAACGGATAAAAACTTAAAAAAAACTGTTGACGGTTTTTGACGACGACCTTATTATTCGTGCAACTTAAGTGGAGCGGTAGTTCAGTTGGTTAGAATACCGGCCTGTCACGCCGGGGGTCGCGGGTTCGAGTCCCGTCCGCTCCGCCA
>NZ_JAUOSH010000029.1:0-57781 GCF_030548765.1 Shewanella sp. 3_MG-2023 | reverse complement strand
TTTTTTTAGGAGCCTTAAGACAGAATGGATACCAACTACAGGGTATCGTAATTTTACTGAAGCGCAGAATGAAATTAGTTACAGTCTCTAGTTAAGGCATATAACGTATATTTTTTAAATACCCAACTATCAAAACTGAAAACCTTTGGAGGTGACCAGCCAATTGAAAAACCTGTTCGTCCTGTTGTAGAAGGTTAATCACATTAGTCTTAAAGATTATCAGTATGCCAGTAACACGTATACTCCTTATTAATAGTTAACCGCTGAATCATTAACTATTCCAAATTTGTGACAAAGTGATCAATAAATTACAAAACGTAAGCGCTATAGCGCAGTAATAAAACTAGAACTGTCTGGGTTAAATTAAAAGTTATGAAAAAATTATCAATTTTCACCTTGTTATTTGCTTTCTCTCCTTGCCTATTTGCCAATGAAGTAAAGCTTTATTGTCAGTATTTTGGTGATAGTGATGGTGAGAAAATGCAATTGGAAGTTACAAATGAAAAGTTAATATGGACAGAGATCTTACCCCAGCATGGTGTGCAAAAACAAAACTATGAACGCATTCATAGTGAATATGGGGTTGACCGATATACTGGAAAAGACGCTTCTAGCTTTTTCACCATTCAGAAATCGAATAATAATTCATGGGATATGACGGTTGCTTTATTTTACCCTGACGGCTCTCTCCACCTTGGATTTATTGAAAAATTAGTTTGTGTAGAAAATTAGCCTGAGCATTAAAGTATTTGTTAGTGAAAATTCTTAAGTGGTTCGTTTGCGGCATTGGCCTCTTAAAGAGCACACTGTAAAGTGGGCAAAGCCAAAAGCGAGTATTGCTAAATAGGAGTGTACCTATATCAAGTCATTTTCTTGATTTTCTGAACAGTGGTGGTACTGATGCCAAGCTGATTGGCTACCTTTCTAATTGATAGTCCATCATTTAAAAGTGCTATGACTTCAGTTGGTTCTACAGTTAATGGGCGTCCTTTATATTTACCTGCTGACTTAGCTTTAGCAATCCCTTCTCGTTGACGTTCCAGCATCATTTCGCGTTCAAACTGGTACACTGAACCAAGTAGATTAAGCATTAGCGTGTTCATAGGGTTTGAGTGTTCAGCGGTGAAAGTCATCGCTTCTTTCTTAAATTCAACAGTTACGCCTTTATTATTAAAGAATTTAATCAAGCTAATTAAGTCTTGAATATTACGGGCTAAACGGCTTATGTCATGCACTACTACGGTGTCACCACTTCTACAGTAACTTTTTAATTCATTCAGTTTTGGACGCTCTACGGTACTACCAGAACAGGTGTCGGTATAGCTTTGATCTAAATTAATACCATCTAATTGACGTACAGTATTTTGGTCAACTGTTGATACCCTGATATATCCAATAATTTGAGGCATGTTTTCTGTGTCACTTAAGTTTTAGATGTTGCCACTGTGGTGTGTCACAAACTAATTATCAACTTAAATGACACTATTAATGATTATTCGTGATACGTGTCACTTGGGTGTACTTAAAATGAACGCTGACGTTCTAACCAGTAACATTTCACTATCCATTTTTAAAAACTGAAAACGATAATGCTCTGATTGCTAACGGATTAGCTGAAGCCGTGATTTTCGAGTGTAAATAGTCGTTAAGTCTAATTGGGAGAAGAAATTCTACATCTTAGGTGAGTTATAAAGTTGTGGGTGTAGGCAGCGCTGAGTTCGACTTAGATGGGACGCTTTACTTTGATAGAAAATTCAACATCACCCTCTTGTGATTTGTTGGAACTTTATGTAATACTTGGGGAAATTGCTTAAAAATATAATGGAGTATAGTATGACATCTGCAGCACTTAAGATTGAAGAGTCGACCGCGTTGGAGATTCGCCAAGGATTAACAAAAGGGAAAAGTTCCAACCCTGCAATTCAGCGTCTGCGTCTTCGTGTAATAACAGAATCAGATGCTAGCCAAGTTATCACCAGTTACGACCGCATGCACCATCGCCATAATCGCTCTTAAGTGAAGATAGTGGGCATTGCTAAGTTTTCATCATTTTTGGTGAAAGTCGCTTCACGATGTAACCTTGATTGCGATTATTGTTATGTCTATCACCACGCAGATCAGAGTTGGCGTTCTATGCCAAAACTCCTTTCGGTGGAGCATCGTGAATTATTTGTGCATCGTCTTCAGGAATATATTTTACAAAGTGGCCTGACTCGTTGTGCGGTTATTTTTCACGGTGGCGAACCCCTATTAGCTGGCGCGCAAACAATAGTTGATTTCGCCACCACGCTTCGTAAAGCATGTAACATACCAGTAGATGTTAGTATCCAAACCAACGGAGTCCTGCTCACAGAGGAATCTCTGAGACTTTTTGAGAAAAATGATATTGGTATATCACTCAGCTTAGATGGACCAAAATCAGCCAACGATAAACATCGATTAACCCGCAAAGGGCGTTCTAGTTTTGTTGAGACTGAACAAGCGTTGATCAAGCTTCAACAGTACCCATCTATTTTCGCTGGTGTAATCGCTGTTATTGACGTATCAACAAGCTCTAAAGAGCTTTTTGAGTATTTTGATCAATTTGAGATACCTCAGTTAGATTTTTTACTACCAGATGCCCATTGGCTTCGACCACCTCCAAATAGAGACCAAGTTCCGACTGTTTATCAGGAATGGTTAGTTGATGCTTTTGATATATGGTTAGATCAATATCCTCATATTAAGTTGAGAACGTTTGAATCATTGTTAGATGTTTGTGCTGGGTTGCCTTCTGGGACAGATGCCTTCGGTTTGGGAGATGTTAGTCTTTTATCAATAGAAACGGATGGCAGCTATCATGATTTGGATGTTTTGAAAGTTACTCAAGATGGTGCTACCAAGCTTACAGGTAACCTATCCGACACTTCTATTTCGGAAGTAGCCTTATCACCTTCAATTGAGCTACATCGGCGTTATTTACGTAAAGAAGGCCTAGCTGACGTTTGTCAGGCGTGTGACATTGTTGATATTTGCGGCGGTGGAGCTTTACCTCACCGATTTAATAAAGATGGTTTTATCAATCCGACAGTTTACTGTGGGGAGATGAAACGACTAATAAACCACATTAAAATTCGCTTGAAGGAGCTTTTGTCTTCAGAAAGGGGCGAAGAGGCATCATGCCCTTTACCCGAAAAGTTTTCTCTTGAGAACTTTGAATTGGCTGAGACATCAAAGCCATCGCTTGATTCACTGCGTGACGGTGCATTAGCCGAGTCATTTAAGGAGCTGAGGGCTGCTTTAGAGCTTATTAATAAGCCGATAATACTAAGCGAATTAGAATTGTTGGCAAGTCATCCTGGTGCGATTGCTTGGTCTAAGGCCATAAATGCTAAGAAACAAGGGCAGCTACTGCATTCGATAGATGGTCATGAAGTTAATGTCTCACCTGATTATTTCGATTTTCTGCAGTCAGCATTGGCTAAAGGCAGTGTGAAAAATACTTGGGATGTAGGTCTAAACGACTTTTGGCTTCGAGCCCCATTCGGTAAAACTATTATCTTTGAAGGGAATGAGCTTGTGAAGGCCGGCCGAGAACTAGTCAAGCAAGCTATGGATATAGTAAAAAAGTGGCGTCCAGCTCTTGCAACTGAAATGACAGAAACATGCCGTGCAGTGCAATTTATTAGGGATCCAATGGCTGATCCACGAAAAATTGTCTCGTTCAGTGATAACTCAGTTCCCGGAGCCCTATATATTTCAATATTTCAGGGTGAGGGGTTAATAGACCCTTACGACCTTGCAGACTCGCTAATTCATGAGCATCGTCACCAAAAGTTATACTTGTTTGAACGTTATGCTCAGACTATAGAGCCAACTGATAAACTCGTTGTTTCCCCATGGCGCGAAGATCTCAGACCTCCTTCAGGGTTATACCATGCTGTCTTTGTATTCGTTGAGCTGAGACGTTTCTGGATATATGTTCGTGACTGTGGTCCTAACAGGCTTCGCTCTCGAGCTCTTAATCAGATTGCTGATTCAGACTGTCGTCTTAAGCAAGCCTTTGATACCTTGGAGCAATGTCAGTTAACACAAGCTGGGCAGAAATTAGCGGATATACTCAAGCTAGCATCGAAGGAAAATAGTTCAAATGGACTCGTTGATTTCCATTCCACTGACTCGGTTATCGCCTAACAAATTGCGCAGGCATGCGCAGCTCCGAGATTATTTTTGTGACAAAGATGCGATCGCAACTCAAGTAGGGGATGAGTGGCAACTCGAATTAGAGTGGTCAAATGATCCTTATAGGTATGTTGACCCTCGTTTAAATGAAGGGCTTTCATGGTGGGGAAATGAACTACAATTTAAAGATATGGCAGTGGCACGCAAGCGTAAAGGTCGTGTACTGCTATCTTTAAATGACACATGGACATTAGAAAGTTGGAGTGAATGGTTAAATCGGGATACCGGAAAAAATAACGTTGTAGTTCTTCATGTAGATGACCACAAAGACCTTGGTTCACCGAGAGTATTTTTAAGCCCTAACGGTTGGTTAGACCCTATAACAGGTCGGGCAGTAGATTTAGATAACCCTAATTCAGTTTCTAAAGCAATTGAAAGTGGTGCGTTTGGCATGGGGAGCTTTCTTACTCCTTTTTTACATTTTATTCCACATTCCGATGTGCGTCATCTTTGTCAGGCTCCTAAATGTACGGATACGTCTGATTTTGCTATTAGATTAGATACAACCCCTGATTTATTGCTTAACTTAGATGCTCGTCGCCCTACTGTTAACTTAGAGGAAACAACAGCTTTAAGAGCAAAGTCCAACGGAGCGGTGCACGGCCGCTATCGTTTCACAAACGATCTCGATGCATGGCTCGAAGGTCTAGACCTTCAAGTGGAGGAAAATGATATAGCATTTCTGCTCCATATAGATATGGATTATTTCTGTAATCGTTATGATGGAGATAGTGATGCAGTGCTTCACCCTTGCCCATTAGACCTCTCATTATCGCAAGTATTAGAACAGATAGATAATCTAACAGAGGCACTAAGAAGCCGCTCACTATTAGAACGTCTCGATGATATAGTGATTGCTTTATCTCCCGGTTTTTTTCCGTCAGAGTTTTGGGCCCCAAGTTGTGAGAGGCTCCTTGAGGCATTTGGTGAACTTTGATGGCTCGGCCAACTAATACGAAACGCATCAGGCGAGCAACGCCAAAACCTCCTTTAGTAAAAGCTAAATCAAATCTTGGCCCAGTTAGCACTGATGATATTGAGCTAATTAGCACTACAGGTACTCGAGATAAAGGAGGGGGAAGTGGCGGCGAAGCTTGGACTGTAATGGTGGATGGAAAAAGAGCCGGAAAGGCTTATATAAATATGTTAGATGATCCGATAAGAGGTCTTCACCCATCATTTCATATATTTTTAAATCGTCAGAGCCAAGGACGCCATATTGGACGTGTTGTTTATAAGAGCTGCTGTTCTCGTAGCAAATATGATGTCATTTATGCCCACATGCGCAAATCAAATATTGCGTCTCGAAAAGCTGCGGAACATGCAGGGTTTGTAGATGTAACTTCCCAAGAGGATATGCAACTCGTAATGGTATGGCGTAAGCCTAGCTAGACAAATATAGATAAAGTACACCTAAGTGCTTATGTATGAGCGATACATAATATAGAACTATTCTAGAATTATGTTGCTACAGAAGGCAGATTTTAAATAACCTCGAAGTGAATAATGCCCCCATGACTAACATTCAGCTAGAATTTGAGAAAAAGACCAATGATTTACTGATATGGAAAGGACAGGTTGTAATGTCTAGATCTGAAGA
Source organism: Shewanella sp. 3_MG-2023 (assembly GCF_030548765.1). Lineage (NCBI taxonomy): Bacteria > Pseudomonadati > Pseudomonadota > Gammaproteobacteria > Alteromonadales > Shewanellaceae > Shewanella > Shewanella sp. 3_MG-2023. Next base: position 51,960 of record NZ_JAUOSH010000029.1, on the reverse strand, counting down.
ACCATATTTCAAAGCCATTTTTTCTAGTCTTAGTTATCTACAGCCAAAAAAAATACTCGAGATTGGCTTTGGGTTAGGAATTTCTGCGGAATTGATTCAAAAGTATCTGAAGCCAAAGTTGCATGATATTTATGAAATTGAGAGTTCTATTTACAATGATCTGGAAGAGTTTGCAGTAGGGCGACCTTCAGTTCGAGCACACTTGGGAGATTGGCAGAGACAGCTAATTAAGCAGAAATATGATTTTATCTTTTATGACCCGTTTGATTATATAGAAATTGAGGGGTTCAATTATGAAAAGTGGATTAAAGCGCGTGCTAAAATGGCTGAACGAATGAAAAAGTTATTAAGTGTGGAGGGAGTTCTGTGTCATCCCCACTTTGGAGATGGCGAGGTTCCTAGCCTTCCAGGCTTTACCACAATCATTGTTGAGCGATTAAAAGTTTCACCTATCCGAATGGCAGACGAGACATTTTGTGAGGATGCTGCTGTGATATTCCACAAACCAAACAAAGAAAAGAGCTGTTCTGATAAACCATAAATAGGTTGCTTTCGGAAAACAAGGTTGAATATTCTGAAGGGTGTTAGTTGAAGGTCGATAGTAAACTTTGTTGCCTCAAAAATTTTAGTAACCGATTGTTTTTTTGAGGCTTTCTAAGGTTTTACGTATCTCATTTAAATCCGTGCACATGTGGTATATGGCTTGGTATACATCACTAAAATTCCCAGCCACTTGAAACTGTAACCCTCCCTTATATCGATCATATTTTAAGAGAGTTTTCTTTATTTAACCGCTCATATAGCTTGGGCGGTAGATCGTTTAGTGATTCATGGGGCCGATCATAATTATATTCTTCAAGCCAACTATCCGTGATTTCCCTTACTTCAGTCAAGCTGTTGAACAAATAACAGTCCAATACTTCATTTCGATAAGTTCGGTTAAATCGTTCAATAAACGCATTTTGAGTGGGCTTACCTGGCTTAATAAAGTCTAACTTAATACCGTGTTGTTCAGCCCATATCTCAAGTGCATGTGAGATAAACTCAGGCCCATTATCTTGCCTTAAACGCTTAGGGTAACCGCGATAGGCTGCGATTCTATCCAGTACACGTATTACCCGTTGCGCAGGTAAGCTTGAGTTGGCTAAGTTGTCTTATCGGCCAGCTCACCTAATAGTACGAAGCCCGCTTATCGAAAGATAAGCGGGCTTTTTGCTGTCTAGTCTATCAGTAACTTATTTCATTACCGCTTGTTGGAAACGGTTACCTGCAATGGCGCCGATGACAAGTACCAGTAAATATACCCAACCAGATAATGAGAAATTAGCAATTGGGGTGAACAAGGCGCCGACATTACAGCCGTTAGCAAAGCGTGTACCAAAGCCCATTAACAGTCCACCTAAAGCAAACAATGCCAGCTGTTTGGTGGAGTGGTTTATGGCAAATGAGAATTTAAATTTACCCATAAATAACACCGCGATGAGCGTGCCTAAGAAAATCGCGAAGTTTTGTACTGATACCCCGTGTTCAAAAAAAGGCGTGCTGAACATAGCTTCAGGGCGCTGGCTTATTTCGGTAATGGTGTTCATTTCAACCCCAAACAACATCAAACCTTTAGCAAACCAAATACCAAAGGGGGTCGATGCGCCCCAGCCTGAGCCAGTACTTGCCATCATGATGCCAAAAATAACGGCAATAACTAATGCTGTGGTGCGCATTTGCCACAGGCTGGCAAGCCAGTTTTGATATGTTTTACGGCTAAATAACGTGAACTGTGTGTCTGCATCACGGTTAACGCTTTGGGATTGAAGCTGTTGACGCTCAATTTCACCGGCGACACCTAAGTATGAGCCTTTACGGCGGCGATAGTTTTCATATTTTTTGGCAATAATCACCACGGTTAACGCTAAAACTATGGTCACTAAAATTGACATGAAGTAACCATTTAGCGGCGTGCCAGCAAACAAGTCGGGTAAAAATACCCCTTTACCTTGATAGCTTGCTGATGAAAACCAGCTATCCGTTATCCAGCTTTGGCTGCTTTGTAATGGAAAGCCAAAAAAGACTCCCGCGCCAAAAAACACTAAGGTAATTGCCGCTCTTGGCACATCACTGACAAACTCCACCATCATCCCCGTTGCGCAGCAACTGGATAAGCTCATACCTGCGCCAAACATGATGCCGCCAATCAATAGCCCTGCATTAATGGGGTTAATCCATAAATCATAGTGCTGGCTATCAGCGTTAAGCAATAAACCGGCATTGATGATGGCAGTGATCACAAACATGAACATCAGGGTTTGCAATAATTGAGTAGAGCCGCGGCGGTAAGCGCGGTTAATACTGCCTGCAAAACCGATGGCGCCTTTGGCTAACGCAAAGCCTAAACTAAGGCCTAATAACAAGCGTAAAAACAGCCCGTCATTGGCTAATTGAGTCGCACCAACCACTAAGGTTAATAGCAAAATGGCAACGGCCATCACCGCTTGATTTTTATTTATTTCCACTAGACCAACCCACTACATTTGATAACAAACTAAAAACAGAAATTAAACAAATGGCATTATTTTCAAGTGTTTAAGTGCATTTGCTATTTTTAGGGCGATTATGGTGAACTTGCCTGTAGGTGTCTATCACCATCGGCTGGTTTAACTAGACCGCTTTGTCATAACTCATGCGATAAGGTGAATGAAAATGCCCGCGACCTAATAGCTAAATCATCCGTTACATGATCGCTTAGTGAGCGACCTAGTGAACAAATGGGCAGCAATAACGACCAATATATGTATTAAAGCCCTTATTAATCAGTAATGAGGCTAAGTTTATTGAGTTTCTTGCTCATGGGGCGCATTATCTAAACTCGACTTCTTTAACATAAAATCACTTCAAATAATGAAAAAGCCCAATGCTGCTACCGCGCCGACTCCGCTGACAACTGATGTAAAAACGTCGGCGACAAAGGCTGACTTTCCTATTATTGGTATTGGTGCTTCTGCTGGCGGCCTTGAGGCCATTGAGCAGTTTTTAAGCCAGGCTAAAGCTGATTGTGGTATGGCTTTTGTGGTGGTGCAGCATCTAGACCCTCACCATAAAGGCATTATGTGTGAGCTGTTGCAGCGTGTAACCCCGCTTAAGGTGCTACAAATTAGCGATCGCATGATGGTTAAGCCCAATCATGTATATGTTATCCCGCCCGCTTATGACCTAACTCTTTTAAATGGGACATTACTGCTATTTCCTCGTGTTGAGCCCCATGGGTTACATTTACCGATAGATTATTTTCTTAAGTCTTTAGCGGCTGATAAACAGGCTCAAAGCATTGCGGTGATTCTGTCGGGAATGGGCTCAGACGGCACGCTTGGGTTACGGGCTATCAAAGAAAAATTTGGTGCAGTGTTTGTACAGCGCCCTGATACGGCCAAATTTGCCAGTATGCCTAAAAGTGCCATTGATACCGGACTAGTTGATGCTGTAGCACCCGCAGATGTGTTAATGGATAATGTGGTTAATTACCTCAACCACATGCCTATTCAGGTTGAAAATACTGAACAAGATCACCACGACATTAAAAAAGTCATCGCCTTGCTGCGATCCCATACAGGGCATGATTTTTCCCGTTACAAAAAAAGCACCATTTATAGACGTATTGAGCGGCGCATGGCTTTGCATAAGCTCACCTGCATTGCTGACTATGCTCAGTATTTACGCAGTAATGCCCAAGAAAATGAACTGCTGTTTAACGAGTTACTCATTGGTGTGACACACTTTTTCCGTGACAGTCAGGTTTGGCTGCAGCTTCAGGATGAGGTTATTCCAGCATTGCTGGCTAAACACCCAGAAGGCGGCACCTTGCGAGCTTGGGTACCTGCTTGCTCTAGCGGTGAAGAGGCTTATACATTGGCAATCGTGTTTCAAGAAGCCTTAAAGCAAGGGAGTTATCCCCAGCATTTTGAGTTGCAGATATTTGCCACCGATCTTGATAATGACGCGGTTAAAAAAGCCCGAGCTGGGATCTACCCGGCGAGTATTGCAGATGATATTGCTCAAACGCGATTAGATCATTATTTTGTGGCCAATAAGGCAGGTTACCGCATCGGTAAAGAAATACGGGAAATGGTTATTTTTGCCCAGCAAAATCTGGTCACCGATCCACCATTTACTAAGCTTGATTTAATCAGTTGTCGAAACTTGTTTATCTATTTAGAAGCGGATTTACAGCAAAAGCTGATCCCCTTATTTCATTACAGCTTAAATCCTGGTGGGGTGCTGGTGTTAGGCACCTCTGAAACCATAGGTAAAGACGACGTCCTGTTTAGTGCTGTGCATGAAAAACTGCGTATTTATCAGCGATGCGAGACAATTGAACCGATTAATTTAATGAGCTTTCCAAGCAGAACCTCAGGTGGCTATTCACCTGAGCAAATGTTTGAAAAACTGGTGCCCGCTAAAACCCAAGGAGTTGATGATTTGAACTTAGAAGACTTGACCCAATCGCTGTTGCAAGAGCACTTTGTGCCAGCGGCGTTGCTGACCACAGAGCAAGCGGATATCGTCTATATCAATGGTAAAACTGGCAATTATTTAGAGCCCGCAGCCGGTAAAGTGAATCACAATCTATTTGCAATGGCTCGTGAAGGTTTAACTGCGCCCATAAGTGAAGTGTTTAATCGGGCTGTGCGCCAAAAGAAGAAGGCTGAACTAAGAAATATTAGTGTGGGGACTAATGGCAATACAGTGCAAGTGGATGTGAGTGTGCAACCATTGCTGCAACCTGCAAGTCTGTGTGGCATGGTATTGGTGCTGTTTAGTGAATCATCAATGCAGACTTCGGCTTTAAGCACGCACAGTAGCGCTGATGGCGTTGATAGCGCTACTGATACTGATGAAATAGTTGCCTTAAACCAAGTCCTGCAACAGGCTCGGGATGATTTAAGGATCACCACCAATGAGATGCAGTTTGCACAAGAAAACCTCAAGTCGACTAATGAAGAATTACAAAGCACCAATGAAGAGCTGCAAAGTACTAACGAGGAGCTGACCACCTCTAAAGAAGAAATGCAGTCGATGAATGAGGAATTACAAACCGTCAATCATGAGCTAAACACTAAAGTTAATGAGTTGTCAGAAGCCAGTGATGACATGAAAAACCTGCTTAATAGCACCAATATTGCCACCTTGTTTTTAGATAGCGATCTTAAGGTGCGCCGTTATACCACTGAAACACGCAGTATTTTCAAACTCATTGCCAGTGATGTTGGTCGTCCGATCACTGATTTAGTTAGCTCGTTAATTTATCCCGCCTTGGCTGATGATGCCTGCGAAGTGCTGCGGAGCCTGATATTTCAGCAAACAGAGGTGCAAACCCATGATGGTCGCTGGTATATCGTGCGCATCATGCCTTATCGCACCCAAGAAAACCTCATCGATGGCGTAGTGATCACCTTTAGTGACAATACTGAAAACAGAATGGCGAGTATTGCCATGACGCAATCGGAATCGCGATTCCGATTATTATTTGAAAATTCCTCCCATGCAGTTGCCTATAAAAGAATCATTTTGAACAATGACAAAGCGGTAGACTTCAACTATCTTGAAGTAAACAACGCTTATGTTGGCATAACCGAACTACATGACGTAATTGGAAAAAATGGCAGTGAAGTCATTCCAAATATCCTCCAATCGAATAGTGACTTTATGTCTGCTTGTGGTCGCGTCGCGATGTCTGGCAAGCCAGAAAAAATTGAGTATTACGTAAAAGAAACTAAGCAATGGTTTGAATGTTCAATGTACTCACAACAGCAAGGGCTGTTTGTTTGTGTGACTGAAAACATTACCGATAAAAAGCACAACTTAAAAACCTTAAATAATGTAAGGGAAATACTTAAGCGGGGGAATAACTCCTCTGAAGCAGAGCTTAGGAATTTATTGGTGGATGTACAAAATAATCTGGAGAAACTTTGCAAGATGGAATAGCAAAGTGATATCCAAAGGCAAAGGAAGATAGCCATGACCAAGTGCACGCAATGAACAAGGGTATAAAGCCAACTATTCAAAGCCTGAATTCATTGCGTAAGGATTCTATGCAGTGTCAGCATAAACATGATTGCAATGATTGCAATGATTGCAATGAGCGCTGCTTACTAACAGGTGAGGTTGCAGCTGAACGATTATTACATGAGTTACAGGTGCATCAAATCGAATTAGAGATGCAGCAAAAAGAGCTAATAGTGGCCAGAGATATCGCCGAATCAGCCGCTACAAACTATAAAGCATTATATGATTTAGCCCCAGTAGGTTATGTTTCGCTTAATCGCACTGGGTATATCACTCAGGCTAATTTTATCGCTGCAAGCATGTTAGGTATGCCCCGCAAAAAAGTACTGGGTAAACGCCTTGGAGCATACTTAACTGAAGACTCCCTAGTGCAATATAACGCCCACCTTGCCAATACTTTTCAAGGCGTTGACTCTCCAGACAGTGAGATAAAACTTAACATCGATAATAAGCTAAGCACGGTACAGTTAAAGCTTACTATTAACGAAGATGGCCTTGAATGCCTTAGCGCACTGACAGATATCACTGCCAATAAACAAGCTGAAATAAAATTAAAATTAGCCGCCAGTGTATTTAGTCATGCTCACGAAGGCATCATGATCACCGATTTAAAGGGCAATATCCTTGAAGTTAATGATACTTTCACTCAGATAACGGGCTTTAGCCGTCAAGAGGCCATTGGTAAAAACCCACGAATTTTCAGCTCGGGTCGACAGTCTGCAGACTTTTACGAGGGCATGTGGAGTACGCTGAAACAGCATAATTATTGGTGTGCTGAAATATGGAATAAACGCAAAAATGGCGAAATTTATCCGCAAATGCAATCAATCAGTGCGGTGCGTGATGTGTATGGTAAGGTCATGCACTATGTCTCCATGTTTACTGATATTACTGATACTAAAGCGCACCAGCAGCAACTAGAGCATACCGCCCATCACGATATGTTAACTGGTTTACCCAATAGAGCATTACTGGCCAATAAGTTAGCGCAGGCACTAAAGCAGAGCCAGCGGCGTGATAAAAAGCTGGCACTGGCTTATCTTGATTTAGACGGCTTTAAAGCCATTAACGATACCCACGGCCATAGCACTGGCGATCAATTCTTAGTTTTAATTTCACTGGCGTTGAAAAGTGCGCTGCGTGCAGGAGACTTTTTAGCGCGTATTGGCGGTGATGAGTTTGTTGCAGTGCTGAGCGACCTTGAACAGGCCAGCGATTGTGAACCAGTATTACAGCGGATGCTGGTGGCAGCATCGCAAAATATTATTTGTAATGAAGAAATATTGCAGGCTTCAACCAGTATTGGGGTAACACTGTACCCACAAAATGGCACCGATCCAGACTTATTGCTAAGACAAGCTGATCATGCGATGTATCAAGCTAAAGACGCAGGTAAAAACTGTTATCTATTTTTTGATAACGACTCTGCAGAGGCCTCGAAAACGAAACGAAAGAGTCTTGAGTGTATTATTCAGGCCTACGAAAACCAAGAGTTTGTTCTTTATTTTCAGCCTAAAGTAAATATGGATACTGGGAAAGTAGTGGGGGTTGAAGCATTGCTGCGCTGGCAGCATCCGCAACAAGGATTATTGCTGCCAGAAGTCTTTTTACCCATGATTGAAGACCATTCAATCAGTATAAAAATAGGCGAGTGGGTAATTGATACTGTACTTAAACAACTAGATGAGTGGCAAGAAAAAGGCTTAACGATTCCCGTTAGTGTCAACATTGGTGCTAGCCAATTGCAAAGTAGTGACTTTGTCGCCAACTTAGCAGCAGCTTTAACCACTTACCCTAATATTTCTCCCGAGCTATTGGAAATGGAAATATTAGAAACCAGCGCCTTAGAAGATATGGACAAAGTCAGTCAGCGAATGAACGCCTGTTTACAAATGGGCGTTAAGTTTGCCTTAGATGATTTTGGTACTGGTTACTCATCACTTACCTACCTTAAAAGCTTGCCTGCTACGAAATTAAAAATTGATCAGAGCTTTATTCGGGATATGTTAACAGATACGTCTGATCTGGCCATTTTGAAGGCTATTATCGGTTTAGCTGATATTTTTGACCTTGGGGTCATAGCTGAAGGGGTAGAAAACAAGGCACAAGCTGACAAGCTGTTATCACTTCACTGCACTATAGCTCAAGGTTATGGTATTTCTAGACCTATGCCAGCAGCTCAGGTGCCTAAGTGGGTGCAAGCTTGGCACTGCAATCCAACTTGGACTGCGTAATTCTTAATGCGAATAAAAGCGCTCTAATTCACTATCACTTACCCTCATAACTCAATTCTTTGCTTCCTAATCAAGTAACTAAAAAGGCTTCTTTTGTATCATGATTAAAGACTGTCGAATCCCCTTTAAAAATAGGCTATGTTAATGAAATAAACAGGTCGCTCTTACGGGCTTTAAATGCTGTTGAGCATGATTTAGCATTTGGATGTAAAAACGGTTTATGGGCATTATATAAGGCGCTTAACGCAGCAAATTCAGCATTTAGTGATGGGACTTACCATGAGTAAAATTTTTCTAATTCGTCACGGCCAAGCCAGTTTTCATGCCGATGATTATGATCAGTTATCTGATTTAGGCATTGAGCAGGCTAAGCTGGTGGGGCGATATTTAGCCAATAAAACCATTACGCCAGATCTCGTGATAACAGGCTCAATGTTACGCCATCAGCAAACCGCGCAGCATAGCCTAGATACCTTTGGTTTGGCCGATGATGCACTGATAAGTTTAAGTGAGCAAGATGCTGGCTGGAATGAATATGACCATCAAAATATTCTCGGTGCGTATCATCCTGAGTTTACCAGCCCCAGTAAAATGCGCGCATTTTTAGCTCAAGAGCCCGATCCTCTCGCGGCTTTTCAGCAGCACTTTTTCGGCGCTATGCAGCAGTGGACACAGGCATCTGCAACGGCTAAGTTAAATGAAAACAACCTATATACAGAATCTTGGAGTGATTTTCAGCAACGGGTCATAGGTGTTTTTGAGCGCTTAACCAGCGAGCATCACGGTAAAACCATTTTGGTCTATTCATCGGGCGGACCAATTAGCGTGATTGCCAGTTTATTATTGGGATTGCCGCTAACACAGTTTGTCGATATTAATTGGTCATTAGTCAATGGCGGCGTGACCAAAGTGGTGGCCAGAGGTCAGGACAAGCAGTGGTCATTGTCGTCATTAAATGAGCACGATATATTCGAGCAACAAGGGGATAAAAGGATAATTACTTACACCTAAGTGCTTATTTTTGCTGTAACAGCGCCTAAAATGGGCTTAAATAGCCCATGTAAATAATAAAAATAACTCATCATAAAATGGATAATAAGATGCGAAAAAATATTTTGATCACCGGGGCAAGTTCGGGTTTAGGTCGAGGAATGGCCATTGAATTTGCAAAACAGGGATCTAACTTAGCACTGTGTGCCCGCCGAATGGATAGGTTAGTTGAGCTCAAGGCTGAGCTAGAACAAATTAACCCGCAAATTAACGTGCTGATAAAAGCCTTAGACGTGAATGATCATGAGGCTGTTTTTAGCGTTTTTGATCAATTTAACGCTGAAATGGGGCCGTTAGACCGCATTATTATTAATGCGGGCATGGGTAAAGGTGCTTCTATTGGTACTGGGTATTTTCATGCCAATAAGCAAACCGCAGAAACCAATTTTATTGCCGCACTTGCACAAGCTGAGGCGGCAATGGCTATCTTTAGGGCTCAAAATTCAGGGCATTTAGTCACCATATCATCAGTCAGTGCAGTACGTGGTTTTAGACGGGCAATGACAGTTTACGCAGCCACTAAAGCAGCGCTAACATCTCTTAGTGAAGGCATACGTATTGATGTAATGAATACCCCGATAAAAGTAAGCTGTATTCACCCTGGTTTTATTCAAAGTGAGATCAATGAAGGGGTTGAAAAAATCCCCTTTATTGTCGATACCGAAACCGGTTGTAAGGCGTTAGTAAAAGCGATTAATAAAGAAAAAGCCAACGCTTTTGTGCCAGGTTGGCCATGGGCAATTTTGCATTGGGTATTGCGAGTCGCACCTGTTAGCGTTATCCGTAAATTTAGCTAACATTTTCTTAAATCAAGCGCCATAACAATGGTTGAAAACTGACACGTATCTAGCCTGTTTATTCTTTGAATAAGCAGGCATTTTTATATGCATAGGCCAGAGATATCTTACCGTAATTGTATTGAATGGTTAGATCCTTCAACAGTGAGTCGAAAAACTGCTTTAATTAAGTCATAATTTTTATCGTTAATGCTGCTGAGTTTTATTGTGCTAACCCATATTGGTATTTTTGGGGACGGCCGATTCAGTACTGGTACTCTTTTTACTTGGTTAGGTACTTCATGTTTAAAAAAATCTCATTATACATTTTAGCGATGGCTTCTTGGCAAGCATCTGCTGAGCAGTCTTATTTTTTTGACCAGCAAGATGGCCAATTTGATCTTGGCTATCACCTCGCTGAAAATGCCTATGGTTTTTTACCGGTTCCTATTTTAATTACTGAGCCTGCAGTTGGTGCTGGTGGTGGTTTGATGGGCTTGTTTTTGCACGAAACCGATGAAGAAAAAGAACTACGTAAACAAAAAGCCCTTGAGTCTATTGATGGCGGCGCCCAGTTAATTCCTGCAGCAATGACCTTGGTGGGCGGCGGCGCGACAGCCAATGGTACTTGGTTTGCTTTTGCGGGGCACCGTCATTCTTGGTTAAACGATAGTATTCGTTATACCGGCGGCGCAGGTGCTGCTAAGGCGAATTTAGATATTTATACTAATTTAGGTGGCTTACTACCTGAAGGGAAAAACCTCAAATTTGATACCACTACCGAAGCTTACTTTGCCATGCAAAAACTGCAGTTTAGAGTGGCTGATACGCCATTATTGTTGGGCTTAAAACAGCTATGGTCAGTGTCCAGTGTCTCATCATCAAACGCTGTAGTTGATTGGTTTTTGCAAACCGCACTGGGTGATAAACATACCACCTCAGGTCTTGGTTTAGTGGCCGAGTATGACACTCGAGATAATATGTTTTTCCCGAAAAAGGGTTACATTTTATCGGCTGAATACATGTTATATGATGAGGCGTTAGGTTCTGACAGTCATTACGGTACCTTAGATACCAGTGGCGAGTTTTATTTCCCTATTGCTAAAAAGTGGACCTTTGCGGTCGCTGCTAGTTATCAGGAATTGTATGAGAAAGACACCAGCCTTTCACCTACCACTAAGCCTTATGTTGATCTTCGTGGTGTATCAGCATTTCGCTATCAAGGTGATCAAGTCGGCACCTTACAAGCGCAGTTGATGTATCACATAGATCACCGCTGGACGGTATCGACCTTTTACGGTTACGGCCAAACAGAGACAGAGACGGAATCAATACAAGACAGCAGCGACTCCGTTAATGCTTATGGTGTTGGCTTTCGCTATCAAATTGCCAGACGTTACGGCATTCATATGGGAGTGGATGTCGCCGCCAGTGAAGAGGAGCGGGCATTGTATTTTAACCTAGGCTCGGGCTTTTAATCGTCAATCAGACACTTAAGCACATATTAATTGGCAATCAGTTTATATGTGCTCTTACCTTTATAAGTACTATTGAATTCAGTAGTAGTCAATATCATCTACCAGGGACTTAGTTATAATTCTTACACTTTTAATTAAGCACTTTTCGATAATAAAATTATATTTAACTGATAATTGATTACACTGTTTAAATTGGGTTGTCTCTATGTCTGTATTTTACAAATAGTGTTGCTATTTTATCTTTGCTTATGTCTTTATTAACAATCTAATCATTTTGTAACTGCTGTAGGTTATTAATAATTAGGGTTTGAATAATTTAAGAAACTATTTTTATTAATTGCCATTTAATTTGTTGGTAATTTAAAGTGTCGCGGCGAGGCTTAAGATGTTTATTTGTTGTTGCTCAGGTGTTTGTTTGCGGCTTGATTGGTGTTTATTTTGTGAGAAACACTTGTTGCAGCCAGGTTTTTAATTTAAATTTTCAAAACTAATTTTATATTTATAATGTTATCAGTAGCAGTAGGCGAGTAGTACTGAATTGTTTTCTATTTTGGTCAGATTTGAAATTTATTGATCATTTCAAGAACAAGTGTCATTTCAATTGACTGGGACATAAGCTCTACCAATCATCACAATCATAAAAGCTAAGGTTTTGTAATTAAACATGGTGCCAAAGGCTAGAGTAAAATAGAGGTCTGAAATTTTGGTTTTATCTTATCTGTCTGTACTTTAATTATTTTATGTTTTTGATTGTGGCAGTCTCTTGCTGTCGAAACAATTCAGAGTGTTGTTTTTTATTCATATCTTGAGGGTTATTTTTATCCTAAGAGATACTTGTTGAATATATGTGCTGTTTTTATATTAACTGAAATATTTATGAGGGGGTAAGTTAAGACTTAAGGTTTTTAGCCGTGAGTCTTAAGCTTGTTTTTCAAACTATATCTGTAATTTTTATTTTTACGTTTGTTGCTTGTTTTCTGCGTTGTTATTTTTTTGACTTTAAATTCAAAGCTGTTTTTTGTTTTTACTGTTGTTTGAAATAAAATCTTCACTTTACTTATTTGCATGTTTTATTTGATTTACTCCCGCCTTTACTGATGCTGAATATATCACTTGAGATTAATTGACGATTCTTAATCTGTAGTAATTGTTCGGCATACAGATTTAAATAAAATAATTATTCGGAATAAATATGAAATTGAATGCTAAGAAGCTTCTGCTTGCTACCAGTGTTGCAGCAGCACTTACAGGTTGTAATAGTTCATCAGACGATAAACCAAAAGACGATACCATTAGCATGGAAGTTCGTTTGATGGAAACCACAGATATTCATACCAATGTAATGCCATACAATTACTTCGAGAGCGCAGATCACAACGAAAACAATCTGCCTGAATGGGGCTTAGCGCGTACTTCTTTAGTGATTGCTGAAACGCGTGAAGAAGTCGCCAATAGCATGTTATTTGATAATGGTGATTTAATCCAAGGTAGCCCAATGGGTGACTACATGGCAGCGCTAGGTGCAGAGCATCTTAAAGATGACAAGCATCCGGTTTACAAAGCGATGAACCATTTAAAATATGATGCGGCTAACTTAGGTAACCACGAATTCAACTATGGCCTTGAATACTTAGATGAAGCGCTTAAAGGTTCAGATTTCCCTTATGTTAGCTCAAACGTATGGAAAGCTGATAGCTCGCTTGAAAAAGTCAGCAATGCAGCAGATGAATGTGAAGTACGCATTACTGAAGATTTTTATGACAGCGCAGAAAATATGTATAACCCATATGTCATTTTAGACCGTGAATTTATTGCCGAAAATGGTGAATCATACAATGTTAAAGTCGGTGTCATTGGCTTTACACCACCAGATATTATGGGCTGGGATGCTTCGCATCTAGTGTGTAATGTGATGGTTTCAGATATCAAGAAAACCGCTGAACATTTTGTGCCTATGATGAAGGCTGAAGGCGCAGACGTTATTGTTGCTATCCCGCATTCAGGCCTCAATGACAATAATGATGAGTTTGCTGAAAACGCAACCTTACACCTTGCTTATGTAGACGGTGTTGATGCCATTATGTTTGGTCACGACCACCGTGAATTCCCGAATGCAAATAATGAATACGGTGAAATTCCAGGGGTTGATCCTGAGCTTGGTTTAATTAATGGTATTCCAGCCATCATGCCAGGTTTCTGGGGTGCTAAGTTAGGGGTGATTGATCTTAAACTTAAATCTAGCGATGACGGCGAGACATGGACTGTTGACCATTCTCACTCTACAACCGAGCTGCGCTCACTAATTCCAAATGAGTCTGATGTTCTTATTGAAGATCTAGTAGTTGAAGAGCATGAAGGTACAGTTGATTACATGTCAGCAATGATTGCTAAAATCGATGTCAACATGAACAGCTTCTTCCCACAAGTGGTACCAGATTTATCCATGCAAGTGGTTAACCAAGCACAGCTTCATCAACTGAATAAATGGAAAGCAGAAGGCGAGTTTGCTGATGCATCTGCAGACGCTATTTTCATGTCTGTATCTGCGCCATTTAAATCTGGTCGTAATGGCGGCGCCGATTACACCAACATTCAAACTGGTGAGCTAACTAACGCTTCAGTTGCTGATATCTATGTATTTGATAACAATACCCCTGCCGTTTTAAAAATGACCGGTGCGGATATGAAAAACTGGATTGAGTGGGTTAACTCAAATGCTTATAACAGCTTACCATTAGCTGAAGGTGAGACTTTCCTTGTTGAAGGCTTCCCTGGTTATAACTTTGATGCCTTCTACGCTGGTTTTAACCAGTCAGGTGAAGGGCTACTTAAGTACACAATCAACGTTGAAAACCAATCAAAGTACACCAACATTAATGGTTGGGAATTTGATACAACAGACAGCAAGCAGTTAGTTGAGCTTACCTATAACGGTGTTGAAATTGCTGATGACGCAGAAATCTATGTGATCACTAACAACTACCGTGCATCTAACTCGCGTATGCCAGGTGTTGATAATGCTGAGCTAGTTAAAGAAGAAGCGGCATTTAATAACCGTGAATTGGTGCAGTTCTACTTAGCTGATCGTTTAGCTGAGCAAGAAGGTGATAACACCTTAGCCTTCCCGAACGCTAAAGTGTTTGAGCTTATCGCGCCAACGACAGAAAGTGTTTCATTTAGCTCAGCTAAACTTGAAGAAGGTATTCGCTGTGCAACTAATGAAATCACTGGTTTGTCTACAGACGGTGAAGACGGTACTAAAGAAGGTACTGAAGGTTTCACTATTTACAACTTTAACTTTGATTACAGCGGTGAATTTAACTGTAAAGCTAAAGGTCAGTAATGCTGATTTAGCATTAAAGTTTAGCATTAAAGTTTAGCATTAAAGTTTAGCGTTAAAGTTTAGAAAGTATAAAACCCTACTTAATGATCAGTAGGGTTTTTTTATGTGTTAAATTCAGTGATTTCTCGACATATTGATGCTGCTCACAGTTACGGAGCATCATTATTGCAGAGTGTGAACCACCTTAAGGTTTACCAGCGTAAAAGCACGTAGGTTATTACCATTGCTATTTTACTTTGCCGCTACAGGCAACTTTCAGTACAAGGATCTATCATGTTTGATTCAAAACCAGATAAAGCTTTTTTCGATCGCGCTAGTCAGTTTATTAATGTTGCTAATGAGTTTAATCAAAATCCCAAGGTAAAAACGGGTGAAGTAAGCGCTTCATTCATGTATTCCTTAACCCGCTACAATGCTTGGTTTGCTTCTACTGGTTTTGATAATGCCGAAGAGATGCAGCAGAAAAAAGCTGACATGGTGGCCTATTACACTGAAGAGTACCGCAAGCTGCTTGAAGGCAACATGGAAGATTACATTAAAAACTTTGATCATTACCGTAAAACACAAAAGTAAACCTGTTGCTGCACAGCGCAAGATTATGATTTAAAAAATCCACTATTAGAGTATCGTTAAGATAATCGACAGTGGATTTTTTTATCGTTAATTATCTTGGTGTTGACGATTAAGCCCTATCAAGTGTCTCATTTTATACTCCGAGTAATGTTAATTACCCCGGCAACAACGGCATCGCAGTTTTGTTTCCAATAGAAACGGGCAAGACAAGATGACCAAGTTCCTATGTCGCGTTGTGCTTAGCAGTACTGAGTACTCTGCAATCTGCAATCTGCAATGTGAAATGGGCTCATCAATAGGTGCTATAGCGCTAATTGTTGCCGATGCAGCCATGCTACCGGATTGCCTAACAGTGGTAACTGCCATACACCATAATGCTCATCATCTTGTAGGCGGTAGTAGCGAATATCATTATCGAACAATAGGCTGCGGCGCAACGAGCTGTAAAAAGTGAACAGTTCGCCTTGTTTTCCTAAATGTTGATCTGGAGTGAGGTGTTGATGGTCAACGGTCATGAAAAATACACTTATGTTGTGACCTTCTTGCTCTATTTGTTGCTCATTAAATTGATAACGAGCTTGAAACTGTATCGATGCCCCATCGCAATTTAACAGGCTAATACAGGCATCAACCGTCATAATGCCTGCTTTGTCTTCGTTGTAGAGCAAGGCCATCCTAAAATCGACTCTTACGATGTCACCAGATTCAGTCGGATAATAAATATAATTATTATAATGTTGCTCGGTTAATTCAGTTGTTTGTACAGCCGCTTTGGGTAAGGTTAATTGATTTCTGGACGGCGTGGTGGTGAGCTGTATCTTTTGCGTCAGCTGCTGTAATTGTACTGAAGATATTAAGGCGTTATGGCTAACGGTATTGAGCAAGCCCGTTTGAGCGCAATCACCTTCTGGGCACATTGCTAAACTGTAGTAATGATTGTGTTGTCCTAGCCATTGGGGCTGGGATGGATTAATTATGGGCAGCGGCAATGAATCACAGTGATCTTCTGAGGTCGCCTCAATTACTGCTGTTAATGGATGTTGTTGGCATAACTTAAAAGGCAGGTTTACTGAGGACGGTTGCCATAATCTATACCCTATAACGGCGATAATGATACTCAAAAATATCAATATAACCATAGCCTTCATGGTTAGGGTTGCACGGGTATGTTTATTTTGCTTTGTGGCCTGTGGCGCGTTTAATGCGTAACCATGACGCGGAATGGTTTTAAGCTCTATTGACTCATCGCTGGCAAGCTTTCGTCTTAAGGTACTGATGCATTGATTGAGAGATGCATCAGTCGCATTGCGGTTAGGCCAACCAGCTGATTGTAAATCGGTTTTAGTGGCGACACCTTCAGCCAGTATTAAATGTTTTAATACTGCATTTTCTGAAAACGATAATGAGTGCTGCTCACCTGTTCTAGCATCCGTCAGGGTTTGTTTGTCAGAATCGAATAGCAAGTTGGCCAGCAACAACATGAAAATTCCTGAGTGGTTAAGAAGAGATATAATATAGCGGAATGTGGTTGATGTTGATGTGAAAGTGGTCAAAAAAAATGACCTTCCTCAAATAAAAAGGGGCATAAATGCCCCTTTGAGAGAGTGATGATGAATTTGGGGATTAATTCAATTTATGCTGTTGTTTGAGTTTGTCTAATTTATGGCAAGTCACACAGGATTCTGTTTCCAGTTCATCCTTAGGGACACCAAAACGACCGCCATTTTGCTCCATATGCGCACGTACATGGGGCTTAATTACCATGGTATTGCTGTCTTCGTCATACCGCTTGGCATGGCATGAATAACAAGTTGCCGACACTGGGCTCACATAAGCATCGACGTTAACATCAGTGGCCGGATATGCTCTGCTATCAGGATCATAAGTCAGATCCAATGCTAAGGGTTTGCCTTCTTCAGTTAAACGCTCTGCACCAAAAGTGTCACCTTCATGACAACGGTAACAGTTGGCTTGGTTAGCGGGGTAATTTACTGAGCGGATCCAATCCGGTTGTTTCTGAGTTGCCCGCTGGTTGTTATGTAATGAATGCATCCAGATTTTATGATCTGGGTGACTCACAACGAGTTGCTCAACAAAGTCTTTGTCACCTTGCACAGTATGACGTTCGCGAATGGCTTGGGTCGGTGGAGTATTGGGATTATGACATGCGACACACGCATCAACGATATCAGCAGTTGAGGTGCCGTAGCCTTTACCGCGAGGCATCATAGGCATAGGCTTAAATGCAATAGCTTCTTCACCGTCATTACCGGAGAAACAGGTCGTATTCGCCAGCTCAAGGTTTGATTCAGTATTGCGAGAGTGACAACTGCGGCAATTTAGCTCGGTAGTATCCGTTTCTTCATTGTAACCATGACAAGAACCGCAATTTTTGTTTGACACAATTGGGCGACGTTGAATTTCATCACGCAGGCCATTGGCATCAAAGAACCAACGTTTGTTATAGGTAGCATTGCTCTTAACGCCTTCGGCACCACAGGTCGCTGCTTGACCTAAATCATCCGTACAGAAAAAGACTCGATTCGAGATAAAGCCATAATTGTCTGAGGTGTCACCTGCAAAGGTATCATTCATCTCAATTGGCCCGACCCGGTAAACAAGGTTGCCATCAACTAATGCATGCACAGGCGTTAAGGGACGTAATCCGCTTTGCTCTGACGTCATTCGTTTGGTGGTTTTACCGTAAACAGTATAGCCGCGGCCTTGTCCCATGTGACCAGCAAGCCCTATACCGTCTTGTTGCCCTTGGGTGAAATTAACATCAATGCCCCAGTTTACGTACAACTCAAGCCCGGTTAAATAATCCCAATCTTTTGCTTCTGTGCTAGTAAAAGGCAGCGCTTGGCCTTGTTGATCTTCAAGTCCAACCACGATTTCTGCAAATGATTCACCTTCAACATCAACAATCTTCGCATCGCTAATGTTGACATTCATTAGGCTGCGGCCAGCGATACCGGCATCGGCTTTGCCTCGGTGTTTATCATAGACATGCTCGGCACTATGGCAGCTTGAGCATTGGCTGTTATCACTCATACCGCTATGATCGATGTTGGCTTCTTCTAAGTTATGACAACTAGAGCAATTTTCACGAGTTGGCATTGTTTGCCAGTTTAGCGCTTCAGTGTGTTCGGTTGTTTCTTCATTGTTGTGACAAGCTAAACAGTTACCAACGGTCTCAGAGCTAACACCAATATGCTTTTGATGAGCAATTATAGGCCATGTTTTATCATCATCGACTCTGCCTGCAGAGTGGCAAGTGGCACAGTTTTCTAGGCTATCACCGCCATGTTTAATGCTGGCAATGTCTTCATGACAGCTTAAACATGTTTGACTATCAACAATATTACGGGTGAACGATAGCTCAGAACCATCGACCATGTAATCAGTGTTTTGATATGTGGTCGGCACTAACTCAGTGCCATTTACGCGGAGGATAACGCGTTGAGGTAAGCTTGCATCATAGCCATTTGGAAAGTAACTGCTATCGGCTAAGTTGGTACCCATTGTGTATTGGTATTGGCCGTTAGCAAAGTCGGTTAGCTCTCCTGGGCACTCTTCATTGCAGGTTTCGTTGAGCAGGTATTGCCAAGCAGAGCTATCACCATTAATTGGTGCGAGTAACTGAGCGGCTTCAACTCTAATGCTGTTAATTTTTGTGACTGGCGTCCCTTGTTCATTTTCAGCAGAGAATTTAAGGGTAATATTACCTTCAGAGACAGAAATATCTTCAATATCGAGGGATAAAACCTTCGCTGAAGGGCTGCTAGGTGGTGGTGAAATACCGTCTTCACCATCACGGCCATCGTTACCACACCCTGCCATAACAAGAGCGGCTAGTGACATGCTATATGCCCATATGTGCTTTTTATTGTTCATCATGATCATCTTAATTTTAGGATTATTAGTATTGCTTCCGCCGAGGACATTAGCTAAAGATGCGCAGATTTGATGAGTGAACTGTTTTAAAAATAGAGTTTTTTAGAGGGTTTGGCCTGATTTTAGATATTTTTAGCTTTTTTAACTGAAGCTGCTGGTAGTTTGGCTTTGAAAGTGGGGCATTCTAATAAATAAAATCCACTATCAGAGTATCGTTAAGATAATCGACAGTGGATTTTTTCTGATTTAGTTTTTTGATTTAGTTTTTTGATTTAGTTTGATGACTCATCACCACTAACCATTAACCACTAACCATTAAGCCAATCAGCCTTTAATGTTATAGGCCCCAGTCGTGTTGAGTACCACGGTAATGGCAGCATCGCTGGTGTTTTTCCAATACCAACCATGGGCACCTGCAAAAGGGGTGGTTAATGAGCCTGTCACTTTATTTGCAGTACTGATGTTGTAGCTTTCATAGTAGCCAGTGGTATCGCCTTGGGGCTCACCGTGAAAGTCAAAAAACAACGGCGCTTCATCAAGGGTGTGCCATTGATAGGTTAAATGAGTAAATTGATTGAGCAGTAATTTATATTCCAACCCTTTGCCTGCAGGAATAACCACATTGACGCTATCCGATCTTACCGCTGCCGTTTTTCGGGCTTGTTTAATGTCTGCAACTAAGGGCGCGGTGACAATGACTAACGCTGCACTCTCTATATCATCTATACCCTCTACACTTTCTGTATTTTCAACAGTCCCTATTTCAGCTGCTTGAGCTATTTTGGTTAACCCTAAGGCTTTGCCAATACCCGTCGGGTCGATATTGTATTCAGCAGGTAATATGGCTGTGACCAGTACAATCGCGGCAATAACACCTGCGGCGATACTGGCTTTAATAAGCGTTGCTGTGGAGTGTACAGGAATAGTTATGGAGTGCACCGGAATAACTATTGGCTGCAACTGTTGTTCATTCTTGTTCATGTTTGTTCCTTAAAAAATGCGGTAAATGATGATGCATATTCCGGCTGATTAATTGATAAAATAGCCAGTTAATTGAAAGCCCACTAACATTAAGCCGCTGCTCATTAGCAAGGTATTGGCGGCGGTAGAAAACTGCAGGTAGCTTTTATGACGTCGCCATAAGCTCATCACGATCAGTATCAATCCCAATGCTAAAAATTGGCCGATTTCAACACCGACATTAAAGGCGATGATGTTGGCAACAAGTCCATCGCTGGGCAGCTGAAACTCTTGAATCTTGGTGGTTAAACCAAAGCCGTGAAACAGTCCAAAGATCATCACTGCAACCTTGGTATTAGGTTGAAACCCGAATACGCGTTTAAAGCCGCCGAGATTATCAAAGCCTTTGTACACAATTGAAAATCCAATAATGGCATCGATAAGATAAGCATTAATCTGCACATCATTTAGCACCCCAAATAGCAGGGTTACACTGTGGCCAATGGTGAATAAACTGACGTAAATCAGCACATCTTTAGTGCGAAATAGAAAGAAAATCACCCCGACGAGAAACAGTAAATGGTCGTATCCAGTGACCATGTGTTTAGCGCCAATGTAAATGAAAGGGAAGATGGAAACGCCCTGATTTAAGGTAAGAAATTGCCGAGTGTCTTCATCAACACCATGGGCAAATAAAGAAAATGAAGCGAAAAGCCCCATGAATATCACCACCATTTTTATGGCAGTGGCCAGTGGTTGGCTCATTGTTGTAACTCCAATAAGTCACGCACAAATGCGCGTTATAAATATCGCTTTACGACTGAGCTCAATCATTGAAGCTCTGCTGAAATAACTCAGTTTGGCCTTGATGAATGCGCAGTCAGTTAAATCACTCTTATTACGAATATGATTATAAAGTCGCTGACTTATTGATGTGGTGGCGGGATTGGGGGAGAAAATTGGTGACTTTGATAATTGACTGGATTATCTGAAAGGGTGCTCGAATGAGAAAGTTCAGCGGTAAAAGTGGATTCGAATGGTGGATGAGCTGCTGAGTGCGAATGGCTAGAATGTTCATGATCTGCAGCGGACTGAGCAGGGTGATTTGCCGTCAGTATTTCTGCCTGTGACTCAGTGGCATTAAAGGGCAGGTTAAGCGTAATGTCAGCGTCATGGTAAGGATGAGAGTGCTGTGATAAATGGGCATGATGATGAGCAAGCACAACACCTGATGGATGTTCTCCGTGAGGATATTGCACTGAGAATGCACTGCTCATGGTAAATAACTGACACAGCAATACCACTAACACTATCGACAGTGTCATTGGGGATAATGGCCTAGATTGAAATGGAAGTTTGGCCTGATGGTTATTGGAGTTCAGTTGTTTAAGCCTTGGTACCAAGTTGCGTCATTTATTCAGCTGATTAAATCAGATAACCTCTAAAACTGCCAGTGCAGTGATTATTGGCACGCCTAAGTAGGGCAAACTAGACTTGAACAGTCGTTCATTGTAAAATTGAGCAATCGTTCAATATAGTAACCTAAATACGTGATGAGAGTCCGTGGTTAGCGTCCGTAATAAGGGTAAGTTTATGAGTAAATTAGCCAAGTTTAATCGTGAAGACACGATTCAAAAAGCGGCCAACCTATATTGGCAAAAAGGTTTTCACGCCACCTCGATGCGCAACCTGCAAGAAGTGATCGATCTCCGTCCTGGTAGTATTTATGCCACCTTTGGCAGCAAAGAAGGGCTGTTTAAAGAGGCTTTACAGTACTATGCTCAAACGGGTGTTGAGATGCTAGCGAGATGTCGCGTCGATGCCGGCTCGCCACTGAAAGCATTAAAACTGTTTATTGAACGCTCTGTCATTTGCAATAAATCTGCAGCCCCGAGCGGTATGTGTATGTTGGTGAAAACGGTGGCAGAATTAACTGAAGACAATGCCGAATTATTAGCTGAAGCTAAAAGTGCCTTAGGGATGGTTGAGGCTGAATTTGCCGCACTACTCACTGAAGCGCAGCAGTTAGGTGAGTTAGATACGACTCAAGATCCACAGGCGTTAGCACGTTTTATTCAAGTGCAGATAATTGGTATTCGTACTTATGCCCATGCCAATCAAGATGACGATACCATTCAAACTCTCATTGATGGTGTATTTGAAAGTTCGCAATTAATGCCTGGCCATTAAAAAGCGTTTGATTGTTGCAATGGCAATGCAGCGGCTAGGGACAAAGAGCACTAAAGTAAAACCTCTAAATAAATGATTTTATTTTTAAGGGATGAATATGGCTATTACACTGGCTTTTGATGTTTATGGCACGCTAATTAACACCCATGGGCTGTTGGCACAATTGCAAACGCTGGTGGGTGATAAAGCCTTTGGGTTCTCAACTACTTGGCGCGAGAAACAATTAGAGTATTCGTTTCGCAGAGGCTTGATGAACAATTATGTTCCTTTTAGTGAGTGTACCCGCCAAGCGCTAGATTATACCTGCCTGTATTATCAAATATCTTTATCTTCAAGCCAAAAACAAGCCTTACTAGAACGCTATAAAACCTTGCCAGCATTTGCAGAAGTAAAGCAAGGCTTGCTGGCATTTAAAGCCCAAGGTTATCGGTTATTTGCCTTTTCAAATGGTACTGCCAAAGCGGTTGAGCAATTATTGCAAACAGCAGGCCTTATTGAGTTATTTGAAGCGATAGTGAGCGCCGATGAGATCAATACCTTTAAGCCTAATCCGGCTATTTATCAGCATTTTTTGCAAGTGTCAGGCTCAGTCGCCAGTCAAACTTGGTTAATCTCCAGTAATTCTTTTGATGTGACGGGGGCTATATCGGCAGGGCTTAAAGCAGCTTGGGTTAAGCGATCACCAACGGCGATATTTGACCCTTGGGAGATTCAGCCCAATGTGATCGCCACTGATTTACTAGCATTAGATAATATGATGAGCCAATTTGCGATTAAAGAGACTTAACGCCGCAGTGATAACATTTACCAAAGCTTATTTAGCAGTGAAGTTAATGAGCCGTGCTCTAAAAGCTTAAAGCAGAACGGGATAAATCCCATCAACAGCGGGTTCATAAACTAAAAAACGGATGATATTTATCATCCGTTTATTATGTCATCGGCTTTAAAAAAGTCTCACCATTAGTTACTTTCTAACTCTGCCAATAGTTGCGTCAGTACCTGTTTATATGACTCAACCGGATGAGCGCCGTTTAAGGCACTAGTGCGGTTAAATATAACCGTCGGTACCGAAGAAATCCCCGCAGCGGTCCATTGGTTTTTTTCAGCGCTGATATGCTCTCTGATGTCGGGGTTGTCTAATAATGCCATAGCCTCATCGACGTTAAGCCCAATAGCTGCCAGTTCATTGGCCAATACTGCTCTATCTGAGACATTTTTATGCTCAGTAAAGTAAGCGCTAAACAAACGTAATTTCAATTCAGTTTGTTTATCAAAACCTTTGGCGTAATCCAGCAATATATGAGCATCAAAGGTATTAACGATATGCATATCGTCGCCAAAGTTAAACTCAAAATCGAATTCGGCGCCGCGCTGGGCAATATTTTCTCTGGCTTTGGCGCTATCTTCAGCACTTGAACCATATTTACGCGCCACATGTGCACGTAATTCTTCACCTTCTGTAGGCATATCAGGATTGAGTTCAAAAGGTTGCCACTCAAGTTCAACTTTGTCTTCTATCCCCAGCTCTTTAATGGCTTGCTGCAAACTCTTGTAACCGACCACACACCATGGACAAACTACATCTGAAACGATATCGAGTTTAATTTTATCTGACATATTACACCTGCCTTGCTATGTGATTTTGGACTTATGCTTTTCTTGGGCTTGTACTTAGGTTTGTACTTAGGTTTGTACTTAGGTTTGAACTTAGGTTCGAATTTAGAATTGTACTTGGATTTAGCTTTGAAAATGATTAAAGCTGATAATTATCAGCTTTAATGTTAACCGTAAACGTCTTACTTATTGGTGAGCGCTGAATTAGCGGCTACTTTTCCCAAGCAAATTGTTGAAAAGGCTTATCCACCGGAGTATGAGCCACATGGTTTACGTAGTTGCTAATGACTTTTTGTGACAGACCTAAAACGATTTCCAGTAACTGTTGCTGACCATAACCTGCTGTAAAGAAGGCTTCCATTTCAGCATCAGATAACAAGCCACGGTTACGCACCATCAACAATGTGGTGTCATGTAGTGCTTGTAATTTAGCGGTTGGCATTGCGGTGCGATTTCTCAGTGCTTCAGTTAATGCGCCATCCACTTTCATCATATGGGCGATGCCAGTATGGGCTGGTACACAGTATGTACAACCATGTTCAACATTAATGGTTTGCCACACTACCGTTAATTCTTCGGCATTGAAAGATGAGCTTTCAAATAGGTTATGCAGTGTTTGATAGGCCTCAAAGGTATTCGGCGATTCAGCAAGCACTCCATGAAGATTGGGCACCATGCCAAAGCTTTTTAAAGACTGTTCTAACATCGTTTTACTTGCTTGTGGTGCAGACTCGATAGTGTGAATAGTAAATTTGCTCATGATGGTGCTCCGAATTTGAATCTTCTTATAAATAATTTAGTTCAAGTCAGTTAGCTCTAGTAAAAAATAGGGGGTAACTTCATTGTGTGAAATAAATATAGACTTAATTGAACGATCGTTCAAGATTTATTTTGAACGATTGTTCAAAATAAAAGTGTTTTGCGATTAATGCATTGAAAAAGCGTAGATTTAAGTTTAATTTCTCGACGTAATTGTTGAGTGATAGCCATTTTTTCTCAGGGCAAAGATAAGCATAAGGGCTTGAGGGAAGTTATTGATACTGAGCAATCGTAAACTTGAAGCTTATATCAACTATTAGGCGGCGACTTTGATTGGATTCAGTTTGGCAGCAAGCTATGATTAGTTTAATCAAAGTTAGCTGAGTACGCTTATTCGAGCTTATTCAAGCTTATTCAAGCTTATTCAAGCTTATTCAAGCTTATTTGAAGTTGCTTGAAGCTTCCAAGGACATGATAAATGCAATCGATTACTAAACAGCTGAGTCTTTTTCTTGATGTGGTGCAGCAGGGTTCGTTTACTAAAGCGGCGGCATTGCACGATATGGATAACTCGTTACTGTCAAAGCAAATCAAAAAGTTGGAAGCCGAATTAGGGGTGCAATTACTTAATCGCTCAACGCGATCGTTTTCATTAACCTCAGCAGGGGAAGAGATCCTCGAACAAACCCTGACGTTATTAGATACCCTAAATCAAATCCAAAATATTGCCGATTCATACCAGTCTGAGCCAAAAGGGATTATTAGAATTACCTCGTCTATCTTCTTTGGTCAGGAGTATCTGCAACCTGTCATCAGCCAATTTATGAAGCAATACCCCAATGTAAAAGTTACCCTGTCATTGGATGATAAACGCGCCGATATTATTTCTGATCACTTTGATGTGGCTTTTAGGATTGGCAAGCTCACAGAGTCGAATTTGATTGCAAAAAAAATTGCCAAGACCCACTTTGCCATCTTGGCATCAGAAGCATTTTTGGCAGAGCATGGTCACCCGCAAACCCCAGAAGAGTTAATTCAATTGCCTGCGGTTATTTATAGCAATGGTAATGTCATCTTAGATCAGATGCGCTTATCCCAGCAGCCCCATGGCGAACAGTTTAAAAACTATAAAATGCAGGGGAATTATAAAGTCAGCGATGTCAGAACCATTATTGAAGCGGTGAAGGATGGCTTAGGTTACACTCATATTGATTTATTTAATTTAAATCAGTCGATTACTGAGCTTAAATTAGTGCCATTATTAACCCGCTATTCACTTTCCACTATGGATACTGGCATATATGCTGTCTATCCGCATCGTAAGCAAACCCTGCTAGTGAGTGAGTTTATTAAAGCGGTGCAGCAATATATTGGCACGCCACCTAAGTGGGTTGAACACG
Source organism: Shewanella sp. 3_MG-2023 (assembly GCF_030548765.1). Taxonomy (NCBI): domain Bacteria; kingdom Pseudomonadati; phylum Pseudomonadota; class Gammaproteobacteria; order Alteromonadales; family Shewanellaceae; genus Shewanella; species Shewanella sp. 3_MG-2023. The sequence goes on along the minus strand of NZ_JAUOSH010000029.1, from coordinate 25,632 downwards.
TACCGAATTATAAAAACTTGTATAAATAAACTGAAACTAATTTTAGTGATGGTTATTCATTGTAAGTGAAAAATGTGGCGTAAGTGGTTGTTGCTGAAAGTGTTTGTTTTCAGCCGCAATGAATTAAAAGGAGGGTATACCATGTCTGTAAACAAGTTGATGAGCTTAGGATTCATGCTATTACTTACTGGCTGCGCCGCAACGCAAGCCAGTAAGCAAAAAGCGGCCATGTATCAGTTTGATGAGTTACAGCAGGTTAACTCGATTAGTCATTTTCGACTTGATAGTTGGCGTAGTATCGATAGCCGTAGTTTATTTATTGACGTGCGCCCAAGGCAAAGTTATTTACTGGTGCTTGATGGCATTGATAATAATTTGCAGTTTGCACAAGCCTTATTGGTCTCATCGAAACTGGGGACAGTTGAAGCGGGTTTTGATACGGTATCGACCGCGGCAGAGCCGCAATTCACCACCCGAATAAAAAGCATCTATCGCATTGATGATAAACAGCAAGAACAGCAAGTGAAACAAAAAATAGCAGGCTTTTCAGCGGTTAAAAAGCCTTAGTGGTTAGAGAGTAAAATTAAGCTTGCAGCAGTAACGACAAGTGTCAGTTTAAAAACGATTTTTCACTTGAAAGCGCCACTCCCAATCATCGACATATTCGCCGCTGGTAAAGGGCACCGCGAAATCAATATGGCCGACACTACCGTAGCTGGATTTTGATGAATACACTCTGGCACCAATGCCAATGCTGCCAATGGGGGCGTTGACTTCATTATTGTCATCAGGCCCGCCAAACGCCTGTCCAATATCCACAAAGGTGGCCCAGCCAAGTTCAGCAAGTTGATATAAATTGATGTTGGGATAATAGCGGACTTCTCCTGTGAGCAACCATTGATTATCACCATATTGATAGTCGTTAGGATAACCTCTTACCCCTGTATCATCGCCTAGGGCAAAGGGGTCATCGAGGTAATTATTTTGCGAGCTGGCTAAGCGGGTTTTAGCGTAGGCGGTCCATTTAGGGTTAATGTGGTGGAAGTATTCACCTTGGATGCTGATATTATAGTAATCGGCTTGGCTGGTGTTAAAGCTGGCTTCACCAGTAAGATTAAATAAGAATAAATTATCTTGTTGTTGATAGCCTCGACTGCTACTGACCGTTAGGTGATAGCCTACAGAAGACTCTTCGGCGACATCGCGAGTCTCAATGCCTAATTGCACAAAGTGACGCCAGCCTAAGTTAAAGTCCTCATGATTATTAATCAGATGGATATTAGTAAACACCTTATAATCATCTTGTAAGTATTCATAACTTGCCCAAGGGTATAAAAAGTCTCTGTCTTCAGGCAAGGCTTGATTTGGGAAGGTCTCACTGGGCTCAAATTGGTGTTTATCTTGGGTAAAACCTAAGCTAATTCGCGATAAATCCGCCTCTGTTTTATCAATAAGCCAGCCATAGCCGATAGCGGCATAATCGACATTATGCTCAAACTCATTAACGTCTTGGCCATTTTGTCTTAAGGTATCAATACGTTGATCGGTTAAGTATTCTGCGAAATACCTATCGGGGGTATCTAGTGAGTAAAACGGCTTATTAAAATACAGTTGGGTTGCTTGACCATCACTATTATCATACCAATTGGCAGCAATTGTGGCGTGTTTGATGAATTTTAGTGGTGCTGAAATGCCAAACTTATAACCGGTTCGATCAGCATTTGATTGATATTTAAAGCGGGTTTTAATGCCGCGTCCCATCAAGTTATCTTCTTTTATCCCGACAGAAAACTTAGTTTCACCACCGCTAGAGCTTAAGCTGAAGGTGGGCAAGAGTGACCAATTATCCCAGGTTTCCACCACCACAGTATCTTGCTCATTCTCTGCGCTAGGATCTTTTTCTGCGAGATAAATTTTGGCTTCTCGCAGGTAAGGCTCGGCTCGCAGTAAGCGCTGGGATTCTGCAAAGGTTTTTTGATTTACCTCATCGCCTTCAGTGAACGTAAGCTTATCGAGGATCGTTGCTTCAGTGGTGTTGATATGTAGCCAGTTGGCCCAGTGGTGAATAAAGAAGGCATCAGGGTCTGATTCATCAAAAATAGCATTGCTCTGCACGATAATGTTATCGACAGTAAAGGGGGTTGACTGGTTTTTGCTGTTTGTCATTACCAATGCCGAGGCTGAATGCTGCAGGTTGTTAATTTGCTCAGCATGTGCCGCGGCGATAGAGATAATCAAGGTAATAACAAGGATAATGGCTAAAGCGCAATTAGCGCGAATTATCACAATATTATTAGTTTTTATTATGGTACCTACTCAATTATTTATAGAAGGGATAGCTAATTAAGCTATTGAGTAAATAGCATTTAAAATTTCAACAGCTGAAATTAAATGCCTTATCTTAGTATGGCGGGTATTTAAAATTTCGCTGATTTATTTAATTATCCTATTCAGAGGAGTTATTGTTAGAAGAAATAACTGAGAAGGTTCTGCATCTTAGAATGATGTTAGATCATAAAAAAGGAGCCTCATCAGGGCTCCTTTTTAGAAGGGATTAGCAATGAACGGTGCTAATGGTTTACTTAAGTCGTTTTAATTTTTAGAAACGACCTACAATACCTATACCAGCGCCGATACCATCAGCATCAGAATCAAGTACTTTTGATAGTTCAAACGTTGCAGAGAAAGAATCAGACATACGTAACCAGTAAGCTGTTTTTAGTGCAAAGTTATTATCTGAACCGTTATCTGAATAACCAGCACCAACAGACCATGCTTTAGTAACATACCAATCAGCATTTAAGTCGAAAGTGTCATTATCATCAGTATGGAGCCACATAGCACCTAAATCGACACCTGAAGTGCTTTCAAGGGCAAGGAAACTACGGATTTCTGCACCAAAAGATGATTCGATATTATCACTACCGTCAGTGTAGAAAACTGCAACTTTTGAGCTGTCATTGAAGTAATAACCTACATCAACTTTGTATACACTGAAATCGACAACGTCAAAATCAAGTTTCTGATATGCGCCGCCAACGAACCATTTATTATCAAATACATAAGTACCATCAATACCAATGCTATCAAAATCAGCAGCATCAAACATTGAGTAGTCAGCACCAATGTTTGTTGTTTGGGCTAAGAAGCCATTTAGCGCATATGGACTTTCATCTTGAGAAACAGGAGCGGTGTAATAACGGTAGTTAACATTCCATGCTCCGTCGCCGAATTCTTCAGAATTAGCAGAGTATTTAAGACCCGCTTCATGTTGAAATGGTGCATCTTGAGCTGCCATAGCAGGTAATGCGAATAAACTAGTTAAAAGTGCTAAAGCTGTAACGTTTTTCATCAATCATTCCTTTATTTGATTTATTGTCGCTAGGTAATTCAAGCAAGATAGGCAATGGTGAAATCAAGTTGAGGTGCTTCATCCATTTAACCGAAATACAGCCTAACATCATAGTCGGGTCTGCAGGCTTCTCTAGCGGCGCACAAGATATTACAAAATCAGATGGAATGAAATAAAAAAAGTTAAATATCTAATAAATAATAACATTTTTACATCAAAAAGAATGTTTTTGTTGTTAAATATATACATTGAGGTAGGTGTGGTGGCAGTGGTAAAAGGTTGGTCGGTTTATTCTTTAGGTGGTTTTTTTGAGTGATGATGTGGTGTGATTATCAAAGAAAGGGAGCAGATTCACTCCCTAAGTTATTTTTTAGGGAGCAAGATCATTAACAAAAACACTAGGTAAGCCATGTGGATATAGCATTAGCTAAGAGCCAGTAATATTATAAACTGCGTTTAGGCGGTACGATGACGTTAGCGAAAATAAGTCCAGCAATCAGTGACATAAAAATCAAGAACACTTGTGAGCCAATATGGGCCTGATTGAGCATGGTTTCACCTGAAATCATTGCGTTTAAGCCGATATAGGTTTTACTGCCAGGCACCAAAATAACAATGCCTTGAAGTAGGGCAATGGATACCGGTGCTTTCATCCAACGGGCAAATAAGTTGGAGTAAATGCCCACCGCCAGTGCGCCGACAAAAATACCAATAGACTCGCCTAAATATAAGCCGCCAATCATGGCTGAAAAATACGCCACGATACCGGCAAAAATGCCCCAAGGTGAATCCTTAAGGCGGGCTTTAAAGATAATCACTAACGCCATTGAGAGTAATGGCACCGCCGCCCACGAGGCATAAATTGGTAGCGCGTAAGGCTCAATATGCACTGATTCGCCAAACATGACTTTACCCAGTGTCATGCCTAATACGGCGCCAAAATACAGCTTAAACAGCAGCATCATCGCATCCATAATTCTGGCTGTGCCAGAGATGAGATCCCGCGCGGCTAACTCCGCAAGCCCCAGTGTTAATGCTAAACCGGGAATAAAAATAATAATCCCAGAGAGGATCACCACAGGAATATTAATACTAGGGTCTAATATGGCAATACCGCAGGCAAGAATCGCACATATCACCGCCGCAAGGGGCTCAAGCATTTCTGCCATTCGTGACGAGCGCTCAGCCCAAAAAACCATGCCATAAACCAGTAGCCCTAGCATGGCTGACCAGAACACATCATTCCAACTGGTGTCCATCAGCATCGCAAAAGCGCCGGCGCTGACGCCAAAAGACAGCAAGGTTAATTTATGGCCGTAAGGGTTAGGCTTGTTGGCAATTTCTTCTAGGCGATTAAGGGCTTCGGTTAAGGTGCGCTGACCTGTGGTTAGCTCTTCAACTAAATCAAACGTGCGGGCAAGGGAGCCTAAATCTAACTCCCCTGGTTTGACCCGCGCCACATGATTATATTCTTGCTCAGTATCATGCTGTAACACGAAGGTCATTGAAGTGGGCGAGATCAAAAAATAGCCTTCAATCCCCAAGGTAGTAGAGACCGTTTGTAAATGGGACTCAAGGCGATATGCCGGGGTGCCAAATTTGTGCAACGCCTTACCTAATCTTATGATAAATCGGCGTTTTTCAATGAAGTTGTCATCGTTCATTTTGCATGGTCACTCTAGGGTAAAAGGGAGTCGTTATTTGGCGCGCATAGTAACCGAAATGTGCTTTACTGAATACCTACATTTGGCTATTTTTACGATTTTATCAGTCGGTTAAAAAGCATTGGCATAATTTAGTTTATACATACTGTAGACCAGAAATGTTTAAGCTGAGGTATTAACGCTCAAAGCGCAGGTCAAAGGGGGGATTAAAGGCAGAGGTTAGCGACGAGCCATGTTGATTTTTTGGCTGTAAAACCAGCAAGCAGACAGGTATCTATGATGGCAATGTTATAGCTAACGGCCTAGGTATTACCTAAGCCGTTGATGACAGGTTAATTAAAGCGACTGACTGTCTTTAACGATAGTGCTAGATGCTTTAAATAAATGAATCGCACCCCATGCCAAAATAATCATTGAGATACTGAGGGAATAGCGCAGTGATTGCTCGCCAAACTGTGGTACTAAAGCGTCACTGACCATGCCAACCACTAATGGTCCAAAGCCTTGACCTAAAATTGCCATACACAGCATGGTTAGTGCCACGGCCATGGCTTTCATTTTAGGCCCTGCAACGGTTTGCACTGCGGCAAATGATGGCCCAGTCCCAGTTGATAAGGTAAATACCCCTAAAAATAATAGCCCCAGTGCCAGCGTTGAGTTAGCAACTAAAAAGCTGCCGATAAAGATTGGAATGACAATCACAAAGCAACATGCGGCCCATTTGACTTCCCAGCGCTGATCTTTAGCAATAATCTTAGGGGCTAAAAACGCCCCTGCCAAGGTACCAAACAAGGTACCAAAGCCCATTACCGAACCATAAAGAACACCGACTTCTTCAAGGCTCATGTGATGGGTTCGGATTAAAAATGACGGTAGCCACTGCACAATGCCATAATTACCAAACGCGCCCATAGATAGCCCTAACATCAGGTTTCGATAGGTTCTTTGTGTTAGCAGATGTTTGATGGTCGCAATAAGGTTGAGCTTATCATTATCAGCATTGATGAGCGGATTGCTGACACTATCTAGGCCTCTGTTATCTTTTACTGTCAGCCAAACCACCAAGCCCACGATTAAACCGGGCAGGCCCATAAAAATAAAGGTCATTTGCCAACCCACACTGTTGGCCAGTAAGCCGCCTAAAATTAATCCCGCTAAAATACCAACGGTGCCGCCAGCTTGGAAAATACCAATCGCAAAGGCTTTTTGTTTACCGGGAAATAAGTCCCCCAGCATGGCGTGACTGGCAGGAATACAGCCTGCCTCACCCACTCCGACGCCAATTCTGGCTAATAGTAGTTGAATGAAGTTAACTGACATACCGCAAGCTGCAGTCATGGCACTCCACAGCGCCACACTAACAGAGATGATCAATGGACGATTATATTTATCTGCCAGTCTGGCAATGGGAATACCAAACACAGCATAGAAAAAGGCGAACGCAAAGCCGGTTAACAAACCTAGTTGCGTATCAGAAAGGCTTAAGTCGTGCTTTATTGGTTCGATTAACACCGACAATACGAAGCGGTCCATATAAGCCAAGGCGCACACTAGCGCCAGCATAAACAGCACATAATAGCGATTGCTCGCCTTGCTATCTTCGGCAGTTGTGGGCCGGTTTTCGGCGTTTAATGCGCCATCGTCGCTGATGACATTGCTGGAACTTTTCATAAATGATCCTTGTTATTATTGTTATCGGCGAAGCGTTTACGCGCTAATGGGAAAGCTGGCATCATTATCAATGGGATATATAGGGTGCGTGAGCTTGGTATGCGCAAATTCGCCCACTCTGGCGGTGGTAAGCCCGGGTGAGTCAGCCATCAGTAAGTGATCACTTACTTTTTGGTAGAAGGCGCGCCAATGTGCTGATGATTTAACGCAAACCACATCGTATTCATAAATATCAATGCCGTGGGCACGCCCCGATACATCGTCAAAAGCTTGGCCTAAACCGGTTTGCACAATCACATCCACTTGGCCAACGGTGAGTCTCACTGAAGGGCCTAAATCGAAGCTGACACCGTTTAACATCGGCCCACGAATGGTTTCTATGCCATCAGAAATCGACTTTACATAAGCTGTGCACGCAATAGGATTGCCACTGCGAAGTGGATCTAACTTGCCACCTAAATTGACACTAATCGTTGCGCCAACACCCGCCTCAATCGCTTGCTTTACCACTTGGGGATCGCGAATATTAAAAAAGGCCACTTTACCCAAGTCGGTGGTGAGGATTTTACTCAGCAAATGGGTTGTGTCACCGGTACAGCCGCCACCGGGATTGTCACCGATATCTGCAATCACAATCGGTTTATTATCATTTTCCCAAAAAGCGGCAGGGGCTTGATAGAGGCCTTTAGTGGCAAGAATATCGGTTGTGATGGCAATGGTTTGATCGACATTAGGTGGCAGATTAAGGCTGAGTTGTCTGTTGTCCCAAATCCATTGGGCAAATTCAGTGGCAATTTGCTCAGCTAACACAATATCGTTGTCAGTGGTCACTAATACATACATGCCGCAATATTCAGTGTCTTGATAGGGAAAACCGTGCATTACCGAGCAATTGAGTATTTGAGGATTTTCTTCATAGGCAAGGCACTTATCGCGGATTAAGGTGCCAAAGGTACCTGCCTCCATGGTGGTTGAAGGCGGCAATAAAATCGGAATTTTCTGGTAATTCATGGTGGGCGTCAGTTGATTTAAAAAGGCGCTAACCCCAGTGAGTAGTGCTTCTTTGGCGCAAGGATTAAAATCTACGTGGGCATATTCTTTACAGGTGGTGTAATAGTCATATTCACGAGCAATAAGATCTGTCACTTTGCCATGTAAATCAGTTGAGGCAACGATTTTGGTGTCAACCCCAACGACCTCGCGGATGGACTTAGCCAGATCGCCTTCTAAATCTGAGGTGCTTTGGACGATACCTGCGCCATGAACCATCAAATAAAATACATCGACTGGCTCATTGGCTAATGTTGATAACAGCTGCTGCTTGACGGCGGCATAAGCATCGTCGGTAACTGTGCCGAATGTGGTGTTAACGTGCATGAATACTGTTGGGACGATTTCCCAGTCACTTTCGAGACAGGCATCAATAGCGCCGCCCATGGCAGTACCCGCAAGCTTTAATAGCGCTTCACCTTCATACACCACTAAATCTTTAAGGGTTGTCGGCCCAGTTAACTCTGTGGCATAGGTGTTTGTTTCATGAAATAGCCCACCGATCCCCACGCGAATTTTATTTGAATCTTTCATGCCACCACCAACTTGTAATCAAAACGTTAACGTTAAGATAGGGGCTTAAGCAATCACCACACTGTCACATTGATTACATTTGCTGAACATTATGCGCCGAAACAGCAGTTGTCAGTCCAGTGACAAAGACGCTGCTGGCAAATGTTAAGATGAAATCTTTTTGTTCGTTGCGTGAAAGTTACCACTTTGTAATCTAGATGACAGATTGCCTCTAATCAGTTTGTTACCCCTAGATAAAGGCAAAGTTGTTGAGTTGCGCAGTTTGGGAGCGTGCTGTTTTTTGCTTATAAAAATAATCCAATAAACAAAAATAAATAAACAGGTGCGACGATGAAGAGAACACAATTAGGTATCGCAATTAGTGTGGTTTTGCTGGGGCTTAGTGCTCCAAGCTATGCACAAGAAAATGACCCTACGCAACAAGACAACGCCACAGGTATTGAAGTCATTCAGGTGACATCACAAAAACGCGCCCAATCAATTAATGAAGTCCCTATTGCCATCAGTGCCATGAACGAGACCGATATTGAAAGGCTAGGCGCGCAAGATGTGCGAGACATGCAATTTAGTGTGCCGAACATGATTGTCACTGGGTACATAGAGTCGTCACCATCTTTTGGTATTCGCGGTATTAGTGATCGCTCACGTAACCCAGGTTACGATAACCGCGTTGGGGTATATATTGATGGCGTTTGGGTTGGGCGCTCATCAGCTGCTAACCAATCCGCGTTAGATGTTGAACGTGTTGAAGTATTGCGCGGCCCTCAGGGAACCCTATTTGGTAAAAATACCGTTGCTGGTGCGATTAATATTATTACTAAACGACCACATTCAGATGAGCTGAGCGGGCGTTTAGGTGTGGATATTGGCAATTTTGGCCTGCAAAGCTATAACGGCAGTATTAATGTTCCATTTTCTGAAGATTTTTCAGGGCGCTTGTCAGTGACGAAAACCGATCGTGATGGTTTTGTTGAAAACAGCGATCCGCTGGGGGTGATCCTCCCAGCAGATAAATTTGTTGATGAATTCAATAATAAAGATGAGCTGGCAACCCGAGCGCAATTTTATTGGCATGCGGGTGAGAATACCAACGTGTCGTTAAGCTTTGATTATGTTGAAAATAAAGCCAACGTATTACTGGGTGAAAAAGTCGATGATCCACTCGCACCGGATGTCAATGTGGTGTCATTAGATTCAACCCAAAGGTTAGATAGCACCATTAAAGGCAGCGGGCTGACCATTGATCATACCTTTGCCAATGAATTCCAATTAACATCGGTTACAGGCCTACGTAGCTCAGAATGGAACTTAAGTGATGTGGATGAAGACTATTCGCCACTGCCCTATGCCTTTACTGAATTTCAAACAGAAGACTCAACTCACTTCTCTCAAGAGTTAAGACTCGCTTCTCCTGCCTATGAAAGCTTTGATTACATTGTTGGCGCTTACTACCTAACCCAAAGTATTGAGGGTGACTCAGATGTCCAAGCCTTTGCACCTGCACTTAACCCAGCTGCGCCACCAGTGTATGTTGGTGCTAGCCGTGTAGCTGATGTTGATGCCGATTCATATGCGCTATTTGCCCACGGTAATTATCGATTTACTGATCAGTGGAGTATCACCGCAGGTCTTCGTTACACCTATGAAGAGAAAGCTATTGATTACACCATTGTTGATACTTCAGGCTTGTTTACTAATTTATCAGCCAAAGAGTCACGTGACGCATCAGATGTATCACCTACGGTGAGCTTAAATTGGATCCCTGTTGAAGATTTACTGCTATTTGCCCGCTATTCTCGCGGCTTTAAAAGCGGTGGTTATAATGCCGACTTAATCAATGATGCCGAAGCGTTACCTTTTGAAGATGAGTCGGTTGATTCTTATGAAATTGGCTTTAAGTCGCCATTTTTAGATAACACCTTAAATCTAAATGCCAATGTGTTTATCTCACAACATGATGATTACCAAGTGCAAAGCTTTACTCAACTGCCATCAGGTGGCACGGCCATTACTATTACCAATGCCGCAGAAGTTGAAAGTAAAGGCTTTGAACTTGAGCTGCAATGGCAACCTATCGACAGTCTACAGTTGTGGGCAAACTATGGTTACACTGATGCTGAATTTAAAGCTTTTCCAGAGCCAGCAGGCCCTGGTACTGACTTCTCGGGTAATCAATTAGCTGAAGCGCCTAAATATACCTATGGCATTGGCGCTGAGTATCGTTATTCACTGAACTATGGCGATTTTGTGGTTCAGGCTGATTACTTCAAACGGGATAAGTTTTACTCAAACCCAGATAATGCCGTCAGTAACTTAAACCAAGAGCGCGGTGAAAGCGCTGCAAGAATTGGCTTTGAAGCTGAGTCAGGCGCATGGAATGTGTTCTTATGGGGTAAAAATCTGGCAGATGATGTGTCGCAAATTCATAACTCGACCTCATTTTTGGGCATAGGACGTGCTCAGTACAGCCAGCCAAGAACCTATGGCGTTAAAGGACAATATAAGTTTTAGCCTTGCAGGTGTAACCTTGGTCTAGCTAACGCTTAACCTTGGTTTTGACGATAAATAAAAAGCGCAGATTATTTTATAATCTGCGCTTTTTTGATGCTATTTAACTTAATGTTTAAAGTGAGCCATTAACTTCAACTCGTCACTGCAGTCATTAACTCATCCCGTAACTTGCGGGCAATTAAGCCTATTTACGCCTATGACGCGATGGCTTTAACAGCCACTTGAGAGGTGATCATTTTATCCACCCCAGATATTTTGACTAACGGCTTAGAATCTAAAATACGGATTTTTCCATAGTGATATTCAATAAATCCGGCATCTGACCAATCTTTCAGTAACTTGTTAATGGCCTGACGGGTAGCACCTACTGAAGAGGCTAACATCTCTTGGGTAAATTCAAGCTCTTGGCAAGCAGAGTTAGGAACATTAGTGGCTGAAAAGGCCAGTAAAAATAATATTTGATTGGCTAAGCGGCGCTCTAAATTAAAAAATAACCCATACTCATACATGTTAAACACCTCTCGAATACGATAGGCCACATGCTCACACAGTGTTTTATAAATAATGGGATATTTTTCAGTTAATTGCTCGAAGTCCTTCGATAAAATTTTACCGACTTTGACCTCACCAATGGCGATAACATCTTGCGGGCGTACATCATTATCAATAGCGGATAAAAAACCGATGCAGTCACCCTCACCATAAATCACATAAGTGGCTTCTTTACCATTGTCGGCAATAACTCTTAGACGGACCGTACCACTGAGTATTTGATATTGGCCCGCGCCAGCACCTGATTCACCTTTTCTGTAAATGTGCTCTCCATCACTAAAGTGTTTTATTTTAAATGTAGCGGTTACTTCGTCTTGAATGTGTTGCGGCAATAACGCAATCCAATTAGCTGTATTCGACATACTAGAGCTCACTTTGGTTATTATTTTTAGTATTTATGCTGAAATTGACGGCCATATTTTATTGTTATATTGGCTTTTTTCTTGTAAAAAATTTAGCCATCACCGTAAAAGGCTGCTGATTATTTCTACCATGACTGAGGTCGACAGCATAGTAATAAATGGTGCTAATTTGTTACCTGCAGGCTTAGCGGGATCTTTTTTATTAACAAGAGTTACCCAAGTGTCATCTTGATTGCAGTGTTGGCCAAATAATTACTCCTATAATGATTTTTAATCATCATGACATCATTGATATAAGGTTGAATTTAAATGGCTAAACAAGTATTAGGTAACAATGCCTTAGGCTTACCTTTCTCTCCAGCAGTTGCTGCTGGTGGGTTTATTTTTTTATCTGGGCAGATGGCGTTTGATCAGAACAATCAATTAGTGGATGGTGATATCACCGTGCAGACCAAGCAAGTGCTAACCAACATCAAAAACTTATTGGCAGAGCAAGATTTAACGCTGGACGCCATTGTAAAAAATACCATTTGGTTAACCCACGTTGAAGATTTTGCCGCCTTTAATCAGGCCTATGCTGAATTTTTCCCTAATAATCCTCCTGCTAGAGCGACTGTGAGATCTGATTTATTGATCCCGGGTGCGCGCATTGAAATTGAAGCGTTAGCGATAAAAGATTAGCCACCAATTAGCGCTGTAATGCTTGAGGGGAAAACATGAATATCATTATTATTGGTAGTGGACTGTTGGGCTTGAGCACCGCTTATCAGCTACATGCTCAAGGGCATCAAGTCACAGTGATTGATCGACGTGAAAGTGCAGGCCTTGAAACCAGTTTTGCCAACGGCGGCTTACTGACCCCCAGTTTGTCAGATCCTTGGAATGCACCAGGTGTGTTCTTTAATATGCTAAAAATGATTGGCAAAGAAGACTCGCCATTACTACTCAGACCTAAAGCATTACCCTCGCTGGCATTGTGGGGGCTCTCCTTTCTAAAAAACTCTCGCCGTAAAACCTACGAGCAAAGTATTTTTCGTAACACCCGCATGGCGAAATACACCCTAGATGTGCTTGATGATATGACCCAAGCAATCGGTTTGACTGATCTGGGTGGTGGCAGTGGCACCATTAAGGTCTGTCGTCAGCAACAGGAGCTGGATGAAGTGCTGGCCATGGCCGAGTTTCTTCAGCCTGAAGCGGTTAAGTTTACTATGCTCAGCCGTGATGACACCTTTAAACTTGAGCCTGCATTGGCCCCGCTAAACGATAAGGTTGCGGGGAGTATTTATTTTCCTGAAGATCGCTTTGGCGATGCCCATCAATACTGTGTTGAGCTAACAACTTACCTTGAAAAAGTAGGGGTGCAGTTTTTATATAACACCACAGTAAGCGATATTATTAAGCACCAGGGCAAAATCACCCACATTAACACTAGCCAAGGCCAGTTAGATGCCGATGCATTTGTATTGGCAGCAGGCAGTTACACGCCGTTATTAGCGAATAAAGTGGGCGTTAATATTCCGGTTCGCCCCTGTAAAGGTTATTCATTAACCCTAACGCTTGATGGCTGGCAGGGCGGGCCTAGCATGCCTGTGATAGACCATTCGCTGCACGCTGGGGTGGTGCCGCTAGGGAATCGAATTCGGGTGGCGGGTACGGCAGAGTTTAACGGTTATGATACCCAGTTAAATCCTGGGCGGTTGCAGAATCTTTATGATTTATTGCAGGCGATTTACCCTGAGTCTAGCGCTTTTGTGAACCCAGAAACCACCCAAAGTTGGACGGGTTTACGACCGGTGTCAGCATCGGGTGTACCGCTAATTGGCCGCTCAAAAATTGATAATTTATATATTAATACTGGCCATGGGCATTTAGGCTGGACGATGGCGGCAGGCTCTGGCAAGGCGCTTGCAGACCTTATTAGTGGCGAGCGCCCTGAAATATCTCTCGCTGATTACGCAGTTAATTGCTGAGTTAATTGCTGAGTTAATTGGACAGGGTAGCAAACCTGAATGGCTTGCTACGCTGACATTTATTACCACCTCTAAGGGAAAACCTTGCCGCGGTTGAGCAGGTTTTTAGGGTCAAAAGCGAGCTTCAAGCGTTTCATTAAGGCTATTTCGTTGTCAGTGCGGGAGCAATGTAAGTATTTAAGCTTATCTAAACCAATGCCATGCTCAGCAGAAATCGAGCCAGCGTAAGGTTTTAGCTGCTGATAAACAATGCTTTGCACTTGATGCTTAGTCTGCTCATCATCGCTACCTACACAAATGCCTAAATGTAAATTACCATCACCTAAGTGACCAAATACAATGAATTTTGCATGGGGCCACTGCGTCATAATTTGGCTTTCAACTTGCTGAATATATTGCTCCATGTTGGCAATAGGCAGGCTAATATCAAAGGCAAACAGTGGGTTTAACTCGCTGATGACAGTGTCAATATCATCCCTCATGGCCCATAACTGTTCACGCTGACTTTCTGACTTAGCAATTGCGGCGTCCACTAAAATATCTTGCTCTAACGCAGCCATTAGCGCTTCTTCAAATTGCACGGCGTCGCGCTCGGCGTTATGGCCTGTGGCTTCAATTAACACGTAATATGGATAGCCACTGTCGATAACCGTATTGTGCTTGTCTGAGTCGGTCATTAATTGATAAAAATTGCCCCACATCACTTCAAATGCCGATAGCTGACCATTTAAGTGACTGTTGAGTAATTTCAGTAGCTTGGCAACAGCATCAAACTGGGTTGCGGCGACAATGGCAGTATTGCGACTGCTGGGCAAAGGGTGCAGGCGTAACACGGCTTTAGTGACGATACCTAAGGTGCCTTCGGTGCCGATAAATAGCTGTTTAAGATCATAACCGGCGTTATTTTTTAGCATACTGTTTAATGACGAAATAACCGTGCCATCCACTAAAACCGCTTCTAAGCCCAAGACTTGTTCACGCATCATGCCATATTTAAGCACGCTATTACCGCCAGCATTGGTGGCAATATTTCCGCCAATAGTGGCGCTGCCTCTGGCGCCTAAATCCAGAGCAAATAACCAATCTTCTGTGGCGGCTTTTTCTTGCACTACTTGTAGCGGCACGCCCGCTTGCACTGTCATAGTGCCCGCTTGATTATCGATGGACTCAATCTGAGTCATGCGCTCTAACGAAATCGCAATATCGTCAGCTGTTGCATAGGTACCATTGACCAATCCGGTTAACCCGCCCCAAGGGATGGTGGTTTGATCCTGCTGGTGGCAAAGGCTCATCACCTTAGATAGCTCTTCGGTTGAAGCAGGGCGCACTATGGCCAGTGCTTGGCATTGTCCTTTGCCATAAGAGTAAGCAGGCCTGTTGGCAACGTCATCCCCAAGGATAATGCCTTTATCACCTACGATAGCGGTTATCTTTTTTATAATATCTATCATATTCACTCTCTGTAGCTATGTATTAGCTAACTTCTTTAAATTGAATGGCTGATTTATCTGGGCCATGGGTAAATTGATGTAATAGCTTTCCTTTGGCCATGAGTGTGGCGCTAATATTGTTTTCTTTAATATGGCCAAAGCCTTTAATCATTTGCGGTAGCTGAGCGATTTCAATGGCGAGTGGTAAATTATCATGATTCAGGTTTTCGATGATATGCTTTATATCTGCTTGATAATCTATAATTAACTGCCTTTCCATCTTTCTTTCATTGGTATAGCTAAACATATCTAGTTTAGAGCCGCGCAAAAACTTAAATTTAGCCAACACTTTAAACACCGTTAAGATCCATGGGCCAAATTCACGCTTAATAGGCAAGCCAGTATCAGGGTGTTTTTTGCTAAACAAAGGCGGTGCAAGAGAGAATTTAACCTTAAAGTCGCCGTCAAAATCATTGTGTAAATTTTGCATAAGCGTCGCTGAGCTGTGCAGACGCGCCACTTCATATTCGTCTTTGTAGCTCATTAATTTACTCAGATTAGTGGCTACCGCTAAGGTTAAGCGGTCAGAATTTTCAGCCACAGCTTTTTCTGCTTGGCTGACTTGTTCAATAAACTCACGGTATTGTTCGGCATAGGCATTACTTTGATAATGACTGAGATGCTCAGCCCCATCTTCAATGGCGCTAAAGGCGGTGGTCGCAATATTTTGCTGGCTGTCAGTGGTCAGTAATTGCGAGAAAAATTCAGGATTAAAACACAATAATCGGCCTAAATTTAACGCGTTGAGATTAAAGTCAACACTCACACCATTAAGGCGTAAAGCGTGTTCAACTGAGGCAACTGAAAGCGGTAACGCCCCTTTTTGCAGGGCAAAGCCCACCACAAATAAATTAGCGCCTATGGTATCTCCCATGAGTTTTTTGGCGATGTTAGAAGCATCGATAAAATCGACATTATCGCAGCCTAATAATTGGGCTAACGATTGCTGCTCTTTAAACTCAGTGGGGATCGCTTGTGGGTTTAATTGAAATATTGCTGGTGGCGCAATGGCAGCATTACCAATCAGGCGAGTTTGTTGGTAAGTAATGATTTTAATAATGTGCTGATCTAATGTGGCCAGTAAATCAAAGGCTAAAATTAAATCGGCGCTGCCAGTATCAATTTTAGGGCTAAATAATCGCTCAGGTGAGTTGGCAAATTTAAGATGGCTGTAAACCGCGCCATTTTTTTGCGACAAGCCGGTCATGTCGTAAATTGAGCAGGCTTTATTATCAATATGAGCTGCCATGCCTAATATCGCCCCGACAGTGATCACCCCTGAACCGCCAATCCCTGCAATCATGACATTGTAGTTATCATCAATGTTACACGCGGTAGGCGCGGGAATCGTGGCAAACACATCTGCTGAAATCGCGGTGGCAGCGGCCTTTTTCGGGGTGCCACCAATGACGGTAACAAACGAAGGACAAAAGCCTTTATTACAGCTGTAATCTTTATTACAACTGGATTGATCTATTTGACGCTTGATGCCTTTCGAGGTCACTTTAGGCTGCAAGCTCACGCAGGTTGACTGAACTGAGCAATCGCCGCAGCCTTCACACACGTCAGCATTAATGTATAAGCGTTTAGTTGGATCAGCAATTAAGCCACGTTTACGGCGACGACGCTTTTCTGCTGCACAAGTTTGCTCGTAAATTAATACGGTGCAACCTGCTATTTTGCTGAGCATGGTTTGCACCATGTCTAAGCGGTCACGATGATAAATCTCAACGTTTTTGGCGATGTCTGGGTTATTGGCGTATGCCTGTGGCGAGTCAGTGACAATCACACATTTACTAATGCCTTCATGGGTCACTTGTTGGCTAATTTCAGCGACGGAGATTGGCCCATCCACTGGCTGACCGCCAGTCATGGCAACGGCATCGTTATATAAAATTTTATAGGTGATATTGACCTTGGCCGCGATGGCTCCGCGGATTGCCATTAAGCCAGAGTGATAATAGGTGCCATCGCCTAGGTTTTGAAACACGTGGTTGGTGTTAGTGTATTTGGCTAAGCCCACCCACTGCATGCCTTCACCGCCCATATGGCAAGGGATCATGGTGTCTTTGCGATAAAATGCTGCCATGGCGTGACAGCCAATACCAGCCATAGCGATACTGTTTTCAGGTACTTTTGTGGAGGTGTTATGGGGGCAACCAGAGCAAAAGTAAGGGGTTCTAGGTAAGCTGGTGGCGCAACTTTTAGGGTCAAGCTTTGAGCGTAAACGCACAATTGCGGCGTCAACCTTGGGGTGAGTTTGACCATTAATGCGCAGGCGCTCAGCGATGATAAAGGCCAGTGTGAGTGGCTCTAACTGCACATCGGCACTGACGAGCGCGAGGCCATTTTCATCCTGTTTACCAATAACCCGTGTGGCACCTTGTTTGCCAAACAGGATTGATTTTATTTGCTCTTCAATAAAGGCGCGCTTTTCTTCAATAACCAGTAATTCAGGTTGCTGCTGGGCAAAGTCGGTTAATTTGCTGGGCTCGATGGGCCAGATACAACCTAATTTGAATACCGATAACCCCAGTGTTTGCGCAAGATCATTGTCGATCTCTAATAATGCCAGGGCCGACATTACATCGTTATAGGCTTTACCGGCAGTGACAATACCCAGACTTCTTTGTGAGGCGTTGTCATTTTTGGCTATGCGAACCTGATCAAGATTATTGGCTTTAATAAAGCGATGCACCAAGGGCAAGCGGTGAGTAATGACATTGGTTTCATTGGTTTGCGGCGGGATAAAGCCACTGGTTTTGAGATTGATGCTGTCTGTGGGGGTGTCATCTCGACTAGGACGTTTGATATCTATATTGTCGAGATTAATATCAATGGTAGCGGTTTGTTCCACTGATTCATTCACACATTTAAAGCCTACCCATAAGCCGCTATAACGAGACAGCGCCCAACCTAAAATACCATAATCGATAAATTCGCTGACATCGGCAGGGTAAAGTGAGGGAATAAGATTTGCCGCTAACGCTTGTTCACTTTGATGTGAAATAGTCGATGATTTACCAGGATGGTCATCACCGTAAACCACCAACACGCCGCCATGT
This sequence comes from Shewanella sp. 3_MG-2023, assembly GCF_030548765.1. Lineage (NCBI taxonomy): Bacteria > Pseudomonadati > Pseudomonadota > Gammaproteobacteria > Alteromonadales > Shewanellaceae > Shewanella > Shewanella sp. 3_MG-2023. The sequence goes on along the minus strand of NZ_JAUOSH010000029.1, from coordinate 7,408 downwards.
TCATGGGTGCCAGCATAGTTTGCATGTTTAAATGGATCGCCACTTCTATCAACACCGGGCCCTTTGCCATACCACATGGCAAATACGCCATCGACATTAGGCTCGGGTATGGTGTCGAGTAACTGGGTGCCCCAAATCGCCGTTGCAGCTAGGTCTTCATTGACCCCAGGTTGGAAGGTGATGTTATGTTGATCTAAACGCTTTTTGGCTTTCCAGATATAACTATCTAATGCCCCTAGTGGCGAGCCTCGATAACCTGAAATATAACCCGCGGTATTCAAGCCTTGGTTTTTGTCTAATTGCGCTTGAATTAGCGGTAATCGAACTAAAGCTTGGTTGCCGTTTATAAAGATACGACCAGATGTATTGTTATATTTATCTTCTAAAGTGATGTCACTATGTTTCATCTGCTCTGTTCCTTCGAGTCATATTTGGTGTTATCAATCGATTTTTAGGTTAGAACATGTGAATTATGATGACTGCAATATAGGTGACATTTGTTAAATAAATTCAAAATTAGGCTTTTGTAAGCCTTGCCGCTGTGATGATAAAAATCGCTTTTTTCATTAAACAAAGCTGATATTTAGCATATAGTGAAGCCTTAACAGCATTTAAAAGGAGTTCAAATGATCGCCAGTGTATCGGGGTTATATATCGCTTTAACGGCCATAATGGCCATTTATTTTAGTTTACGAGTGGTAAAGCTTAGAAAAGGGCTGAAGATTGGTATTGGCAATGAGGGTAATCAAGAGTTAATTATTGCAGATCGCGTGCACGCTAACCTTGTGGAGAACGCGCCATTTGCGCTGCTATTAATCTTGGTGGCTGAAGTGAATGGGCTTTCAGCACCGTTTTTACATTTGTTTGGCAGTTTGTGGTTATTCGCGCGCTTGTTACATGCCATTGGCTTAACGCAGGGCAAAGGCGGTTATCATTTTGGCCGCTTTTGGGGAGTATTAATCACCTGGATAATTATTGTCAGCTTAGCCGTGGTTAATATCGGTTTATTTCTAGGCTTATGACTGAGTACTTGATAAGGTGGGAGTTTTACTATTCCCACTGTATTTATAAGGTTTTTTATTTTTAGTCATCAATAAAAAAATTTCACATCTGCTGCTTTTTTAGTCACACTTACTCATCGCCAACTGGTATACTCCGCGACCGTTTATCGACGTATCCATCAATTTTAGGTTACACACATGCAAGTTGAATCCACGTTATTTAATTATCCAAAGTTCTGGGCAGAGTGTTACGGCACAGCTCCCTTTCTTCCGATGTCTCGCAAAGAGATGGATCAACTTGGATGGGATAGCTGCGATATTATTATCGTCAGTGGCGATGCTTATGTGGACCACCCAAGTTTCGGCATGGCGGTTATTGGCCGTATGCTTGAAGCACAAGGGTTTCGAGTCGGTATTATTTGTCAGCCAGACTGGTCAAATAAAAATGACTTTATGAAGCTAGGTCGTCCGAACCTGTTTTTCGGTGTAACCGCCGGCAACATGGACTCGATGATCAACCGCTATACCGCAGATCGTCGCATTCGCAGTGATGATGCCTACACCCCAAACGATGAAGGCGGTAAACGCCCAGATCGCGCGGTAACCGTTTATACCCAGCGTTGTAAAGAAGCCTTCAAGGAAGTGCCCGTGGTGATCGGTGGTATCGAGGCCAGTTTACGCCGTATCGCTCATTATGATTACTGGTCTGATAAAGTGCGCCGAAGTGTGATATTTGATGCTAAAGCCGATATCTTAATTTACGGTAATGCCGAGCGCCCGCTGGTGGAAGTGGCACATCGCATCGCTAATGGCGAAAAAATGGCTGATTTGCACGATATTCGTGGCACCGCAGTTATTCGTCATGAACCTTTGCCCGGCTGGAAAGGCATGGATTCGCGCAAATTAGATCAACTACACAAGATTGATCCTATCCCCAATCCTTATGGTGCTGATGATGTCGGCTGTGAAAAATTATCCGGCCCAACCGATAAAAAGATTTTTGATAATGATGCCCCTAAAGCCATCAGCGTGCAGCCGCCAAGACCTAAGCCGTGGGAAAAAACCTATGTGCTACTGCCAGCTTATGAAAAAGTGGCTGACGATAAATTCTTGTATGCCCATGCTTCACGTATTTTGCATCAAGAGCAAAACCCGGGTTGTGCCCGCGCGTTATTTCAAGCTCAAGGAAATCGCTCTGTGTGGGTTAACCCGCCAGCGTGGCCATTAAATACTGATGAAATGGATGCGGTGTTTGATTTGCCGTATCAGCGCGTACCGCACCCAAGTTATGGTAAAGCGGTGATCCCTGCTTACGACATGATTAAAACCTCGATTAATATCATGCGAGGTTGTTTTGGTGGCTGTTCGTTCTGCTCGATTACCGAGCATGAAGGGCGCATTATTCAAAGTCGCTCGCAAGAATCTATCATCAAAGAAATTAAAGATATTCAAGACAAAGTGCCGGGCTTTACTGGGGTTATTTCAGATTTAGGTGGCCCAACCGCTAACATGTATCGCCTCGGCTGTACTAGCGTCAAAGCAGAAACCACTTGTCGACGTTTATCCTGCGTATATCCCTCAATTTGTGGCCATTTAGGTACCGATCATAAACACACCATTGATTTATATCGCGCCGCCCGTGACGTGCCGGGGATTAAAAAGGTTCTGATTGCATCAGGTGTGCGTTATGACTTAGCCACAGAAGATCCTCGCTACATTAAAGAGCTGGCTAAGCATCATGTGGGCGGCTATTTAAAAATCGCCCCAGAGCACACTGAAGATGGTCCACTAAGCAAAATGATGAAGCCGGGAATGGGCAGTTATCATAAGTTTAAAGAGCTATTTGATCATTACTCTAAAGAAGCGGGTAAGAAGCAGTATCTTATTCCTTACTTCATCTCAGCACATCCGGGGACCACCGATGAAGATATGCTGAATCTAGCCCTGTGGCTTAAATCAGAGAAGTTTAAGCTTGATCAAGTGCAAAATTTTTATCCATCGCCAATGGCCAATGCCACCACCATTTACCACACTGAGCTTAACTCATTGAAGAATGTGAAGCACACCAGTGAACAAGTGACCGTGCCTAAGAAAGGCCGTCAGCGCCGCTTACACAAAGCGCTGCTGCGCTATCATGATCCTGCAGGCTGGCCACTTATTCGTGAAGCCTTAGCTGCCATGGGTAAAGAGCATTTAATTGGTAATGGGGTGCAACATATTGTGCCACCAGAATCACGTAATGAGCGCCAAGGTTTTGGGGCTAAAAACCGTGGTGGCAAAAATGATGGTAGTAAGACGGCTTTCACCCGTTTTTCTGGTAATCAGTTTGCGGATAGAGACAGCGGTAAAAAACCGACCAAAGCCAACAAAGCCAAAGCGGCTGGCGAAAAGCAAGAAGGCGGCAAGTCATCTTCAGCTAAAAAACCAGCTAATGCCAATAGCGCTAACAAAGGCAAAGCTAAAACAGGCTGGTCACAGAAGAAGCAGCCATTTAGCAATAAGGCGAATGCAAAAAATAAATCTTCAAATAGTAAGGGCGCTAGATAAGCCGCTGAGCTAATTTGAAATTGTTAACTAGAAAACCGCCAATAGGCGGTTTTTTTATTTCAGGTTAAATTAAACAATCACTGTTAGTCTGCAAGCCTAGTTCATTTGCTTTAGGGTATCGCCCATGGTTTAAATGAATGATTAAAAACTAAAATAAATACCCCAAGGAATAATAATGAAAAAAATATTGGCCACTGCTGTATTGAGTTGTCTGATCCCCGCTACTGCTATGGCACATGGCAGTCATGATCATGATGAATCTACCACTTACGCTAGTGTACAAGACAGTTACTTTGATGCGCTTGCTGTGCATTGTGGTAAAGCGTATGCGGGTGAGGTGACTGCGGGCAACGAAGCTGATTCAGCTTTTAGCAATAAAGCATTAATCATGCACGTACGTGAATGCAGCGATACTGAGCTTAAAATTCCTTTTCATGTGGGTGACGATCACTCTCGTACTTGGGTTATCACCAAAACCACTTCAGGCTTGCGCTTAAAGCATGATCACCGTCATGAAGATGGCACTGAAGACAAAGTCACCATGTACGGTGGCGACACTGCTGACATGGGCACTGCAACTGAGCAATCATTTCCTGTCGATGCTGAATCAATTGCTAACTTTAATGAAAATGGCTTAACAGCGTCAGTGACTAACGTGTGGCATATGTACATTGAGCCAACAGTCTTCACTTATCGTTTAACCCGCGAAAATCGTGATTTTCGCGTTGATTTTGATTTAACCAAGCCAGTGGCATTACCGCCAACACCTTGGGGTCATGAGTAAGTATCGCTGAAGCCATACATTGCTTACAGTGGCAAGTACTTGAAGTGCAATAAATCAGGCTGCCAAGGTAGCCTGATTTATTGATCATGATTAATTGAAAGGGCAGTGATTTAAAGTCTATGTAAATTTAGTTTTTTGTAAGTCATGGCTATTTAGCATCAAAACTAAATGATTGGCCTGCGATAGCCGCCTCATACATCAATCCGCCTTTCGCGGCAGTGAAAACCGCCATGCCATTCATATAAGCAGCATTAGCTGCTGTACGGTTGCCTGCATTGCCAGCCCCTGCTGAGTTACCTGTTGAGCCCACTTGTGCATTGGCGCCAACAGTAATGGCCACTGCAGATGCCTGGGCGCTAAACTCAAAGGTACCACTGGTAAAGTCGTTATAGGCTTCAGCATCTTTAAAGAAAATAATTTCGCTATAAGCTTGTCCACCTAATTGGAAGCCAATAGAAAGTTGTGACACGCTTGAATCACCACTATAAACACCACCTTTATATACCTTGCCTGAGCCGTAGGCCGCACCGATACCAAAGCCGCCTTTACCCACTGTTGGGTAAATCGCATAGCCGTAGGCACTATCAAAAAAACCTTGTACTTCGGGGGCCTTTTTAAAATCGGCAATGGCTTCGGCGTATTTGTCAGCGTGAGCTGAGCTGGAAAATGTCAGTCCGATAAGCACGAATGTGACCGCTAGCAATGACAATATATTTTTCATAAAAACTCCTGTGATAAGCAAACTTTAGTGATGATAGCTTTAGCATAGCAAACCCAAGCTGAACAAAGCTGTAATAAAAACGCCTAATATTGCTACTAGGTGCTTAAAACTAACATGAGTTCAGTTGGTGCTGAGTATTTAAATGAGTGGTGTTGTTATTTAAATCTAGCAGTGAGTAAATAACTCACTTAATATCCTCTTTAATTGAGCTTGTTTGTACAGGTGTTGGCTCAGGCTGTGGCCTTTATCTGGCGAAGTTAATTTCACTTAGTTTTTGGGACTGACTTGTTCTCTAAGCCCTGATCTGAGGCTTTGTCATCACTGATAACACTTCTTAAATAATCAAGTTCTTCATTATCCAGTAGCAGCTTGGCACTATGATGCTGGGGTGTTTTATTGACCTTGATACGTAAAAATACCAGTCGGGTCACTTGGTGTAGTCCGTATATGGCAAACCCATAAATGGTCGCTAATAGACATAATCTGACGATGCCAACAGCATAGCTAGAAATAGTGTCACCAAAATAGAAGGGTAATAACACCAATACCAATCGTAAAACCCAATTAAGTAAAATGCCGCCAGTTAGCAGTAATAACCACCTAAATCTAACATTTTTTAAGCTTTGATGTTTGTCGACTCTATGACGACTTAACGCGCTAATGATAAGGAAAAAATAGATCCCGCTTTGAATTAAAATAATGGCAGGCATGACTAGGGCTATTTTATTAATGGTGACTAATTCACTGATGTTGTTGACTTGAATATGGGATGCATCGGGAACCATACCAATATTGAACGATACAGTGACAACAATAACCGCCATGGAAATTAGCGTAGTAAGTATATGTTTGACGAAATTGAGGTCAGAGGTTTTAATTTGTAAACACGCTTTGCAATAGCTGTACAGTAAGGGCATCAGTAAGAAGTAAAATGGCACCATTAACGTCATCATAAAATGAATTTGAATTGGGGCGTTTTCGCGGGTGATACTGGCTGAAAAAAAGAATAGCGAGATCAGAATAAATAAGGCGCCCAGTAAGCGATTACTATGGCTGGTGCTGCTGTCGTTATTAGCAAAAATATAGCGGACGTAAAAACCTACTCCCAAGCAATGTATGCCAGCGAGTAATGATAGCCAAATATACGCCTGTGAAAAAAACTGATTAATTACGATGGCCAATCCCTTTGTTTATCGTTAAGTCATATCTTAAATCACGCTTTATCAAGCAGCATTATTATGTTTTTTCTGTTTTCTCATATGACGGTTTGACGCCGCTTCGGGCGGTTTGCCAGGTGCGGGCTTTCTTTCTGCGAGCAAATGCGTTATCGCCATAATAGGATGGGGAAGCAGCATTCTTGGGCCAGAGTAAATCATGATTTCACGCACTTTTTGTTTCATGTGCGGTTTGTAGCAATGCACAGGACATTTGTTGCATGTCGGCTTTTGTTGACCATAAGGACAGCGATCTAAGCGTGTTTCTGCGTATTCAAGCAATTCAATGCAATCTGGGCACAAGCCTTGGCTATTTTCCGTTTGTAACGCAATTTGATGATGAGCCCGGCAATAAATTTTTGCCATAGCATTCATTGTGTTGAATTCATATAACAGCTTGCCTGATAGGATCGCGCTTATTGTCATGTGTTAATACCATAGTAAATCACTCGGGTATGGCTAGTTTACCTAATCACAGTCTGTTTATTCAATTCAATGCTTAATAAGCTTGAACTAGAGCACATAAAAACAAAAGCTAAAAATAATGTCAGCTTATTGTGTTAACGAGCATAAAAGCGACATAAACACTTGATTTTTGTCCTAAGAATAGCTTATTAATATTAGTTCAGCTTGTTTAATTTTCAAGCAGAAAAATGAAGCTTCCTTCTTCGGATAGGCTAGGAATGGTAAACTCCAAAACTATTCAAATGCACACAGCATGACACAAATATGGTGTTATAAATGATTATTAAAATTATTGTCGTTGTTTTATTGGTTTGGCTGGGTATTTATCTTTATCGTCGAACCCAAACCGTTGCTAAGCAAGAGCTAGAGCAGAAAGAACCAACTCAGGCAGATCCGCAGCCAGAAGCTGAGATAACAGATATAGCCTCAGGCCCATCTGAGATTGAGTCAGCACCGCAAGATAATACTGAACTTGAGACTGAATCAATAGCTCAAGAATTAGAACCAAGCCCTGTGCAAGATGAAGATACTGTAGTCACTGCCGTAGATGAAGTTGAAGCAACAGTTGAACAAATAGTCGAGACTGAGTCTTATGAGCTGCCAGAGCCAGAGCCAGAGCCAGAGCCAGAGCCAGAGCCAGAGCCAGAGCCAGAGCCAGAGCCAGAGCCAGAGCCAG
>NZ_JAUOSH010000028.1:0-62174 GCF_030548765.1 Shewanella sp. 3_MG-2023 | reverse complement strand
ACATCAGTTAATGAATGTAGGTGTTAGCAACTCAAATCGAAAGGCGTTATGTTATAACTTCTAAATAATGGGTGGCTATGTATTACTGCCTTAATGAAGGCGAAGAAGGTGCGAGCAAACCGTTCCATGTTTTACGCATCAAACTAGATTAAGACGACCGTAGATAGACACGTCAATATAAAGCGTATGTATTTCATCAATGCATACGCTTTTTTATTAAGTGTAAATCGGTATCTGTCAATTTATATTTGATAATGATTCAAACATTAGGCTGTTTTTGATTGGGTTTTAGGCTTGTATTCTTAGTCCATCAGCAACGATAAGAGCGAAAGAACAATGAATAAAAAAATCACAATGGGTGTAACAGATTTATCATTCCATCACACGACAGCTTCATTGGTTAGCAATGTATTGAAGACCATGGGCTTCGAAGTTGAGCGAATCTTTTCCCCTCATCAGGAAAATTTTGAAAAACTGAAAGCTGGTGAAATCGATATGCTCTCTTCTGCTTGGTTACCATCGAGCCATGGTATCTATAAGTCGGACGTTGAAAAAGTTGAGCCATTAATCGAGCTTGGACTTCATTACGAACCTTACGCACTGTGGGGTGTGCCGGATTACGTACCTGAAGAGATGGTCGCTGAAGTGGCGGATTTATTGAAGCCTGAAGTCGTCGAGCAAATGAGACCTAAAATTCAAGGTATTAATCCAGGAGCTGGAATCACTCGCTTCTCTATCCAGATGATGGAAGAGTACGGTTTAAGTAAAGCAGGCTATGAGTTTTTTACAGGCAGTGAAGACGACTGTTTTAGTGCTTTTGAAGATGCCGTCGCAAATAAAGAGTGGGTCATTGTGCCGCTATGGAAACCGCAATTTCTTCACTATCGTTATGATATTCGCGAGCTTATAGAGCCGAAAGGGCTGCTTGGAATTGTAGACCGAGCTGTACTGTTACTGAGAGATGATAAGAAAAATCTATTTACTGATGAACAGCTTAAAACCTTAGATTCATTACGTTTCTCCAACGATATTATTGCCGAGCTTGATTATAAAGTGTGCCGAGAGGGTAAACCGCAAGATGAAGTGACGTATGAATGGTTAGCTGCACAAGGTGTTATCTAACTAGGTTAACAGGTAAGTATCTCAACACTACCCGGTCGAGCAGTGTGATTATCAAAAATATATTGAATGTAATTAAAAGATTGGGCGGTTTATCTAGGGTAAAAATCTCTATGATGAAGGTGTCCAATCAAAGGAGAAACAACATGCCAGCACCAACAACAATGAAAGCAATTGGTTTTACTCAATCACTAGCAATTACAGAGCAAGACAGCTTATTCGAGTTTGAAACAAGCCTGCCAGAGCTAAAAGACAATGACCTGCTGGTAAAAGTGAGTGCGACCTCGATTAACCCAGCAGATGCAAAAATACGTATCCGCAACGCACAAGATAAAACCCTAGAGCAGCCAAAAGTATTGGGCTATGACGCGGTGGGTGAAGTGGTTGCTAAAGGTGGCAATGTTTCAGGCTTCGAAATTGGTGACCGTGTTTATTACGCAGGTGATGTGACACGTATGGGTGCGAATGCTGAGTACCAAGCGGTCGATTACCGAATTACAGCTCACGCCCCAAAAAGCCTTTCTGACGAATCAGCAGCCGTTATGCCTCTCGCTACATTGACAGGTTGGGAAGCCTTGTTTGATCGCCTACGCGTTCGTCCAGAAGAGAAGAAATCTATTCTGATCATTGGTGGCGCAGGTGGTGTTGGTTCGATTACGGTTCAACTGGCGAAACAGCTTACTAACCTAACAGTGATTGCGACTGCTTCAAGACCAGAGACCGAGCAGTGGGTAAGAGATATGGGCGCTGACCATGTTGTGAATCACCGCAATCTGGTGGAGTCGGTACGTGAGCAAGGCATTCAGCATGTGGACTACATCTTCAACGTTGCAGATACCAAAGGCCATTGGGATGCAATGGTCGAGTTGATTGCTCCGCAAGGCATGATCAGTTCAATTGTAGAATTTGATGGTGGTGTTGATCTATCAAAACTACAAGGCAAATCAGCTGGATTCATCTGGGAACTGATGTTCACTCGCTCACTGTTTAACACTGACGATCTTCAGAAGCAGCAAGATATCCTATTCCAAGCTGCGAACTTGATTGATGCTGGCCGCATTAAGTCTACACTCACCACCACATTGAATGGTTTTAGTGTTGAGACGTTAAAAGACGCACACCAACGCATTGAAAGCAGCGCATCAATTGGCAAAACTGCGATTAAATACTAATTCAGACTTATAAAAACGGGATTTTTGATGAAACTGTATATCTACGAGCATTGTCCATTTTGTGCCCGTGTTGTTTATGTTGCTAATGCACTGAAGCTTAACGTTGAATACCAAGTTGTAGATTATGCTGATGCGCAAACTCTGATTGATTTAATCGGTCAAAAAATGGTGCCAGTTTTGGAGAAAACGGATGGCAGCGTGATGGCGGAAAGCATGGATATCATTGCTTACTTTATCGAGCAAGCTGGTATTGATGCGGTATCCGCACCATCAGAAGAGACGTTGGCATTTCAGCGTGAGGCATTCCCTTTGATTCAAAGAATTGGCTACCCTCGCTGGACGAAACTGAATCTAAAAGAGTTCGCGACTGAAGCAAGTGTTACTGCATGGCAAGCGAAGAAAGAGACAGAAGAGCTGAACTTTGTTCGCCTGTTAGAAAGCACAGAGCAGATTGTTGCAGATGTAAACGCACAGTTGCTTAACGCTGAAGCGTTGATCCAACCGAATGCGGGTAAATCACCACTGCCTCTGGTTGATCAGGCTATCTACTTCTCGCTACTGCGCGGCTTCTTTGTTGAGCCCACCGTTACTTGGCCGCAAGAGCTCAAGTTATGGCTGGAAACAAACAGTAATGAGCTAAGGTGCTAGTATACTAACTTTCTAGACTGGTTGGACGAAAGCGTATTAATTAGGCCCGAGTTATCAAGATGGTAGCTCGTTTTTTTTATTAATATAACCAGTCAAACTTAAAAATAGTAAAACCTGTGATTCCTTTTTACTCATTACTATTCCTCTTCCCCTAGAAGTAACCTCAAGGCAGGTTGGAAATCTTTACGACGTGATTTTCCATACCTGTAGTTATTCATTTATTTCTAATTTAGCAAAATCCCAAACACGAAAATGTCCAAAAGTGAGTTTCGGTCTTTATTGTCTTTATTGTTCGCTGTGGCGTCATGCGGTAAAGCTAAAATTTCAATCTTTATTGTGTTTTGCGGCCTTACTGATTACAAGTTAATGCAGTTTTAAGTCGATAAACGTTTCAAACTTTAATGTAAGGCGACATTCCCTTAAGCCAACACGCAGGCTTAATTGCAGATTGCTTGCGCTTCAAATAGTAATCTTGGCTGTGACAAGTTAAAATATCGTTTCATTAAAAACTGGGTATCTCGATGTTTTGGCTTAAAAAAATCTTATCTCAATTGGTTATGCCTATTCCGCTGACATTATTACTGCTGTTATTGGCGATATTTGTGTTCCGCAGCCAATCCCAGCGATTGAAAACCTTAGGGCAAAGCGCTTTAATCGCGGCTTTCGCTATTTTATTGCTACTGAGTAATTCGCAATTTAGTGCAGGGTTAGCAGCCAGTTTAGAGTCTCAATACCCAGTGAATAACTCCCCTTTAACCCTTGTTTATCAATCGGGTACTGTCGCTAATGCGCAGCAAGCCTGTTATGTGATGGTGCTGGGTTCAGGTCACACTGAAAATGCTAATCGAGCTGCGGTGCAGCAGTTATCATCGACAGCATTAGCAAGATTATCAGAAGGCGTAAGGCAGCTAAAACTTGCAGATAATCGTTGCCAGTTGGTGGTCAGTGGTTGGAGTGGCGGCTTAACGCCAACCCCCCATGCTGAAATTATGCAGCAAGCGGCGATTGAGCTGGGCGTGCAAGCAAGCCAAATAGTGACGTTTGCTGATGCGCTAGATACCATTGAAGAAGCAAAATCTATGGCTGAGTTAATTGCCAATAAGCCTTTTATATTGGTTACCTCTGCGACCCATATGCCGCGCTCAATGAAGATTTTTACCACACTTGATTTAAATCCCATCGCCGCGCCGACTAATTTTATCAGCTCACCGGGTTATTGGTGGCGCTTTAGTGCTGAAAATCTGTATATATCCCAGCGTGCAATTCACGAGTATGTGGGCATGTTATGGCTAACCATAAAAGGATTATTAACTGATGTCTGATCCCAGCCAACATGAGCGCTCAGAGCCATTGTTTATCGCGCCGCATAATAAGCGCAACGGCATTAGTTTAACCATTGCTGGTGGCATTGCGGTATTTATCAGCTTGATATTATTTATCAACAACAAAAGCCTATTTGGTGTCGGTATGGTGTTTTTTGCCGTTGGCAGTGTAGGGCTGGTACTAGGTGTTGCCAAAATAAATCAGCCGAAAGCCAGTTTTAAATTATCTGCAGCAGGATTTGATTATTATCATGGCCGCGGCACAGTGCACGTAGCTTGGGATAATGTGCAGCGTATTGACGTGTCACGGGTGACCCAAAATCTTGAGTTAATTGAACTGCCGTATATTGGCATTAAACTCAAACACATCAATCCGATTTTAGATTGTATCTCCCCAAGGTTAGCCACCGGGTTATTGACTGAGCAGCGGCCGTTACTCATGACAGCAGCGACTCAAGATGAAGACTTACAAAGCCTTGAAACCTATGTCGGCGCTGAATTTACCCCATTAGTGGTTAATGGTGAGCGTTATCGTGGCGTATTAGCCATGTTTGGCCATCGCTGCCAAACCTTAGATGCTCAACTCGGGTTTCACCTTTATTTATCTATTGATAGCCTAGATAGAGCGCCAGCGGAGTTTGTCAGCTTACTGCGGCAATGGCAGCAGCAATCTATTAAGCCCTAAAGCGATTATTTGTAGATATTGCTAACTTATAGCCAAAGCGCTAATTAAAAGTGCTTACAAAAAGAGATGTGTTTAATTATTAAATAATAACTTATTGAACGAATGCCAAACGTCGATGTTTGGCATTCGTTTTAAATATTCATGAAGGATAAGCCAAACGCTGAAATTGACTATGCCGATACAGCTGCAGTGAGTTGAGGCTTTTCTTTTTCAGTTTCAACAGTGGAAACCAATTTTTCATTATTTTCTAATGCTTTGCTTTGTTTATCGTAAGCTTTTCGATAACCAAGGAACTGACCGTTATCTAAAATTTCCATACGCTTACTGTACACTTCACCATCAAAAGTTCCGGTATTGGTAATGGTGAGTTTTTCGCAATTAATATTACCTGTCATTAAGCCAGAAACCGTCGCTTCCACACAAACAACACCACCGGTGACAACCCCAGTAGCTTCAACCGTTATGTTACCAGAAGCGCGAATTTCGCCATCAACTTTCCCTGCAATAAGTACGTCGCCGTTAACTTTGATATTACCGCTTAATTCACAATCATTGGCAATAAAACTCAGGTTACTTGTGGGACTTTTTTTACTAAACATATTCGCTCTCTTTATGCATTTTTGACCGCAATGACCAGGATAATTATGCGGTTAAATTTATTTTGTTGTTAGTATTTAACATTTAATATAGCGACAATTAATCGCAAAAAAAACAATTAAATTTTGACTATTAAGACTTTTTTGACTACCAAGACTTATTGACACAGTTTATTGATACAGCTTAGCTAAAACAGCATTAACTCGTAACGTTAAGCTCAATGACACTGATAGAAGCTGATGGGCAGGGGGCAACACAAGCGCCGCAGCCTGTACAAGCCTCAAGATCAATCATAGGTTTGGGTACTTGGCCAATGGCCATCTTAAAGCTTATTGCTGCGGGATCGCAGGCATCTTTACAGTTTTGACACCATACGCCTTGATAGGTTAAACAGCTGTCATTGACGCCGGCTTTTATGTTCCAAGGCGTGAGTTGAGAAAGATCAAAAATGGGCTCTTTGCATACTGTGGCGCATTGCTGACAGAATGTGCACTCGTCGTTTGTGAATGATATTTCAGGAAAACCACCATCACCTTTAATGATTACCTTAGTTTCGCAGGCATCGATGCAGGCATTACAGCGAGTACATTCGTCAGTGAACTCAATATCAGACTTAACCCAAGGCGGTCTTTGGGCATCAATTTTACGTCTGCGAAATAGGTTTCTGCGGCTGTGATTGACTGACTGACTCATACTTCTTCCACTATTTTTGGCTAACAATAACAAGGCTAACATTAATGAGACTAAAGTTAGCTAGTAAATATCTACAGGGCTTAAATAAATAGGCTCAAAAAACTATGTCAACTAACCCCTTAACTTCGGTAGCCGTCAGGATTTTTAGATTGCCAATGCCAGCTAGATTCAACCATGGTTTCAAGGGACAGCTCAGCGTGCCAATCTAATGCCGTTTTCGCGTGAGACACGTCAGCAAAGTATGCCGCAAGATCGCCCTCTCTACGAGCACTAAAGCAATAGGGTATCGCTTTACCGGTTATTTGCTCAAAGGTATTAATAATTTCGATAACGCTGTACCCACGGCCTGTGCCTAAATTGTAGGTGGCAATGCCTGAATTACTGTTGAGCTTAGCTAATGCTTTTAGGTGGCCTTGGGCTAAATCAACCACATGGATGTAATCTCGTACACCTGTGCCGTCAGGGGTAAGATAATCATTACCAAACACCTGTAATTCTTTTAGCTTGCCCACAGCCACTTGGCATATATAAGGCATAAGATTATTCGGAATATCGCTAGGATCTTCACCGATCAGTCCGCTTGGGTGAGCACCAACTGGGTTGAAGTAGCGTAAAATAGTGATATCCCATTGATTATCAGCAGTATGTAAGTCAGCCAGTAGTTGTTCCACCATCAGCTTTGACTGACCATAAGGGTTCGTGGCTCCGGTTGAATCGGTTTCTTTAATAGGCAAGCCATCAGGGATGCCGTATACCGTAGCTGAAGAGCTAAAAACTAACTTTTTCACCTGATGTTCCGCCATGACTTGGCACAAAATTATTGTGCCGGTGACATTAGTTTCATAATACTGCAATGGCTTACACACTGAATCAGCCTCCGCTTTTAAACCAGCAAAATGAATTACTGATTCAATGACATGATCAGTAAATATTTTATGTAATAGCGCTTTATTTAGCACACTGCCTTGATAAAAAATGCAGCTTTTACCGGTAATTTGTTCAATGCGAGATAAGGCGATGACATTGGCGTTGGATAAATTATCGACAATGATAACCTGTTGATTAGCATTTAACAGTTCAACTACAGTGTGGCTTCCTATATATCCGGCTCCGCCAGTGACTAAAATTGCCATGAAATGTCCTTAACTGTGGATGACATAAAATTGAATGCAAAAATGACAGTCTACTTAAAAGTTTAACTATAGCGCCAAAGTAAAGCGAGTTAATTGCTTGGATTTTATTCTACTTAAGTTATCAAGCTCACTAAAAAAGGTATCAAGCTTTAACCTGTTTAAAGCTTAAAAGTTTTATCCATTGACTTAAGACAGAATCGGGAGATGAGTTGTTGGCCACTTTGTAATTTAAAGGTGGCAGTTTATATGACTAATTTTATTAAGTTAAGTTTAGTAGAAACTGCTAATGTAGCGTTTTGTTTACGAATTGTACTGTCAAATCACTGAAGAATAAAACCCCAAGCAGTTAACAAAATGTGATCCTTAGCACACTATGAAGGGAGTGAAGTTTACGTAAAGTGGCACTTATGAGCAAAGTAACAAATTACACCGCGAAGATCCCTGATAGTCAGGGTTACATCCAATATACCGATGAAGAACATGACATTTGGCATCAGTTATATCAGCGCCAAGTGAACAATATGCCAGGCAGAGCTTGCGAGGCATATATGCATGGCCTTGATGCTTTAGCTATGCCCACGAATCGGGTACCGCAATTAAAAGAAATCGATAAGGTGTTACTTGCATCTACAGGCTGGCAAACTTCAGGAGTGCCGGCACTTATTTCATTCGGTAAATTTTTTGAATTGTTGGCCAATAAGCAGTTTCCTGTGGCGACCTTTATTCGCTCAAAAGAAGAGTTCGACTACCTACAAGAACCTGATATTTTTCATGAAATATTTGGTCATTGCCCGTTATTAACCAATCCGTCATTTGCACATTTTTCGCATATTTATGGCCAATTAGGTTTGGCGGCATCTAAAGAAGAACGGGTGTTTTTAGCGAGGTTATATTGGTTTACGGTCGAGTTTGGTTTAATGAAAGCCAAAGATGATCAACTTAATATCTATGGTGGCGGTATATTAAGCTCGCCAGGTGAAACCTTATACGCATTAAGTGATAAACCGGAGCGTAAGCCTTTTGAGCTACTGGATGTGCTGAGAACCCCATATCGAATAGATATTATGCAGCCGATTTATTACGTTATCGACAATATCGACTTTTTAGATGAAATCACTCGAATGGATATTATGGCTGAAGTCGCTAAAGCACGGCAGCTAGGTTTGTTTGCGGCTAAATTTGCCCCAAAACCCAAGCCAATAGCCGTTTAGGGACTCGTTAAAACTAGTCATTCATTTATACATTAATAATATAAACACTAGATTAAACTAGTGTGATAATACAGGAGCTGTTATGTCAGATTTATCCGAACTAAAATGTGAGGCTTGCCAAATAGATGCCCCAAAAGTAACCGAGCAAGAGCTGGTTGAATTTAGTCAAATGGTACCCCAGTGGACCGTTGAAAACCGTGATGGTATTAATCAATTAGAGCGAGTTTTTAAGTTTAAAAACTTCAAACTGGCGATGGAATTCACCAATAAACTCGCTGATGTTGCTGAAGCTGATTTTCACCATCCGGGGATCTTAACTGAATGGGGCAAAGTGACAGTGACTTGGTGGTCACATTCCATTAAAGGTCTTCATAAGAATGATTTCATTATGGCGGCGAAAACCGACCAGTTAATTAACTAAAATCTTAGTTAATTATATCAGCAGGTTACGTTAACGTAACCTGTTTTAGCACGTCCTCTGTTACAATTATGCTGTAAACAACACTTGCCACGCGCCCGATAACCTTTTAACGTATCGCTCACAAATTAAGAAGGGCACCCTGACATGGTCAGAATCGAGTCCTCGGATATTCCAGAAAACAATATAATAGGGAATAGTTGTTTATGCGTTTGGAAGTCAGTTGTTTAGATCGTATCGGCCTTGCGAAAGATATTCTAGAAGTGCTAGAAAACTATGGCATTAACTTAATTGCAATTGATGCCAGCAATAGAGGCTTTTTGTACCTACAGTTTGCCGAAATTGGCTTTGAAACCTTAAGTGAATTAATGCCTTTAATTCGCAAAGTAGAAAGCGTCCATGATGTTCGTACCGTATCGTTTATGCCCTCCGAGCAAGAACATTACGCGCTCAAAACCTTATTACAAACCCTGCCAGACTCCGTTTTTTCAATTAATGCTAAAGGCCGTATTCGTATTGTTAATGAATCCGCATTATTAACCCTTAATATGCAAGAGCATGAAGTGATTGATGAATCGCTTAATCATTGGGTGCAAGGATTTAACTTTTCTCGCTGGTTAACTGAAGCCCCTGTATTAGCGCAAGCCACTCGGGTGCAAATTGGTAATAATGAATATTTAGCCGAAATGCTGCCTATCTATTTACCTGATGAAAACAATGCCAGTATTTTAGCGGGCGCGGTGGTGTCGCTAAAATCACCAGCCCGTGTCGGTAAGCAATTTAATGCGCTGCAAAATCAAACCACAGGCTTTGATAATGTGTTGGCCGTTAGCGATAAAATGAAAGATGTGCTTAAACAAGCCAAACGTATGGCCCAACTGGATGCACCGTTATTAATAACTGGTGAAACGGGTACTGGTAAAGAGTTGATGGCCAAAGCGAGCCATGATGCCAGTATGCGCCGAGAGCACGCCTTTATTGCTATTAACTGCGCTGCATTACCAGATAGCGTGGCAGAAGAAGAATTGTTTGGCTTTGTGTCAAATGGCCAAGTGGTAAAACGTGGCTTGTTTGAAGAGGCGAAAGGTGGCACTGTTTTCTTAGATGAAATTGCCGAAATGTCAAAAGCTGCTCAAGTAAAACTATTGCGTTTACTACAAGATGGCACTTTTAGACGCATTGGCGGCGATGAAGAAGTGCGCGCTGATGTACGTATAATTTGTTCTACCCAAAAGAACTTGGCAGAACTGTGCCAATCAGGTGAATTCAGAGAAGATCTTTACTATCGCATTCATGTACTTAGTTATCACATGCCGTCGCTCCGTGAACGTAAAGTGGATGTTATTCCGCTCACTGAAATGTTTTTAGAGCATTATAGCCAGCAGTTATCGAGTCCATTACGACGTATTTCAGCATCATGTCGGGACTACTTGTTCACCTATGCCTGGCCAGGTAATGTGCGTCAGCTTAAAAACGCTATTTTTAGAGCGGTATCGATGTGGGATGGCTCGGCAGAACTAACCGTTGAGCAACTTAAGTTACCTTCTTATGCTGAAGGCTTTGGCTACTTTGATGAAGAGTTTGAAGGCAGCTTAGATCAAGCCATGAAAGAATATGAGGCGAGCTTATTAAGGCGCTTATATCCAGCTTATCCAAGTACCCGTCAATTAGCTAAAAAGCTGGGAGTTTCTCACACCGCTATTGCTAACAAGCTGCGCGACTACAAAATATCTAAAAAACGTTAATTAATCGTAGCGGTTATTTTTAGTGTAACGATTTCATGCCATCAAAATGTCAGTAAGCCACTGGCATTTTGAGGTTTACCAGCCTGAGATCCGCATTCTGATACTGGGATCTCATTCTGTATTGAAACCTTTACAATTTAACTCTCAAGCATACAAAGTGTGATTTATCTCACGCTATATTAATTCGGTTAAGCTTAGGGTATTTGTATCGTTAACAACGCTATTTTAGTTGTTATTACTCAGCATAGGCGCTTTACAGGTAGCATATTTGATTTAATCGAATTGCCAAGCCAGTTAGCACGTCTTGTAATCACATTGTCTTGAGTAGTAGCAACATTATTTGTACCCATCTAGGAGTCAAAATGAAACTTGCAAGTTATAACAACGGTCGCCGTGATGGCCAACTGATGTTGGTCAGTAAAGATTTAACCAAAGCCGTTGCCGTACCTGCTATTGCGCATACTATGCAGCAATTATTAGATGCTTGGGATTTATTAAACCCGCAATTACAAGAATTATATGAAGCATTAAATGCCGGTATGATGGACAACGCCGTTGATTTTGATGAAGCTAAATGTTTATCGCCATTGCCTCGTGCATATCAATGGGCTGATGGCAGTGCATACGTCAACCACGTTGAATTGGTTCGTAAAGCGCGCGGCGCAGAAATGCCAGCAACGTTTTGGACTGATCCATTAGTATATCAAGGTGGCTCAGATTGCTTTATCGCGCCAAAAGCCGATATTGAAATGGCCAGTGAAGAGTACGGTATTGATTTCGAGTCAGAAATCGCAGTGGTCACTGACGACGTTAAAATGGGCGTAGATGCAGATAACGCTGCCCAGCACATCAAATTATTGATGCTAGTGAATGACGTATCGTTACGTAATCTTATACCTGGGGAGTTAGCGAAAGGGTTTGGCTTTTTCCAATCAAAGCCTTCAAGTGCGTTTTCGCCAGTGGCGATTACCCCTGATGAATTAGGTGACAGATGGCAAGATAGCAAAGTGCACTTACCATTGGTAACTCATTTAAATGGTGATTTATTTGGTCGTCCTAATGCGGGCGTAGATATGACGTTTAACTTTAGTCAATTGGTCGCTCATGTTGCTAAGACCCGTCCATTGGCAGCGGGAGCTGTGATTGGTTCTGGTACTATTTCAAATTATGATCGCAGTGCCGGTTCTAGCTGTTTAGCTGAAAAACGCATGCTAGAAATCATTGCAGACGGTAAAGCTTCAACGCCATTTATGCGTTTTGGCGATACAGTAAGAATTGAAATGTTTGATGATCAAGATAACTCAATCTTTGGTTCTATCGATCAAAAAGTGGTTGAATACAAAGCTTAAATAAGTGTTTGCTGTGATAAAAAGCAATAGCGTCTAACGTTATTGCTTTTTTTATATCATCAATGCTAACTCAGTTAATTTGATAAGGATATACAATGAAATTATATGGTTATTGGCGCTCCAGTGCGGCATATCGGGTGCGTATCGCGCTTAATCTTAAGCAGCTGGATGCAGAGCAAATTTCAGTGCATTTAGTCAAAAATGGCGGTGAGCAGCATAGTGATATGTTTGCCCAATTGAACCCACAGCATTTGGTTCCGGCATTGGTTGATGAAGATGACCATGGAGAGTTTAATTTAACCCAGTCATTGGCAATTATTGAGTATTTAGAAGAGCAATATCCGCAATATAGTTTATTGCCACAAGGGGCTAAAAATAGAGCCGTAGTGCGTGCCATGGCGCAATTGATCGCTTGTGAAGTTCACCCACTGGACAACTTACGGGTATTACAGTATCTCGTTAAAGACATGGGCGTATCTGAAGAAGACAAAATGAACTGGTATCATCATTGGATCCATTTAGGTTTTGCGGCGCTAGAAAAGCAATTAGCTGTTCACTCTGGTAAATTTAGTTTTGGCGACAGTCCAAGCTTGGCAGATATTTGTCTTATCCCTCAGGTTTACAATGCCTATCGCTTCAACGTAGATTTATCTGCATACCCTAATATTGTGCGGATTTGGCACACATGTCAGGCTCACCCAGCCTTTGCTGCAGCTGCGCCTGAGCAGCAAGATGATGCCAGTTAACCCAGCATTTTTTAGATAAGCTCGAGTAAAATATGGACTATGAAGCTCAGTTAAAAAATTGGATTGTAGCAGACAAGATGCGCATTAGTGCCTTGCAGCAAGTTGCAGCGCTTTTTACTGAGCTTAATATTACAGATTGGTACATTGCTGCAGGGTTTGTGCGTAATTTAGTGTGGGATAAACAGCATCAAATAGCGCCCAGTGCGTTAACTGATATTGATGTGATTTATTATTGCAGCAAACAAACCAGTGCCTATCGTGATAAGTTAATCGAAAAAGCATTATCTGAGCGGATAAAACTGCCTTGGTCGGTGAAAAACCAAGCCAGAATGCATAAAAGGAATCATCACCCAGCCTATACATCAACCCTTGATGCGATGTGTTATTGGCCTGAGCAACAAACAGCGGTAGCGGTAAAACTGGATAATGATGGCAAGTTAGTGCTAAAGGCATTATTTGGTTATGAAAACCTATTTAGCCTATCGGTGAGCTATAACCCCAATGCCGATAAACATGTGTTTATGGAGCGTGTTGCCAGTAAACCTTGGTTTAAGCAATATCCTAAGCTTTCACTTGAGCTCTAACCCCCCCGTAACCCCTTGTCATTTATCACTAGTCAATTAGCTCTTGAGTTTAAGTTATAGCCTTTAGCTGCACCTTTTATGTCATTTTTATGTCATTTTTTTATGTCAGCTTTAACACTTGTGAATGTTTTGCAGTGGCATTTTCATGGAAAATATCATCAAGATAACCTGCAAGCTCTGTTTCTTTAAGCTCAGGTGGAATGATGACCTCATGGATGCGCGATCTAAGCCCGGTGCCTGAATCACGAAACAGTAGCCATTGGGGCTGATCACTTTGTCTATCTTGGCGCTTAATTGACAAGGACTTACCAAACACATCAAATTTTATAAATTTTTCATTCATCATCTTGTCCTCTTGGCGGTGGTTTAGCTAATAGGCATAGAGTTAAATATTTTGAAATAAAAACTCTATGGTAAAGGTTAGCACCACTTGATTGATGCGCACTTCATCATCTTTAGTCCAAGTATATTCAGGCGTGATGGCAAAAAACAACCAATCTCGGACAAAGTTTTGTCGGTAAGTTAAGCCAATTTTTGCACTATCAATATATTTATAAGGCTGGTCGACGCCGTGTATGTGGGCTTGATAACTAATGGCTTGTTTATCACTGATATATTGATATAACTGCAGACCTGAGCCTAGCTCCCAACCATTATCGTTAGTTTCATATTGGAACGCAGCACTCCAGCGCAATAAAAAATCATCGTTAAAAGAGTGTTCAATATCGAATTCAGTAGACTCACCAGTGAGATTTTTCTCTTGATACAGCTTTTGGGTGATGCGGCTGATGGTATTTTCTGAAATAGGATAGGTATAGCGATAACGAGCTTCGATTTTAGGCTTAAAACTGAGCTTTATATTAAAACTACTTCTATTTCGAGCTAGCCAGTCATAGCGTAAGCTAAATTCCCTGTCGTTGTTATCGTCAGGGCTGCGTATAAATGAAAATGGATCATCTTCTCCAGTTGAATCAAAAATGAGTTTTAGCTTTTTAGTGACTCCAGGTAAATTAACCCGCGCATTGACGTTAGCATGATATTTAAAACCTTCTTTTTCATAATAGGAAAAATCATTATACCAACGGACAATCGTGCCAGCTCTGGCATCATCTTCAATGCGATCATCGACAAAGAAGCTGTCAAACCAAATGGCCGGTTGGCAGAATTTGGTGTTGAGATAATCAAAAGCCTTATCAATTTTCTCATCAGTTTGTGAACGGCTATAACAAGCTGATGGCTCGACTTCATCATCTGACTGGGTTTCATTCAAAGGTGATTTTTTGTCGGTGATGGTCTTTTCAGAGGTAGGCTTATCATCAGAGATGGGCTCATTATCAAAGATAGCATTAGCGATGTCCTTGGGCTGTGATGCAGCTAAATCAGCTGCAATAAACAGCGTGAGGCTAAACAGTGATGTTATCCATATTTGTGTCATTGAAAGATAATTACAGCCTATAAACAAAGGTAAAGGTATTTTGTTCAAGGGTAGCACCTTTGTAACAACAATTGAGGGGGTTTATCTTTTAATCATTGGCAGCGGCGTTTATTTTATGAGTCTTTTTATAGACAGGCTTTAATAGGCAGAATTTTTATAGGATTGCTTAACAAGCAATACCGCTATTAAATGTTACAAAAAGGTAAATGGTTATTGCTTAGTTAATATCAGGCTCATGCTTTGCTCATGAAAGTGCCTGGTTAAAAAACCAACGTTTTCATCAGTTAAACTGGCATTTTAAAAGCTTCTTAGTAGACAAAGTTCAAGCTAAATGTGATCTAAGTCAATAAAGCGTTATACCTAGTTTGATGTAAATAGCTTTGTTGATCTGGATCAAGATTGTTAAAGGTTTTATCTGGCAGTGTAGCGGCAATTGTTAAAGGTGTTTATCGAAAGCGCTAATTATGTTGTACACATGGAGTTGTCATAATGAATAAAAAAATAGCCCTTAGTCTAGTTGCTGCCAGTTTATTATCTGCAGGTGTTTCTTCAGCTGCGGTTGCTCATCAAGCTGGTGATTTTATCTTTCGTGTTGGTGCGGTAGCGGTTGTGCCAAATGAGTCTAGTCCAGTTGTTGCTAATGTTGCAGAGTTTACAGTCGATGATAATACCCAAGTCGGCTTAAATTTTGGTTACATGCTAACTGATAATTGGGGTTTAGAATTATTGGCAGCAACTCCTTTTAGTCATGATGTTTCTCTTGGTGAGTTAGGTAAAATTGCTGAAACTAAGCATTTACCACCAACCTTAGTGGCGCAGTATTACTTTAGTAATGGCCAATCTAAATTACGTCCTTACATTGGTGTTGGTGTTAACTTTACTAACTTTTTTGATAACGAGTTTACCAATGACTTAGACGGCGCATTAACTGATTTAAGCATGAGTAACTCTTGGGGCTTAGCGGCACAAGTTGGGCTTGATTATCAATTTAATGATAACTGGTTAGTAAATGCATCGGTTTGGTACGCTGATATCTCAACGGATGTTAAATTCAATTTAGGTGAAGATGCTATTTCAGTTGAAACTGATATTGACCCATGGGTATACATGGTCAGTATTGGTTACACCTTCTAATATTTGAACAATATTTAGATCATAAAAAAACAGGAGCTAAGCTCCTGTTTTTTTATGTGAGCTAATAACGGAATAAGCTACTTTTTCTTTTTAACCTTCCAATGGCGAGTATTATAAATAAACTCAGGTAAAAGTAAGGTTAACCAAGCCACTAAGCGCCAGCGTTTAGTGACATAGACTTTGCGCTTGCCTTTTTGCATCGCGCTGACAATTTGTTTAGCCACTTTTGGCAATGGCGGCAACCACAGTTTACTTTTCTGCATTGCAGCTTTATCCAATAGGCCTAGCTGAATATCGGTAATAGTGATTGGTAACTTTAATCGCTGCGCATGCATGCTTAAGCCTTCAAGGTAATTTTCTGCAAAGGCTTTTGATGCATGATAGGCCACACTTGGGCCGCCACGTAAACCGGCAATAGAGTTGATTGCAGCAATTTGACCATAGCCTTGCTCGCGCATTAATCGAAAGGTGGTATTACAAATTACGGCAAAACCACGCACATTGACGTCAATGATATCTTGTTCGATTTCCCAAGGCAGTGCTTCACTGTAGCCATTAAGTCCAGTATTCACTAACACTAAATGCGCGCCTTCAAGGCTTAACCATACTTTTTCAAGCTGGCTGATAATGGCTGTTGGATTTTCAATATCTAACGGTAGCACATCAACTTTTGTCGGTAAGCTTGCGGCAAACTCGGCCATGGCATCGGGATCTTGTACAAATAGCACTAGAGAAACTTTCTGCTCGGCTAATTGACGGGCGATTTCTTTACTAAGGTGTGAGCTAGCGCCCACTATTATTGCGTTTGCTGTAGTCATGTGCTTTTAGACGACGAAATGATGGCCTATGATAAAAACAACTGCGAGGGATAACAAGCAAGAATATTATTCAATATGAGACGTATAGACTTCTGGAAGTCTTAATGTATTATAAGGACAGGATATATGAACATCATCAAAGCATTTATCAGCAAAGCATGTATTTCTTTAATGCTGCTAGGCGGATTATTCGGCTGCAGCTCTGTAGATCATTTAGTGTCTATAAGTGGTGATGTGAGTTATCGCGAGCGCATGGCATTGCCAGACAACGCAATACTCACGGTGCAAGTGAAGGATGTGTCTTTGCAAGATACCAAAGCGATTGTTATCGCTGAAAAAGTGTACCAACAAGTGAACGCGCCGCAAGCATTTGAGTTTCAAATAGCTGCAGACCAATTTATTGCTGGTCATAGTTACTCAATTGGGGCGCGAATAGAAGTAAATGGCAAGCTGTGGTTTATCAATACGCAAGCGTATAGCATTGATGTCAATGAGACACAGCCCATAAATGTGATTGTTAATAAAGTCGGTGGCTAGTCGTTTCATGGCTATGCACTGGGTTATTTTGTATTAAAAAGGTGCTCCTATGCCGGTTAGAATTCCAGATGATTTACCTGCAGCTGAAATCTTAGAGTCTGAAAATATCTTTGTGATGTCGGAAACTCGCGCTGCAAATCAAGATATTCGACCTATGCGGGTATTAATTCTAAATTTAATGCCCAATAAAATTGAAACCGAAACCCAGCTATTGCGCTTATTAGGTAATACCCCGCTGCAAGTGGATGTTGACCTATTGCGTATTCATGACAAAGCATCTAAGCATACTTCTGTCGATCATATGAATGCTTTTTATCGGGATTTTGAAGCGGTTAAAACGAACAATTATGATGGGTTAATTATTACCGGTGCGCCACTTGGGCAGCTGGATTTTGAAGATGTGGTGTATTGGGATCACATTAAAGAAATTATTGATTGGTCTCAAGAACATGTTACTTCAGTATTGTTTCTATGCTGGGCGGCGCATGCAGGTTTGTTTCATTTATATGGTATTAATCGCAGTTTACTTGAGCAAAAGCGTTCGGGGGTGTTTAACCATAGTCGTACCAACGAGCCGCATCCATTACTACGCGGTTTTGATGATGAGTTTTTTGCGCCGCATTCACGTTATGCTGAAGTGAATATTAACGATTTACACCAACATTCTGATGTTGAAGTGCTAGCTGAATCTGCTGAAGCTGGGGCCTATATTGTGCTTAGCCGCAATAATCGTAACCTGTTTGTGATGGGGCATCCTGAGTATCAAAAACCTACTTTAAATGATGAATATCAGCGAGATGTTGGCTTAGGTATCAACCCTAATATACCGAGCAACTACTATCGTGATAATGATCCAAGCCAAGAGCCCATTGCTCGCTGGCACAGTCATGGCAGTTTGTTAGTGAGCAACTGGCTTAACTACTATGTTTACCAGCTTACGCCTTATGATTTATCAGATATGAGCGCAAGAACGCCGTGGGAATTGAAAAGCTAATCACAGATTGATTAAGGTGTTTAAACAAAATATGGCGTAAATTCGGCCAAACATCATGCTACAAGTATTAATAAAAAGGGCGATATCGTTTTCGATATCGCCCTTTTTTATGGCAAATCTCCTCAAAAACACCTTGATAATTTAACGCTGGCTATGACTTTTTTAGTGGGATTTATTACATTTTAGCTATTTTAAATCAGGGCTTTACGCTTGATGTAAATCTTCAGTGACACTCATAAAATATTCACTATTGATAATCACATTCAAACCACTTGCTTTACGTTAGCGTAAACGTCAGAGTGTAACTATTATTTTATAGTTGAACTAGATCACATTTTTGCTGATTTTGTCCGCTTACTTACCAGCAGTTTAGACCGGAGAAGTTATGAGTACAGACCAATCACCCCAAGATATTGTCATTGTTGCAGCTAAACGCACCCCAATGGGGGGCTTTCAAGGCGCACTATCAGCCGTACCAGCGCCAACCTTAGCGGCCAATGCAATTAAAGGCTTAGTCAATCAAACTCAAATCAATACTGATTTAATTGATGAAGTGTTTATGGGTTGTGTATTACCGGCAGGCTTAGGTCAAGCGCCAGCAAGACAAGCGACATTGGGCGCTGACCTACCTTTGAGTGTTGGCGCAACAACCGTGAATAAGGTTTGTGGTTCAGGCATGAAAACCGTGATGTTAGCTCATGATGCAATTAAGTCTGGCAGCAGCGAAGTGGTTATTGCTGGTGGTATGGAAAGTATGAGTCAAGCGCCATATTTACTTGATAAAGCGCGCGGCGGTATGCGTATGGGGCATGGCAAAGTGTTAGACCATATGTTTCTTGATGGATTAGAAGATGCCTACACTGGCGGCGCTATGGGCACATTCGCGCAAAAAACTGCAGATGATTTCGGCCTCACCCGCGAGCAAATGGATAACTTTGCCTTAAGCTCACTTGAAAAAGCCAATAAAGCGATTGATTCAGGTGCGTTTAAAGCTGAAATTGTGCCAATTACCATTGCAAATCGCCGTGGAGATGTGACCGTTGATACCGATGAGCAACCTGGCAATGTCCGCCCTGAAAAAATCCCGACATTGCGCCCCGCATTTACTAAAGACGGCACCATTACCGCCGCCAACTCAAGCTCGATTTCTGATGGCGCCGCAGCAGTAATGCTAATGACCCGAGAAAAGGCAGCGTCATTAGGCTTGGAAGTGATGGCCACGATTAAAGGCCATAGCACTCACTCACAAGAGCCATCAATGTTTACCACAGCGCCAGTGGGCGCGATGAACAAATTATTCGACAAGGTTAACTGGGCAAAAACAGATGTTGATTTATTTGAAATCAACGAAGCCTTTGCCATGGTGACAATGTTAGCAATCCAAGAGCTACAACTTGATGCCAATAAAGTGAACATCTATGGCGGAGCGTGTGCATTAGGTCATCCAATTGGTTGTTCTGGCGCCCGTGTATTAGTGACCCTCATCCATGCGCTACAAGCTAAAGGTTTGGCTAAAGGCACCGCTAAAGGTGTGGCGTCATTATGTATTGGCGGCGGCGAAGCAACTGCTATGGCGATTGAAGTTTAACCTCGTTGTAATTGATTAAGATTTAACAAGACTCGTTGTTAATTGCGTCACTTTTGATGTTGGCGTTATTAACAACAAATAAGCACCAGTAAAGGCTATGGCAAATAATCATCATAGAGTGATGCTAACAATAACAGCTTGGTTGGTGCTTATTATTACTCAAGAGCTTTGGGGCTCAACAATAATCTGTAACAGGATTTAGGAAGCAAGATGACCATACAAGTTAAACATTATATTGCCGGTGAATTCACCGAAGGTACAGGTAGTCAAAACATTGATGTTACTAACCCAGCTAACAACAGCGTTATTGCCAATATTAACGCTGCTACGGTTGCAGAAGTTAATCAAGCCATAGACAGTGCAAAACAAGCATTCACTACGTGGAAAGAAGTACCTGTGTCAGAGCGTGCTCGCGTAATGCTCCGTTATCAACACCTTTTAAAAGAGCATCACGATGAAATCGCCACTATTCTGGCCCAAGAAACCGGTAAAACCTTTGAAGATGCAAAAGGTGATGTTTGGCGTGGTATTGAAGTGGCAGAGCATGCTTGTAATATCGCCTCAATGTTAATGGGCGAAACCGTTGAGAATGTGGCGCGTAATATTGATACTTATAGCTACACCCAGCCATTAGGGGTGTGTGCGGGTATTACCCCGTTTAACTTCCCGGCGATGATCCCGTTATGGATGTTCCCGTTAGCGATTGCTTGCGGTAATACCTTTATTTTAAAGCCTTCAGAACAAGATCCAATGACGCCGCAGCGTTTAGTTGAATTGTTTGTTGAAGCGGGCGCGCCCAAAGGCGTGCTGCAGCTTATTCATGGTGATAAAACCGCGGTGGATATTTTGTTGGCAGATCCTGACATTAAAGCGATTTCATTTGTTGGTTCTGTGGCTGTAGGGCAATACATTTACAAAACGGCTACTGATAACTTAAAGCGTGTTCAAGCCTTTGCAGGCGCGAAAAACCACTGCGTGATCATGCCTGATGCTAATAAGCAGCAAGTGATCAATAACATGGTTGGCGCATCAGTTGGCGCTGCTGGTCAACGTTGTATGGCGATTTCAGTGGCAGTATTTGTTGGCGCTGCTAAAGAGTGGATCCCAGAACTTAAAGAAGCACTAGCAAAAGTACGCCCAGGTTTATGGAATGATGACAATGCCGCCTATGGCCCAGTTATTAGCCCCGCTGCCAAAGAGCGTGTACTTAAGCTTATTGCCCAAGGTAAAGCTGAAGGCGCGGACTGTTTACTCGATGGTAGCGACTTTACGGTTGAGGGCTATGAGTCAGGTAACTGGATTGGTCCAACCATGTTCGACAAAGTCACTACCGATATGAGCATTTATAAAGAAGAGATCTTCGGTCCTGTATTGTGCTGCATGGAAGCTGACAACCTTGATGACGCCATTGAGTTAGTCAATAACAGTCCATATGGTAACGGCACTTCAATTTTTACCGCATCCGGCGGTGCAGCGCGTAAGTATCAACACCACATCGAAGTGGGCCAAGTGGGCATAAACGTGCCAATTCCTGTGCCATTACCATTCTTCTCATTTACCGGTTGGAAAGGCAGTTTCTATGGCGATCAGCACGCTTACGGTAAACAAGCGGTGCGTTTTTACACTGAAACTAAAACCATCACTTCACGATGGTTTGATGACGAAGTGGTGAGTGGCCCGAATATGAGCATCAATCTTAAGTAAATGTACTGGTCTTCTGATGGGAGAAGACCAGTTAATTATTCAGACAAGCAAACCACAAGACTCACTTAATGATCACTGTGCGTGTAACCAAATAGCGTGTAACTAAAATGCGGTTAGCTATAAGCATTTAGTAAAAATCAGTTTGCAAAAGTCACTCAGTTTTTGCAAACACGCTCACATAAAAGCACAGGATTGTTTAGCCATAAAATGACCTAAAGAGTCATAGTAAAAGGATTAACACCATGGACTTTAATTTAACCGAAGACCAACGCCAATTCGCAGAATTAGCCCGTCAATTTGCCGCAGATGAGCTGGCACCCTTTGCCGCAAAATGGGATGAAGAGCATCACTTTCCAAAGGATGTAATTCACAAGGCTGGCGAGCTAGGTTTTTGCTCTTTGTATTCGCCTGAGTCAGAAGGTGGAATGGGGCTAAGCCGATTAGATTCGTCGATTATTTTTGAAGAGTTATCACAAGGCTGCACAGCAACTACCGCCATGTTGACTATTCATAATATGGCCACATGGATGGTCACCACTTGGGGTAGTGAAACATTGCGCCAGCAGTGGTCTGAAGGTCTAACCACAGGTCGATTACTCGCATCATATTGCCTAACAGAGCCGGGTGCAGGCAGTGACGCTGCATCACTTGCGACTAAAGCGGTTCGTGATGGTGATGATTACATCATTAATGGCTCAAAAGTGTTTATTTCTGGTGCGGGTGAAACTGAGCTATTAGTAGTGATGTGCCGTACAGGCGAAGCGGGCGCAAAAGGTATTTCAGCTATAGCTATTCCAGCAGATACTGCTGGTGTAAGCTATGGTAAAGCCGAAGACAAAATGGGCTGGAATGCCCAGCCAACACGTTCAATAACCTTTGAAAATGTCCGCGTGCCAGTGGCTAATTTACTCGGTGAAGAAGGCCAAGGTTTCACTTTTGCCATGAAGGGCCTCGATGGCGGTCGTATTAATATCGCCACTTGTTCTATCGGTACAGCGCAAGCTGCGCTGAGCCGTGCCACAGAATACATGAATGAACGTAAGCAGTTTGGTAAGCCCATTGCGGCATTTCAAGGATTACAGTTTAAGTTAGCTGATATGGCGACAGAGTTAGTCGCTGCAAGGCAGTTGGTGCGCTTAGCTGCTTTCAAATTAGATTCAAAAGATCCAGAAGCCACAGCTTACTGCGCAATGGCAAAACGATTTGCTACCGACATTGGTTTTCAAGTGTGTGATAACGCCCTGCAACTTCACGGCGGTTATGGCTATATTCGTGAGTACCCATTAGAGCGTCATTTTAGAGATGTGCGGGTACATCAAATACTTGAAGGCACTAATGAAATCATGCGCTTAATTATTGCTCGTCGTTTGCTAGATGAAAATGCGCACGCTATTTTGTAACAGTTACTAGCCAAGCGCTTTATGTTGGCTAATGAAATTAGCCAACATGGGTATTTACCCTAGTCGCAATGATAGCTTGGATTACCGGAAAGTAAGCCTTAATAAGCTGTAAAACAATATACTGAATTGGAATAATAGCTAATGACTCAAGATGTAATATTTCAAACTCTAGGGACCCTGTCTGGTAAATCAATTGGGGTGGTAACCCTTAATATTGAAAAGGCCTTAAATGCCTTGAATTTAGACATGGTCAAGGCCATGACCAAGCAGCTGCTTGCTTGGCAGCAAAATGATGATATTGCTTTTGTTGTGCTTGATGGCGCAGGGGATAAAGCCTTTTGCGCTGGCGGTGATGTCAGGGCGATTTATCATGCATCGATTGCTAATCCTAATACCATGACTGCAGAAGCATGCGATTTTTTCACCCAAGAGTATCAATTAGATTATTTACTACATCAGTATGGTAAACCAGTGCTGGTGTGGGGCGATGGCATTGTTATGGGCGGCGGTTTAGGGCTAATGGCGGGTGGCAGTCACCGAGTGGTGACAGAGCGAAGCCGCATTGCCATGCCTGAAATATCCATAGGTTTGTACCCTGATGTAGGCGGCAGTTATTTCTTAAATCGTATGCCGGGTAAATTAGGCTTATTTTTAGGCTTAACCGCTTATAACATGAACGCCGCCGATGCTTTGCATGTTGGACTGGGCAATCACTTTTTAGCAAGCGATGATAAACAGCCGTTATTTGATGCCCTTGCTGACGTCAGTTGGAGCGATGATGCTGAGTTAAATCATCAGCAGCTAAGTATGGTGTTAAATACCCAGCAACAAAATACCACAGCTAAAATAGGCCAAAGCCCACTTGAGCAATTTCAAACTGAGATTGATCAATTAATGTCGGGTGAAATTGAAGAGGTGCATCATCAACTCACCAGTTTAGACACTGAATTAGATTGGCTTAAACGGGCTCAAAAAACGGCTTTAAAAGGTAGCCCATTAAGTTGGTTTTTAATTTTTGCTCAAGCCAACTTAGGTACGAATAAAACATTAGCAGAGTGCTTTAAGTGGGAGCTAGGTATTAGCGTCAATTGCTGCTCCTATGGCGATTTTTGTGAAGGGGTAAGGGCATTACTCATTGATAAAGATCGCAATCCACAATGGCGATTTAGTCATGCAAGTGAAGTGACCGCAGAAGCAGTGACCCAATTGCTGACATCACCTTGGCAAGCCGATGACCATCCGTTAAAAGGCATCTAAGTAAAAGGCATCTAAGTTAAAGGCATCTAGCTAAAAGACATCTAAAAGGAACTTATCATGGCAACAGTAGCATTTATTGGTTTAGGTAATATGGGCGGCCCAATGGCAGCCAATTTAATTAAAGCAGGCATGACAGTCACGGTATTTGATTTAGTACCAGCGGCGGTTGAGGCATTAACTAAACAGGGCGCGTTAAGCGCAAAAACCGCTTGCGGCGCAGCGGCAGCAGCAGATTATATCATTACCATGTTGCCTGCAGGTAAGCATGTACACAGTTTATATATTGGCGATGATGACAACAAAGGCTTACTGGATGTGGTCGCTAAAGATGCCATATTAATTGATTGCTCCACCATAGATGCAGGCACGGCGCAAACGGTTGGGGCACAAGCTGCAGCCAAAGGCATTGAGTTTATGGATGCGCCAGTGTCAGGCGGCACAGCGGGCGCAGCCGCTGGCACACTAACATTCATTTGTGGTGGCAGTGATAACGCCTATGATAAAGCGCAAACAGTATTAACGGTTATGGGGGCTAATATTTTTCATGCAGGTGCGGCAGGCGCAGGCCAAATTGCCAAAATCTGTAATAATATGCTGTTATCAGTATTAATGGTCGGCACCAGTGAATCTTTGCAGCTAGGTATTGATAATGGTTTAGACCCTAAAGTGTTATCTGATATCATGAAAGTCAGTAGCGGCGGCAACTGGACCCTCGAAAAATACAACCCGTGCCCTGATGTAATGGACAATGTGCCTTCTTCAAATGATTATCAGGGCGGCTTTATGGTTGATTTGATGGTGAAAGATTTAGGCTTGTCACAGCAAGCATCGCTGGCATCGAATTCCAGCACTCCTATGGGGGCATTGGCGCGCAGTTTATATGTTAACCATGCCCGTCAAGGCAATGGTCGCCGTGATTTTTCAAGTATTTTTGAACAGTTTGCTAAAGCAGATGAAGATAAATAACAGCTGCTTGAAGGCTGGTTGAGCCATTCAACCGCGCCGGAATGTGAGTATGCAAAACACTAAATAAATAGAGAAAGGATCCAGTTAATGGAAATTAAAGATAAAGTTGTTGTCATTACTGGCGGTGCAGGTGGGTTAGGTCTGGCTATGGCGCAAGAGTTTGCCGCCCAAGGCGCAAGATTAGCACTTATCGATGTTGATCAAGAAAAGCTAGAACGTGCTTGTGCTGATTTAGGTGCAAGTACTGAAGTGCAAGGCTATGCGTTAGATATCACCGATGAAGAAGATGTGGTGGCGGGGTTTAATTTCATCCGTGAAGATTTTGGTCAGGTTAATATTCTTATCAACAACGCTGGGATCTTGCGTGATGGCTTAATGGTTAAGGCAAAAGATGGCAAGGTTACTGACCGTATGTCATATGAGCAATTCCAGTCAGTTATCAATGTCAACTTAACCGGTACTTTCCTGTGTGGCCGTGAAGCTGCGGCTGTGATGATTGAAACCGCGCAGCCTGGGGTGATTATTAATATCTCAAGTGTCGCTAAAGCAGGCAACATGGGTCAGTCTAACTACTCAGCTTCTAAAGCGGGTGTGGCTGCCATGAGCGTAGGTTGGGCGAAAGAACTAGCCCGTTATAATATCCGTAGCGCAGCGGTAGCACCTGGTGTGATTGCCACTGAAATGACCGCAGCAATGAAACCAGAAGCCCTAGAGCGAATGGAGAAAATGGTGCCAGTTGGGCGTTTAGGTCAAGCTGAAGAAATCGCATCAACGGTTAAATTTATCGTTGAGAATGATTACGTTAATGGCCGTGTGTTTGAAATTGATGGCGGTATTCGCCTTTAAGTCGCATTAGCGATAACAATATTAGTCGCATTAGCTATAACAATATTAGTCGCAGTAGCGATAATAATATTGGCTCATTAATAGTATTAATCCCTGCCGGTTTTCTGGTAGGGATTTTTTGTTTTTGAACCGCAAGTATGCGCACACAAGATTATAAGCGTTTATTTATATTGGTTAATTTAGGTGGCGGGTTACAGCTTAGGCGAGCACAAAAGCAAAGAGATAAGTTTTTCTGGGTTTCTAAAAATGTTACCCTGTGGTTATATTTTTTGCCTTAGTTTATTTCAATCGAAATAAAGCTGCACCTCGGCAGTGCTCAATGACAGTAAGGATAGTTGTGAATATTGTACGCTTAGAAAGTTTGATGAAAAAAGTCATGTTAGTGGTGGGCATTATTGGGGTTATCGTCATGTATGGCGGCTTTTTGTATTTCTTTTTTAGTGGCGTACCAACAGCAGCATTACCTTGGTTTTTATTAATTTGCCCATGGGTTTGTATTTACTTTGGCCTAACGAAAACACAGCAAATTGCCAGTCTTAGTTGGCTTAAAAACAAATTTACCTTTACCAATAAATAACTCCTCGCGTTATAACCGCAACAGGCAGATAGCTTATTTTATTGGCGGCAATGGGTATTTAGCCCTAATGGCAGTTTTCGTTACTGACGTTTGTGGTTATCATTTACCTAGCTGCGAACACCCTGTTATCCGCAAATGAACCACCACTTAAATAGAAATTGTGCTGACATTGCGATAGGATTCAAAGCAATGAATAAGAGAAAGACAGCAAATAAGGTATTTTTTATGTCAAGTTTCCCCATTGGCACCCCAGGCAAACCTTGGAATGCACAAGAAAAGGCCCAGTGGCTTGCCCAAGTAACCATTAAACGTAGCTATCAACAAGAAGTGCTAACAAAATTAGCGCCTTTAGCCTCACGCTTTGAACAAGTGCAATATGGTGCTCTAGCTTATGATGCCGACAAATATCCGCTATTTGCATTTAAATCTAAACATTGGGATAGCAGCAAAAAAACTATCTTAGTAACTGGCGGTGTTCATGGTTATGAAACCAGTGGCGTACATGGCGCGATTCAGTTTTTAGCGACTCAGGCTGAGCATTACAGCCAATACTTTAATATTGCGGTAGCGCCGTGTGTGAGCCCATGGGGTTATGAAACAATTAATCGCTGGAACCCATACGCAGTGGACCCAAACCGTTCTTTTTATGCTGACAGCCCAGCCAATGAATCGGCAGATTTAATGGCATTTGTAGCTAGCCTTGGTGACGTTTATGCCCATATTGATTTGCATGAAACCACAGATACTGACGAGCTAGAATTTCGCCCCGCATTATCAGCTCGTGATGGCAAAGACTATGAAAAAGGCGTTATTCCAGATGGTTTTTATTTGGTT
This sequence comes from Shewanella sp. 3_MG-2023, assembly GCF_030548765.1. Taxonomy (NCBI): domain Bacteria; kingdom Pseudomonadati; phylum Pseudomonadota; class Gammaproteobacteria; order Alteromonadales; family Shewanellaceae; genus Shewanella; species Shewanella sp. 3_MG-2023. Next base: position 34,662 of record NZ_JAUOSH010000028.1, on the reverse strand, counting down.
GGTGACTCAGAAAATCCAACTCCTGACTTTCAACAGGCGATTATTGAGTCGGTAGCCAAAGTAACCCATATTGCCCCAGATGATAATGGTCAGTTAATTGGTGTTGATATTGAGCAGTTTGGGGTCATTAACTACCCAACTAAAAAGCTTGGCTTATGTGCGGGGATGACAAACAATCACTATAATACCACCACTGAAGTGTATCCTGATAGCCCATTGGTCAATGACCAAGAATGTAATGATGCCCAAGTGGCAGCAATTACTGGTGGTTTGGATTATATTTTAACCCAGTTAAACTTAATCTAAGTCAGTGATTTATATCTAAGCCTCGAACGAAACTTCGAGGCTTTTTGTTGATTTGGCATTACAGTTAGCGTCATTGCCCTTACTACTCAAGCGAAAAGAAATGATTATTAGCCAAGAAGATATGCGCACAGCATTAAATGAATTAGATTGCCGTACCAATTTCACCATTAGTAATGTTACCGAATACATGCTGCCTAAGCTTAAAGAGCCGGTGTATTTACATATTGACAGCAACACTCCGGTACTCATTATTCGCCCGGCTTTTGAAGTGTTCTCTGGTGAGTTAGCCACATTAGACGGGGTACATGCACAATATGACTATCACCATAATGCGCAGATGACCCGTTTCCCGACTCGTCGCCATAAAAGCTTAAAAGAAAGCCACTATGGTTTAGCTTTTAAGTTTGAAACGGCTGAATCAGTTAAGTTGTTTATTACAAGATTAATCGAAATTGTGAAAGGCTAACGTTAGCTCAGTTTAGATTACATCTTGAGTTAATCATGAGTATAGCTACTGCAACAATCTGACAAATAGGCAAAAATAAATCAATCAATATTCTGGCTGTAAAGCTTGAGTCGAATAATGTATAATCGCGACAATTTTTCGTCCAAAAACTAATGGAATCTCCTACGTGATATACAGCAACAACATCACCATGCAGTTCGGCAGCAAGCCGTTATTTGAAAATATCTCTGTCAAATTCGGTGGCGGTAATCGCTACGGTCTAATTGGTGCAAACGGTTGTGGTAAGTCAACCTTCATGAAGATCCTTACTGGCGATCTTGAGCCAACAAGCGGTAATGTATCAATCGATCCTGGTGAACGTTTTGGTAAATTGAATCAAGATCAATTTGCTTATGAAGAGTTCTCAGTGGTTGATACCGTTATCATGGGCCACAAAGAGTTGTGGGAAGTGAAGCAAGAGCGTGACCGCATTTATTCACTCGCAGAAATGAGTGAAGAAGACGGCATTAAAGTCGCTGAGCTTGAAATGGAATTTGCTGAGATGGACGGTTATACCGCTGAATCTCGTGCTGGTGATTTATTAATGGGCGTAGGTATTGGTGTAGACCAGCACTTTGGCCTAATGAGTGAAATCGCACCAGGTTTTAAACTGCGTGTACTTTTGGCTCAAGCCTTGTTCTCTGATCCAGATATTTTGCTACTTGACGAACCAACCAACAACTTGGACATCGACACCATTCGCTGGTTACAAGAAATGCTTAACCAACGTAACAGTACCATGGTGATTATTTCCCATGACCGTTACTTCTTGAACTCAGTTTGTACCCATATGGCTGACATCGATTACGGTGAACTACGTGTTTACCCAGGTAACTACGATGAATACATGATGGCAGCCCAGCAAGCTCGTGAGCGTTTACAATCTGACAATGCTAAGAAAAAAGCCCAAATTGCTGAGCTACAAGGTTTCGTAGCACGATTCTCTGCTAACGCTTCAAAAGCTAAGCAAGCAACATCTCGTGCTAAGCAAATTGACAAGATTAAGCTTGAGGATATCAAGGCTTCAAGCCGTGTGAATCCGTTCATTCGTTTTGAGCAAGAAAAGAAATTATTCCGTAATGCTTTAGTGGTTGAGCAATTAGCGAAAGGCTTTGATAAGCCATTATTCAGCAAACTTGACCTGATGGTTGAAGTTGGCGAGCGTGTTGCTATCTTAGGTGATAACGGTGTGGGTAAAACCACCTTATTACGTACTTTAGTGCATGACATCCCGCAAGATGCAGGTACGGTTCAATGGTCTGAAAACAGTAACATTGGTTATTACGCGCAGGATCATGAAGCTGATTTTGCTAATGATATGACCTTATTTGACTGGATGAGCCAATGGCGTAAACCTGAAGATGACGACCAATCAGTACGTGGCATCTTAGGCCGCATGTTATTTGGCTCAGACGACATTAAAAAATCAGTTAAAGTGTTATCTGGTGGTGAAAAGGGTCGTATGTACTTTGGTAAGCTCATCATGCAAAAGCCAAATATCTTATTACTTGATGAACCAACTAACCACATGGACATGGAATCAATCGAGTCATTAAACAATGCATTAGAATTGTATGAAGGTACATTAATGTTTGTGTCTCATGACCGTGCATTTGTATCGTCACTAGCAACACGCATCATTGAAATTACTGCTGATGGCATCAATGACTTTAAAGGTACTTATGATGAGTTCCTTGCCAGTAAAGGCGTTGAAGGATAATTAATTAAAGTTTTTTACATTAAGCCGAAAACCTGTAAAGCGATTTACAGGTTTTTTTTTGCCTAAAAAAGATAATTATAAATTTTAGAATTTTAGAATACATATTTTAGAAAATCCTGTCGCTGTAGTTACATTAATGAATGTAATTTCAATTAGAAACATAACACACTTCTTAAGGGTCACAGCTGTCATGAAATGGATTATCGATCTCAATACTCGACTCAAACTTTCACTATTAATTATTCCTCCACTGTTAATCTGTTTAATTTATGGTGGCATGTTTGTGCACAATAAATATGAAATACAAACAGAGCTTAATACGGTACTTTCGTTAAGTGAACTTGCCGTTATCAACAGCGCCCTAGTACATGAATTACAAAAGGAGCGTGGCATGAGTGCAGGTTTTCTGGGCTCTAAAGGTCAATCATTTGCTCAGGATTTACCTCAGCAACGCTCAATGACAGACCAACAAGTGTCTAACTTTTCGAGTATTCCAGCTGCAGATCACTTTCCTGCAAAAATCAGTTCAACATTAAGAGAAATAGACTCGCAATTACAACAACTTCAAAGTATCCGCCGCTCAGTAGATAATCTAAGCATCTCAGTGGCTGAAGAAGTGAAATATTATTCAGATTTAAATAAAACCCTATTATCCGTGGTTGATGAAACCGCTATGCAAAGTACCATCAGTGAGTTGTCTTTGAAACTCGCTTCATTCGGGGCGTTTTTACAACTAAAAGAACGTGCGGGTATTGAGCGAGCGGTATTAAGTTCGACCTTTGGACAGCAAGGTTTTAAAGCGGGTGGTTATGCAAAGTTTGTGACCTTAGTGGCTGAGCAAAATACCTATGCTGAACGCTTTAGCACTATGGCGACAGATTTGGCATTAACGCGGTTTGAACAAGATAACCGTTCAAAAGAAGTTAATGCTGTTAATGCCATACGACAAATTGCATTTTCACAAAATGCTGAAGAGATTAAAAATCAACATCCTGAAGTTTGGTTTAAAACATCCACTAACCGAATTAATCTATTGGCTAAATTTGAACAATACCTCGCCACCGAACTCGTAACACTTACCCAGCACAAATTGAGCACGGCTAGTCAACAAATGTGGAGCTCGCTCATTGCATTAACGGTATCGGTATTATTACTAGTTTGGCTAAGTCTATCGGTCTCTAGATATTTAAGTCGCAGTTTAAATCAATTATTTAATAAGGTTAGCCATGCTGGTAATAACTTTGATTTGAGCACGAGAATTGATCACGACTCAACCGATGAGTTTGGTGAGCTAGCGAAAGCCTTCAATGGGATGATGGCAGATTTTGAAACTGTGATTACTCAAGTGAGACACAATGCCAGCCAGCTGGTTAATGTGGTTGAGCAAGTTAATAGCTATGCAAGCAGCATGAGACAAGATATTGAACAAGGCCACTTAGAAGCTGAACAGGTAGCCTCTGCGATGACGGAAATGAGTGCTACAGTGACGCAAATTGCAGCCAATGCCGTAGAAGCATCTGATGCGTCAACTTTAGCCAATAAAGAGGCAAATATCGGTAATGTTGGTGTTTCAAAAACGGTTACTTCAATTAAACACCTTGCAGGTGAAATCAACGAAGCATCAATAGCGATAAAGACCTTAGATCAAGATGTTCAGTCTATTGCGGGCATTTTAGAAGTCATTAGTGCTATTTCAGAACAAACGAATTTACTTGCACTTAATGCAGCAATTGAAGCAGCAAGGGCGGGCGAGCAAGGACGTGGTTTTGCTGTTGTTGCTGATGAGGTGAGAACCCTCGCCCAAAGAACACAGTCATCAACAGATGATATTAAACGCATGACCGAACGATTAAAAACGGGCGCGCAATTAGCGGTGCAAACGATGCAACGAGGCATGCTGAGCGCTGATGAAAGCGTCATTGAAGTTGAAGCGGCAGGTAATGAGTTGCATCAAATTGTTAGCCATATTGATACCATTGAAAGCATGAACCAACAAATTGCTTCTGCGACACATGAGCAAGCTGCAGTGGCAGAAGAGGTGAATAGAAATGCCATGCAAATCAGTGAAATTTATAGCCAAACACAAACTATAGCGACATCTTTGAGCCAGCTAAATGAAACTTTGTTAGAAGATGCGGCGGAAATGTCACAACAAGTGCAGAAGTTTACTCTAAGTTAATAAATCGAGTCATTCCCCTTTTAGCCGACAATTAATTGTCGGCTTTTTTTATATCCGTAAGAAATATTTTTAGGCATAATGTTTGTAAATTGTGTTCTGGTTGTGACTTATTTGGTGCGTAGTTAGCTAGCCAGTAATTACAGATGGTATGTTGTGGAAAATAAACAATATTAATAATGACTTACAAGGTTTTTATGCAGGATTATGTTTCAATTAACAAGCTTGCTTGGAATGAAAGAGCAAAAGTGCATTTCGATTCATCATTTTATGATGTGGCTGGTTTTTTGAAGGGAAAATCTTCATTAACCGAAATTGAAACCGCTGAACTTACTGATGTTAGTGGAAAATCTTTATTACACCTGCAATGCCATTTTGGTCTTGATAGTTTATCTTGGGTTCGTAAAGGTGCCATTGTTACAGCGGTTGATTTATCAGATGTCGCTATTGCTAAAGCCAATGCTCTTGCATTGCAATGTGAGCTAAAAGCCGAGTTTATTTGCGCAGATGTGTATCAATTTGGCGATCAAAGTTTACCCCAATTCACCGGTAAGAAAGTCACTGATTTTGATATTGTGTTCACATCTTACGGCACCATTTGTTGGCTACCTTGTCTTGATCGTTGGGCAAATATCATTGCCAAGAGTTTAAAGCAGGGTGGCTGTTTTTATATGGCTGAGTTTCATCCACTACAGGATGTTTTAGAAGGTTATAGTTATTTTCATAAAACTGAGGCTGATGTGGTGGTTGAGGGTAGTTATACCGAATCACATGGTAATTTCGAGTCTGCATCTTCACCGCAATCAACAACTTCGACACCACAAACTATGCTGACTTGGCCGCATTCATTAAGTGATGTTATTAATGCGCTAATCAAAGCAGGGATCAGAATTGATAGTCTTAACGAGTATCCATTTAGCCCCTATAACTGCTTTGAAAATTTGATAGAGCAAGCGCCTAATCAGTTTCATTCTATTGTTAAAGGTAACTCAGTGCCTTTAGTGTTTACAGTGAAAGGAACCAAAGTCTAAATGGTTTTTGCAAAGGGTAATAAACTTAAGGTCGTGACTGGCTGGAGGGCACTATTTGCCAAAGTGTCGATATTATTATGCGGGCTTATTTTATTAATATATTGGTCGTACTTATATCTCAGTCCCAGTTTGACCATCAGTAATCAATCAGCTCAAGGTGTTGAATCCGCGGTGGTAAAACTTCCCCATAGCCGCTTAGACTTTGGTGACATCGCCGCCATGCATACTAACACCCTGTATTATGATTTAGCGCAGTTAGATGGCGCATATCGTTATCACATAGAGCTTGATAGTGGCGAGATCATCGCAGGTGAGTGCGGTTATATTACTAATTTTGAAATTCATAAAAGAGTGGTAATTACGATTTCAGAGGCTGCGACAATGAGTTGCAGCGTTAATTAATAACCATTTCTAACAATCGCGTCTCAACAAGGTTATTAGGTTTGTTATAGATTTGTTTGTTTTTATATTCAAAAACATTATGACTGTAAACCTGATGGAGAAATTGCGTATTAAGTGCTTATGTTTAAATGAATTTATTTTTATATTGACGGCTTTTAATATAAATTCAGCATCCGTCTCTACTATGCGCAGCTTGGTATTTTTTGTACAAAATATCAACGCTTTATTGTCAGTACACTATAATAGCTAAAGTTGAATTTATTCAGTTTATAGCCTATTAAAGAATCATGGTTATTCAAGGATATCCCTACATGATGTTAAGAGTTTTATCAGGTATTTTTTTAGGTTTTACTGCTTTTGCCACTCAAGCAAACGTGAATGCGTCCGTTAACGAGTCGGTTACAGAAGCTGCGGATGAAGCTATCGAAGTTCAGCCTAAATATGACCGAGTTTTTCCTATTTGGGCACAAGATGCCATTGATTTAGGCTATGAGTTACCTAAGCCGTATGGCATAGGGGTGACCTATATGAATATGGATCAGCCATTGGTGGTAGAAAATGTCAGTTTCTCGGGATTAGGTCTGCTTGATGAAATTGTCTCAATTAAAGGCAGTGAAGCGATTCAAGAGTCAGAAACAATTACCTTTCGTGCTGATATGTGGGTGCTGCCTTTTTTAAATTTATACGGCATTATTGGTAAAACCTCAGGTAGTAGTATTGCAAATGTCACGGTCAACTTAGATCTTCCTCCTCCATTTAAGCCGGTAGAAACCGCTCCTTTTGACTTTGCCTTAAATTTTGAAGGCTTAACCTATGGCGCCGGTGGCACCATTGTTGGCGGTATTGGTAACTGGTTTGCCTTGCTCGATGTTAATTATACCAATACAGATTTAGATATTTTAGAAGGTGAAATCAGTTCAATTGTTGTTTCACCAAGAGTTGGCTACCGTTTTAATATCCGTGGTCACGATACCCAAATTTGGATTGGCGGAATGTACCAAAATGTTGAGCAAACCTTCAGTGGTTTTTTACAGGATATTGGCGTGCCTATTCCTGGTGCTAAATTCGAAGTTAACCAACATTTAGCCGATAAATGGAATGGTTTAATTGGTGGCCAAATTGAGTTGGGTAAAGGGTTTGATTTACTGCTTGAGGGCGGTATTGGTACTCGTACTAGTTTTATGGCAGGTATTGGATATAGGTTTTAATATTGATGAGACTCATAATCCTTAGTTTTTTTGCGCTATTGCTTAGTGGCTGCAGCATTGTTGCCATGGTTGATGATCACCAACAAAACAATTTGCTCAAAAACGGTTTTGAGCGTCATCAAATGTCATTGACTGAGGGAGGCGAGTTACATTACTGGCAAGGGGGCGATAGCGCTAAACCCACTTTATTATTACTACACGGTTTTGGTGGTAATGGCATGACCAGCTGGTATGAAATGATGCTCGACTTGAGTGAGGATTATCAAGTGATAGTGCCGGATTTACTGTGGTTTGGTGAGTCCTATAGCGCTGCACCTGCCACTATCAGTAGTGAAACCCAAGCTATGCAACAGTTGATAAGCCAATTAGCGTTAAGCAGCGTTAACCTGGTGGGTATTTCTTTTGGTGGTTTTGTCACTTTTGATTTAATGATCCACGAGCCCAAAGTGGATAAGGTGGTGATGCTAGCAAGTCCTGGACTGATATTTTCAGATGAGGATATGCTAGCAATGACTAAGCGTTTTGGTGCCGATGTGCCTGAAGCGGTGTTTGTGCCTAAAAATGGCCCTGAAGTAAGACGTTTACTTGAAAAAACTTTCGTTGATTATCCATGGATGCCAGCGTTCATCGACCAGCAGGTTTATGAATATTACTTTGCCGACTCTCTGCCACAAAAAGAATCTCTTATTACCACCTTGCCGGCTTATCGGGATCAATTAAACCCCGACGAATTTGCCGACTCTTTACCGTCAACCATCTTAATTTGGGGGGAAAAGGATGTGGTGTTCCCATTAGATAACGGTCGTCGTTTTGCTGAGTTTTTAAATGCACCTATCATAGTTATACCTGACGGTGTTCACGGATTGAGTAATGACTTTCCTAAACAAATTAATAAAGAAATCAGGGCTTTTATTCAATGAAAATCATAAAAATTCCCGTAGCGATATCATTTTTAGGCTTAGTTATGACCTTAGGCGCTTGCTCTAGTAATGAGTGGCAAGTGCGCGCATTACCCACAGATATTGCGGTCAGTGCCGCTTTAGATGATATACCTGATAATGCCTTAGTCAGAGATATTACCCTTCCTGAAAATGCAGCACTTTCAATGCCCGCCAGTGTCAGACCTTGTTGTGCTTTTGGTTTTGACCAAAAAGTCGCTATGGGGTTATTACCGATCCCTTTTTATCGTCACGCTAACACAGTAGCGCTTGAGGATATTGGCGCACATGCATTTGATGCCGGTACATTTAGTTATGAAAAAGGCTCACCTGATAGCGGTAAGAGCATGGAAAACAATGGCATGCTTTATACCCGTAAAGGCGGCTTTATTGATTTAGCCCATGTGCGTGATACCGCTGATAATGCTATTGCCCTGTTTTATCTTATTCAGCCTAAACTGGGTCAGGCACAGTCAATTGAATTACCATTAGAAATTGGCCATAGAACCTTTGAACTTGCCGCTTTTGATGTGAGTTATTTATCGGCAGATGACCGTTGGGAGTTAGCGGCGGCCATGGCGGTACGCTTAGCCTTTACTATGGCTGAAGCCCATGAAATATCCCAGTGGCATGGTTATCGCAGTTTTGCCTTATGGACAGAAGCGGTATCGGCTTATTCGTTAGAAGATTTATATTCAAACATGCTGGGAGCCAAAATTGCGTTAGCAATCCTGACCAACAATTTAGCCATGACCAAGCAGCAATATGATTATCATATGACGGGTTGGTTAGCGGCCACATTGGCTTGGTTGGAGCCTTTATCTAAAGAGCAAACCAATGCGCTCTTTAGGGCAATCGATGGTGACTGGTGGGACTCAAACGAGCCACTACCAAATAAATTCGTATTACTTAAACGTCATTACCTACTCGGCGACAAACAATCACCTTATTTGGTCAGTAAAGAGCAAGCTCAGGCGAGTGATCAATGGGACAAGGTAGCAGCAGTTTACGACGCGCCTGCATCACCACAACACTTATCATTAGCCGTTGAGCTTTTTGGGATTAACTTTGATGAAGTGGCTGTGCAGCACATTAGTGTAGATAAAAAGTTTGCAGGTTCATTTAGCCACGTACCAGAAGAATTATGGCTTGATGGCTTTACCCATTTGCAGTTTGTAGAGATTGCTAAATATGATGAACGTGAGGATTATAAGTTGTTAAAGCAGCATTTAGCTGAAAACCCTCATTTGACCCATCAACAAACGCCGCTAGATGACTTGCCAGACACTCGCGAACAAACAGAGCCTCAAAATGCTGCAGACACTGGTGCAGCTATTAATGACGCTGCCACAATTGAACCAGCAATAGGTGCGCTGTTAAATGAAAATAATTAGTCCGTTTGTTACTCGCCTACTGATTGTAAATTGTGCCAGCTTTTTTGCCATCAATGCCGCTATTGCTGCCCCATTAACGGAGGCGAATGCGGCTATTTCTGCCAACGCAGAAATAAATTCACAAGTAAATTCAACAATAAAGCCAGAAACGTCAGCGCCAATAACAACAAGCGAAGGAGAGGCGGTATTGGTTGGCGCTGATCAGCTTGAAACCATAACCGATGAAGCTGAAGATCAAGGCTGGTTTGAAAACCTACTGACTAACCTCGGTGCCGATGGTGAGTTTGATCCAGATAAGGGCATTGATTTTAGCTATTTACCTGGGCCATTTTATAACCCTGAAATGAGTTTAGGTGTTGGGATATCTGTGGTTGGGCTATATCAAGTCGACCCAGAGGATACTGTAAGTGATTTATCTTCTTTGGTTATTAATGGTTTAGCCTCAATCAATGGCGCGCTAGGGGTCGGGATTGAAAATAAAACCTTTTTTAATGGCGATAACCAACGTCTTTATTTAAATGCCAATGTGTATGACATACCGGATGTGTACTACGGCGTAGGTTATGAATTTAACCAGCAAGACTTAAATCGGGTTGAATTTAATAGTCAAACATTTCAAGTTAACCCTATGTTCCTGCAGCGCATATCCGCCCATAGTTTTGTGGGAGCAGGTTTTGATTTTACCTATGCAAAGGCCACGGATGTTGATGTGGTCTCAATTGATGTGGATGTTGACCCTTTACAAGAAGTTTCTCGTAATGTTGGGGTCAATTTATTAATTAACTATGATACCCGCGATCATGTGCTTAACCCGCAGCAGGGGAGCATTAGTCAGTTTGAGATTGGCGTGTATCGCGAAGATTTTGGCGGCAAGCACGACTTTGAAGTCTATAACGCTTTATACAGTGCCTATTATCCAATCCTTGATGATGACACCATAGCATGGCAAGTACGCGGACGCTTCACCCACGGCGATGTACCTTGGGATCAGCTATCTAAAATCGGTGGAGGTAATTCATTACGGGGCTACACCACTGGTCGCTATCGTGACAAACAAATGCTGCTGGCTCAGGTGGAGTATCGACAACATTTAACTGGCAGGCACGGCATGGTTTATTGGGTTGGTGCAGGCAGTATTGCAGACAAAGTGGGCGAACTGTCCTTTGATGAGTTACTGCCTAATATTGGTATCGGTTATCGTTTAGAGGTTAAGCCTAAAGTCAATTTACGCCTAGATTTAGCGTTTGGTGATGGTGACAGCGGCTTTTACTTTAACGTCAATGAAGCCTTCTAGCGGCCCTTAGCAGTGCTAACTCTGTTTGCACTGCTTTAATAACGCTTCAAAAAAGTCGCTGCCTTTTCTTTCTGCAAAAGCAATATTACGCTCTGGTATGGTTTCAGGTTCGTTATATTCGGCTAAGGCGGCTTCCATACTGGCTTCGCGAATAATATGGATGGTTGGATAAGGCGCACGATTGGTATAGTTTGCTGCGCTGTCTTGGGGCTCTCCCTCAAAACAATAGTCAGGGTGAAAACTTGCTAACTGATATACCCCTTCATAGTCATGCTCAAGTAACTTGTCATTGGCCAAGTCAACAATATCAAGATAGCTGTAAAACCCTTCAAAGCCACGAGGCAAGATAAACAGTGTGGTTTCTGCTTGTGGATTTTCATCCAAATACTGACATTCAGTTAAAAAATCCTTCATTACCTGCTTTACTTTGGTTTGTTCACAAGTGAAATAGCGAATGCTATTGCGTTCGATTTCACGGCGGGCAAAAGGACAAATATTGTATTTCATAATCACTTTAGAAACCCAGTTGGCAGTTTCTAATTCGACTTGGCTAATTTCAGACATATAAACCTATTGTTACTACTTGGGTTAACTATTGGGTAGGATCATCGGAATGATCGACAGCACTAATAACACTGCCATCGAAACATTGAAAATGCGTTGCTGTCGTTGATTTTTTAATAACTTTTTCAGCCCAACCCCAAAACTTAGCCACACAGAGCCACAGGGCAGTGCGATACATAAAAAGACCATGGCAATAGTGAGCACTTGAGGTGTTAACGGTTGCTCAATGTTCGTGAAAGTCGCAATGGTACCAATTGCAATTATCCAGCCTTTAGGATTGACCCATTGAAAGGCTGCAGCTTGTATAAAGCTAAAGGGTTTACTGGTTTGTTTACCTTCTAAATTACTGTTGTTGTTAGCAATTAGCCAAGAAAGGTAAAGTAAGTAAGTGATCCCAACGACTTTTATAATTTGGTGCATGATGGGGTAGGTTTGAAATAAGCTACTTAACCCCAGACCAATGGCCAGTATCATGGTCGGAAAGCCCAAAGAAATACCCATCAAGTGGGGAATACTACGTTTAACACCAAAGTTCACTCCTGAGGTCATCAACATAATATTGTTTGGCCCAGGGGTTATACCGGCTGAAAAGGCGAATAATGCAATAGTAAAAATTAATTCCATATAAGGTTTTGTTTTGGGGGTTAGGATAAAAGATTTTTGAACTGCATATTAGCCTTAATTTAAACAGTAACCTAGTGAAAATTAATCCCTGAATGATGCGAATGACAATGCCAGCATTTTTTGTGAGTTACATTGGTTTGCTAAATGATGGGTTTGAGTGGCGCTGGTGTTACGCCTGTGTTTTGTTTTATAAGTGCTTGGATGGTGAATACTGGCTATTAAGTTTGTGATCTCGTTGAATTTCAGTCAGGTTAGGTTATGGTTTATATGGTAGATTTATATTAATAAGAGGTTTTGTAACCTTCTAAACTACCAATCTGGTTCAAATAGATAGTTGAGGCGTAAATGATAAAGAAACAACATTTTTTATGGGTGAGTTTATTATTGATTTTCTTAACTGGCTGCACCAGTAAAGAGGCCACAGAAGTCCATGTGCCAACAAGTGTTACTATGGTTACCACTGGTGATTTAGGCGCAATATCGCCTTATGGCAAAACCTTTGCTTGGCATCCAACGATGTTTAGTGTTCATACTGCTAATAAGCTAGATGATGAAGAACTGATCCGCCATATGCGCCAATCTATTACTAAAATTATGGATAAAAAAGGCTATTCATTGGTGAGTGAAGCGCAGTCGCCAAGTATGGTCATAGGTTTTGGCATGGCGTTAGAGTCTGAAATGAGCGATAAAGAAATTATGGACAAGGCTGGCTTAGTCGCTGGACTATCAACAGCAGGGATAGATGACGAGTTTGAAAAGGGTTCTGTACTTGTAGCGATATTTATTCCTAATAGTCAACAACCTATTTGGCGTGTACTTGCTCAAGGTTTCACTGAAACAGATAAACCGGTTCAAAATCGAGAACAACGCTTTGATAAATTAACCACCATGATGCTAAGAGCTATCCCACATAATGACAGCTACTGAATTATTTAATAATTAACAAGGCTTTAATTAAGCAATTGCGTCCAAAAACTAAAAACCGCCGACAGTGATGTCGGCGGCTTTTTTGTTAAAGCAAGCTGTTAGTATTAATCTAAACAATCACATTTATATGAAGAATTAACGCAAGGTGACTGGCTATTGCGCGATTTCTACTTCGTAAGATGAAAACTTTCTGATGTTAATCACCCCAGTGTCAAAGATTAAGTACTGGCCTTTGATACCTTGTAAAACCCCGGTGACCTCAGGTGTTTTATCAAAGTTATGCGACTTAACTTTTTTAGGAAATTCAGTGATAGGGAAATGAATGCTTTGTATCGAATTATCGAGCCTTTCGATAACAAAATCAGGGTTTTCTTGCTGCAGTTCAACGAGTCTCTGCTCTACTTCAGGCATTAATTGCTGAGCCATTTCTACTAAATCAACATCATCAGCATTGCCCTTTAACATGGCTTGCCAATTAGTTTTATCATTGATGAGTTTAGCAAACTCAACTTCCACTAAACCTGACAATTGGCGAGTTGAGACCTTGAAAATAGGTAGCCCTTGGGTGGCACCTTGGTCAATCCAACGCGTGGGGATTTGGGTGTAACGGGTAATGCCGACTTTGATGCCTGAAGTATTTGATAGGTAAACAAAGTGAGGCACAAAACAATGAGTTTGCGCCCATTCTGGCTCACGGCAAGTACCTTGATCAAAATGGCAGGTTTCAGGTTTCATGATGCATAAATCACAGCTTGCCAGCTTTTGCATGCACACATAGCAGTGGCCCTGAGAGTAGCTCTTCTTGGTTTTTTTACCGCAATTACAACAGAAAATATTGCCTGTATGGCTAAGGGTTAGGGTTTTACCTATTAATGGGTTTAGCGCAACGCTATTATCGCCAACCGGCAGTTCGTACTGCACTTCATCTTGTTCATTAAGGTGAGTGCGCATTTTTGATAAGGTGCCTAACATCGGTATTCTCTTATATTGTGGTGTTATTGTTGATTATGTCATGCAGTCTACCAGATGAATGCCCGTTAGATTAACCGCTTTTTTAGATTGGCTTTAGGGAGAAATACTCCTTAAATACGCTCAAGTAGGGGATAAAAAGTCATGGACTTGGCCATGACTGATTATTTTGCATCTCAAGCTTTCAATACTTCTGAATATGCTGTTCAAGTGCCTTGAAAAATATTGACTATTAAGCGCTTTTACTGAGCTTATCTAATACCACATCATCACCTAACTCATACAAAGAGTCAGTAAGTTGCTCTTCTTGGCATGGATCTGATAACCCCAAGCCCATTGTAGCCCTGAACAAGGCGATGCCTGTGTGACCAGCAGTTTCTTGTTTGCTACTAAATTGCTCGATGTTGATCCCAAGGGCATTGATCTTATTTGAGATTTCCAGCACTAAGCCTTCACGGTCATAAGCGACTAAATTGAAGCTGAGACGTTTTATTGGTACAGGGGTTTGGCTGGTTTTATTAAAGCTGCAGGTTAGGCCGTCAATGCACTCTAAAGCATCTAATAATGCGTCCCATTTAAGGGCTGATACTTCTAACTGTAATATTGCCGCAAAAATGCCATCAATATGACGCATTTCTGAGTCCAGCCAGTTACCGTTATGACGACTTATTACATTGGCGATTTGTTCAACTAATCCTTTTCTATCAGGTGCTTGAAGGGTTATCAGGTAATGAAGCATAAAATAAACTCCCAAAATTTTAACAAATAAATCTGCTGTAACACTACTGTCATAAAGACGTCATATAATTCAGCTCAATAAAATATGGCATTTATAGTCTGCCATAAACACAAGCTAAATAGCTGTTTTAAAACTGGCAATTTGCTTAAAGAAAAAACAGTTCGCTTAAGTAAAAAGCACCGTTTAGTTAGTAACACAGCGAATCAAACAATCATAGCGAAATATCGTTAACGATTAATTATAGAGGTTCTTAATGGAAAGTCAGGTAAGTCAGCCTGGTTCTGCGGCGAAGAGTTTGTTAGTAAACAGACAAACCAGCCGTAGAGCGTTTATGGATAAGGCAGCTGAAGTGGGTGTCACTGTGGGTGGCACCATGGTATTTGTCGCTTTGTTGCTGATTTTCTTTTATTTATTGTATGTGATTAAACCTATATTTGATGGCGCCGATGTTGAGCCTATTTCAACCATCAGCTATCAACAAACTGAGGTCGCGACCTTAATGGTCGGCAGTGATGAGCAAAATGAAATTGCTTATCGGGTATTAGTCGATGGCCAAGTTGATTTTTATTCAGTTGCAGGGCGTCAGTTAATCACCAGCTTCAAACCTAAGCTTCCTAAGGGCGCAACGGTTGTTAGTAGCGCTAAAGCTAAACCTAACGAGCAACGTTTTGCCTTAGGCTTAAGCACTGGTGAAGCATTAATCGTCGGGGTGGATTTTGGAGTAACTTACCCAGATAACAAGCGCACCATTACCCCAAGATTACGTTATCCACTGGGTGAAACACCGATTATGGTGGATGAAGGCCAAGCCCTTAACAATCTGGTTTTTGATTATATCGATAATCGTGTTGGTTTTGCTTATCAAGATGACAATGGCTCGTGGAAGCTAAGTCGCCTTGAAGGCGAAGAAAACATGATGACTGAAGAAATCGAATGGTATTCAGATTTAACCTATATCAAAGATGCACCCAATAATGCCTTTACGGCCTTAATGACACCGGATCATCGTCAATTGATCCTGCCAACATCGAATAAACTGTTTATTTATGATATTCGCAATAGTGACGAACCTAGCTTGTTGCAAGTTATCGATGTGAAAAATGGTAAGTCAGTGGTGTCGAAAGTGATGCTGCTAGCAGGTGCTAGTTCAATTTTAGTCAGTTATGATAATGGCTTAATTGACCAGTATTTCCAAGTCAGTGGTCGCAGTGGTCGTTTGTATCAAAAAATAAGACACTTTGACAATGACGCTAAAGTCGGAGCCATGACGACAGAGTTTTACCGTAAAAGTTTTGCGGTAGTCAGCCCTGAAGGTGAGCTATCACTGCTTTATACCACCAGTCAGCGCAACTTATTCACTGAAACATTTGATATCGCCAACCCGGGCGCGATGGCATTTAGCCCTCGTTCAAACGCCTTAGTGGTTGAAGCTAATAATAAGCTCAACATTTTCGCGGTTGATAATGCTCACCCTGAAGTGTCTTGGAGTGCTTTGTGGGAAAAGGTCTGGTACGAAGGTTACCCAGAGCCACAATATGTATGGCAGTCAACCTCGGGCTCAGATGATTTTGAAGCAAAATTAAGCTTAATGCCGTTAGCTTTTGGCACCATGAAAGCGGCATTTTATGCAATGTTATTTGCCGTGCCACTGGCCATTGCAGGGGCGATTTATACCGCCTACTTTATGTCGCCAAAAGTGCGCGGCGTGGTTAAGCCGACCATTGAAATCATGGAAGCACTGCCGACAGTAATTTTAGGCTTCTTAGCTGGCCTTTGGTTAGCGCCATTGATTGAAGATCACTTACCGGGCATTTTAGTGTTACTCACATTACTGCCCACCAGTATTTTAGTCAGTGCATTTACCTGGAGTAAATTGCCAGCGAAATGGAAGCAACGCCTACCTGAAACCTATCAAGAGATCATGTTAATTCCAGTGATTTTGTTTGTGGGTTGGTTCTCATTTGAGATTAGCCCTGTAATCGAAATCGCCTTCTTTGATGGTAATACCCGTCAGTTCATTACCAATGATTTAGGCATTACATTCGATCAACGCAACGCCTTTGTTGTGGGTATTGCGATGGGTTTTGCGGTTATTCCAACAATTTTCTCCATTGCTGAAGATGCGATTTTCTCAGTGCCACGTCATTTATCAAATGGTTCACTGGCACTGGGCGCGACTAACTGGCAGACCTTAACCCGCGTGGTGCTGCTTACGGCAAGCCCAGGTATTTTCTCTGCCATCATGATGGGTTTAGGCCGCGCAGTGGGGGAGACCATGATTGTATTAATGGCAACAGGTAACACCGCAATCCTTGAGTGGAGTGTGTTTGAAGGGATGCGTACTCTAGCGGCAAATATCGCCGTCGAGATGCCAGAGTCTGCCATTGGTAGTTCCCATTACCGTGTGCTATTCCTTGCGGCATTTGTGTTGTTTGTATTCACCTTTGTCTTTAACACCATTGCTGAAGTGGTACGCCAACGTCTACGTGAACGTTATAGCTCACTTTAAGGAATGAAGATGAACAGAGTTTTTAATATTTCGCCAATCGCCTTGAGAGGTTTGTGCAATGGGTAAGTGGTTTAAATCAGGTTCTCCATGGATTTGGATGACTGGCGGTGCGGTGAGCATTTGTTTGATTGCAGTACTGGGTTTGTTGTTATTGATTGCGTGGCGCGGCTTAAGTTACTTCTGGCCTGCCGATATTTATCAGTGGCAGCTAGAAGACAATAATGGCGTTAAAACAACCCTAATTGGTGAAATCTACGACCGTGAAGAAGTGCCCACTGAACGTTTAATTGCAGCGGGTCATCAGTTTGATGAACATCCTGGCGAGTTTGTGACTCGTTACTTAGTTAAAACCGGTAACCGTGAATTCGTTGGCTTAGATTTTCGCTGGATCCTCGGCACCGATATCGTCAGCCGTGAAAAGCCAGCTGATGTGGCCATGCTCGAAAGGGCTAAAAATGGTAACTTTTACGGTTATCCAATTGCGGTCATTGAAGACGGTAAGCGCTTAAATATTACCGGCGAGGCCATTGAAACTTCGTTAGTAGCACATATCAAGCGTGCAGTTGATATTGCTGATGAGGCGCTGGCACTGCAAAAGTCTGAAATTGGTTCAGTGAACTATGCCTTAGAGCGTTTGCGCCTAAAAGAGCGTAAATATGAACTCGATGGCAAACTCACTCCAGCGATTAAAGCTGAGATGGACGCCCAAGCAGAGCAGTTAAACCAAGACTACTTAGTCATGGAAAAAGACTTATTTGCCCTGCGCGACAAAGCGGCGCGAGATTCAGTGGTTGTGCGTGATATGCGCGGTGAAGAGGTCACCTTAAAACTTGATAGCGTGCTTGATGTTAGCTATGTCAATCACATGAACATCGTCGATAAACTCGGTCATTGGTTTGTGGGTATGGGGCGTTTTATTAGCCAAGACCCACGTGAAGCTAACACCGAAGGCGGCGTGTTCCCTGCTATTTTTGGTACGGTATTTATGGTGATGCTCATGGCGGTTATCGTGACCCCATTTGGCGTAATCGCGGCAATTTATTTACATGAGTACGCCAAAAAAGGGCCAATTACTAAGATGATCCGTATTGCGGTGATTAACTTAGCCGGTGTGCCATCAATCGTTTATGGTGTATTTGGTTTGGGCTTCTTTGTGTATATGCTTGGTGGTTCGTTAGATCAGCTGTTTTACCCTGAAGCATTGCCTGCGCCAACGTTTGGTTCACCAGGGGTGATTTGGTCAGCCTTAACCTTGGCTATCTTAACTTTACCTGTGGTGATTGTATCTACGGAAGAGGGCTTAAGCCGTATTCCAAGTGCCGTGCGTCAAGGCAGCTTAGCCTTAGGGGCAACCAAATTTGAAACCTTATGGCGCATTGTTATTCCAATGGCAAGCCCTGCGATTATGACCGGACTTATTCTTGCGGTCGCCCGAGCAGCAGGTGAGGTAGCACCACTGATGTTAGTGGGCGTGGTAAAACTGGCGCCGACATTACCGATTGATATGAACTTCCCGTTTGTGCATTTAGAACGTAAGTTTATGCATCTTGGGTTCCATATTTATGACGTTGGCTTTCAAAGCCCTAACGTTGAAGCGGCGAGACCATTGGTTTACGCGACTTCATTCTTATTAGTATCTGTGATTGTGACACTTAACTTAACAGCAATTAGTGTACGTAATCACTTACGTGAAAAATTCCGTTCGCTAGAACATTAATTAGCGATATCCTGAGGAAAATACAAAAATGATTTCAATTGATCAACGCGCAACTAAATCTAACATTATTGATTTAGCAAACTTACCCGCACAGGATACTGCCCTAGAAATTCGTAACCTTGATTTACGTTATGGTGATAAGCAGGCGTTATATAACGTTGGAATGAAAATTCCTAAAAAACAAGTCACCGCCTTTATTGGCCCAAGTGGTTGTGGTAAATCAACCTTACTGCGTTGTATTAACCGCATGAATGACTTGGTTGAAACCTGTAAAATCAGTGGTGAAATCTTACTGAACGGGCAAAATATTTATGACAAAAATGTTGATGTCGCTCAGTTGCGTCGAAATGTCGGTATGGTTTTCCAGCGCCCAAACCCATTTCCTAAATCAATTTATGAGAATGTGGTTTATGGCTTACGCCTACAAGGGGTGAGTAATCGCCGCGAACTAGACGAAGCTGCTGAAATGTCATTACGTGGCGCTGCGATTTGGGATGAAGTGAAAGATCGCTTACACGATAATGCTTTTGGCCTATCGGGTGGTCAGCAACAACGTTTGGTTATTGCTCGCGCTATTGCTATTGAGCCTGAAGTGTTATTGCTTGATGAGCCCACATCAGCACTGGATCCTATTTCAACCTTAACCATCGAAGAGCTGATCACTGAGCTTAAATCGAAATACACAGTAGTGATAGTGACCCATAACATGCAACAAGCGGCGCGGGTTTCTGATCAAACCGCCTTTATGTACATGGGCGAGTTGATTGAATATGCGGATACCAATACCATTTTCACCACGCCGCAAAAGCGTAAAACCGAAGATTACATCACAGGTCGTTACGGTTAATAATAACGAAGTGAGTAAGCTGGCGCTTATGGCAAGTCATTGGTGAGAAAGTCAGAGATAATTAAGGTAATAAAGTAATGGAAAACAAAAGTTTAAATAAGCATATTTCTGGACAGTTTAATGCTGAATTAGAAGATATTCGTAACCGTGTTTTGGCCATGGGCGGTTTAGTTGAGCGCCAACTTGAACAAGCCCTTGATGCTCTTGGTAGCTTAGATGCCGAGCTTGCCCAAAAAGTGATTAATGGCGATCACCGCGTAAATGGCATGGAAGTGTCAATTGATGAAGAATGCACCCGCATTATTGCTAAGCGCCAACCAGCGGCAAGTGACTTACGTTTAATTATCACCATAACTAAAACTATTACTGATTTAGAGCGTATTGGTGATGCTTGTGTACGTATCGCAAAAGCAGCATTAGATAAACGTTTAAACAATCAACAGCCATTATTGGTGAGTATTGAAAACATGGGTCGCCATGCAACCCGTACCTTGCATTCGACACTGGACGCGCTTGCACGTATGGATGCTGATAATGCCTTAGAGTTACACAAAGAAGATGCCAAACTAGACAAAGAATATGAAGGGATTATTCGTCAGTTAATGACCTATATGATGGAAGATCCTCGCTCAATTCCTGGTGTGTTAGATGTACTTTGGGCTGCGCGGGCGGTTGAGCGTGTGGGGGACCGCTGTAAAAACATTTGTGAGTACATTATCTATTTCGTTAAAGGTAAAGATGTTCGCCATACTTCCTATGAAGAGATGGAAAAAGATCTAAATATGTAAGCTATGTTTGCCTGCAAGCAAAAAATAACAGTCTCATTATGGTTAATGGGACTTTTTTATTGCTGTCACTTTTATGCTGGTAGTGCTAATGCTGTGAGCCAACTCACAAAAGTTAATTAGCCTTTGCTCAACAAGGGGGCTAAATAGGCTGGAGCATTAGCAAACTGTGTTAAAATTTCTGTAATTCCTCGTTCGTTTTGTAGGCTCAATGAAAAACACCCTTTCTCGTGGTTTAACTAACTTACTGCCAATGGCACTGAGTCTGTGGTTATTCTGGTCATTATTTATTTCTTTAGATGGTTTAGGCCATTTACTACTGGATATTGTTAATTTAGAAAACAGCTTTGTCGGCGCCGGGTTTATTTTGGTGGCAGTGTTAGTGTTTATTTCAGGGCTGTTATTTTCATTTAGCCCATTTGCTTGGTTATACGCTTGGCTTGAGCGTCAATTAATGAAGTTCCCGCTGTTTAAATCTGTCTATGGCAGTATTCGTGATATTGCGAACTTAATGAAACGAGACGGTAAGCCAAAGAATCAAAAAACCGTATTGATCAAGCAAGCCAATGGCGGTTATGTGGTTGGCTTTATCATGAATCAACAGGCGCCTAAACCGCTTACTGAAGCCCTACCTGAAGGTGATTGGGTGCCAGTATTGTTTCAGCTTAGCTACCAAATGGCTGGGGTGACGAGTTTAGTCAAGCGTGAAGATTTAATTGAAGTCGATTGGTCATTTGAAGATGCCATGCGCTTTAACTTAACTGCGGGGATCTCGATTGCTAATGCCAATACTAATACAAACGCTAATGCCAATAGTGATATAAACGCTAATGCCAATAGTGATATAAACGCTAATGCCAATAGTGATATAAACGCAAATGCTAGCGGCAATGCAACTAGCGATGAAGCGTCAGCTAATGAAACTTTGGCGTCAGATAATAGCACTTCAGCAACTAAGAAATAGTGCTTTTTAATCCCAATGCGCGCGAGTACAAATTTACCCCTCAATGATTACGTTAAACGCAATCCAATAGAACCAGCCTATACTTATGCAATTGTCAGCGCAATTGTTACCTATGTAGCTGTGTTCATTATCCTATTTACAGGTCTCAATCATGTTTAAGAAAGCGAGTGTTAACCCTCCGGTTTTCTTCCCTTCAGTATTGCTTATTTTTGTCATGGTATTTATTTGTGCCGTTTGGCCAAATGAAGCTAGCCAATTTTTTAAAGCCATTCAAAGTTGGTTAGAAGTTAAAGCGGGCTGGTTGTATATTGTTGGGGTGGCTATTTTTCTCATCTTTATTATTTTTGTCATGATGAGCCGTTTTGGTGACATCAAACTAGGCCCAGATCATTCCGTGCCTGACTACAGCTTTAAAAGCTGGGTATCTATGCTGTTTTCTGCAGGGATGGGTATTGGATTAATGTTCTTTGGCGTGGCAGAGCCAGTGATGCATTATTTAGCCCCACCTGATGCAACGCCTGAGTCACTGGAGGCTGCAAAAGATGCCATGAAGATTACTTTTTACCATTATGGCATCCATATTTGGTCAATCTATGCCGTAGTGGCTTTAAGCTTAGCGTATTTCTCATATCGTCATAAACTGCCTTTACTGCCACGTTCTGCCTTATATCCACTCATTGGCGAGCGTATCTATGGCCCTATAGGGCACGCGGTTGATACGTTTGCGGTGATCGGCACCATGTTTGGCGTAGCAACCTCATTGGGCTTTGGGGTGCTACAGGTCAATTCAGGCTTAAGTTATTTAATTGATGGTTTGCCAAATAACATCACTGTGCAAATTATTATCATTATGGCGATTACCGCGATAGCAACGGTTTCTGTTTTTGCAGGCTTAGATAGAGGCGTTAAACGTTTAAGTGAGCTTAACCTTGCGTTAGCACTTCTATTGCTTGTGGCAGTTTTAGTTCTTGGACCAACAGTGCTGTTACTGCAAGCATTTGTTCAAAATACCGGTGGTTATTTAAGTGATATTGTGGGTAAAACCTTTAACTTATACGCCTACGAGCAAAAAGATGATTGGCTTGGTGGCTGGACATTATTGTATTGGGGCTGGTGGATCTCATGGTCGCCATTTGTAGGTACTTTTATTGCTCGTGTCAGTCGTGGGCGCACTATTCGAGAATTCTTAGTCGGGGTGTTATTTTTCCCAACTGGCATCACTTTCCTATGGATGACAGTATTTGGTAATAGCGCCATTGATATGATTAGAAACCATGGGGCGAGTTATCTATCGGATGCGGTTTCTAATGATGTATCGGTGGCCTTGTTTCGATTTTTTGAGCATCTACCATTTTCATCAGTATTGTCCATCATTGCCATATTCTTAGTGGTAACATTTTTTGTTACTTCATCAGATTCCGGCTCGTTAGTGATTGATAACTTGACCTCAGGCGGTAATGAACAAGCGCCAGTAGGCCAGCGAGTTTTTTGGGCGATACTGCAAGGTGTTGTCGCGAGCGTATTATTACTCGCTGGTGGCTTACAAGCGTTACAAACAGCAGCGATTGCCAGTGCAATGCCAATCATGATTGTGATGCTATTGATGTGCCTTGGCTTGTATAAAGCCTTACAAGATGATCGCTTGAAATTAGAAAGTGTGCAGCAACACAATACCAGTGTGCAATTTGCTAAAGCCAACATGAGCTGGGAAGATCGTATTGATGTACTGGTCTCTCACCCCAGTCAAGAAGATGCGCAGCGATTTTTAGATAACATCGCCAAACCGGGACTTGAACAAGTCAGACAAATATTTTTAGCTAAAAATATGCCTGCTGTCATCACCCAAGATGATGAAAGGGTACGTTTATTGATCGGTAACAACGAAACCCTGCAGTTTGCTTATGGGCTGCGTATTCGAGCATTTACCATGAATGGTGCCGATGTCGAAGGCTTTGCTAGTGAGCAAGACTATTATCGGGTGGAAGTGTTCTTAGAGCACGGCGGTCAGCATTACGATGTGATGGGTTATACTCAAGAGCAAATTATTGCAGATATCGTTAATCAATATGAACGCTATTTACACTACCAGCATTTGTCTAATTCAGAGTTAGTGACTTACTAGCGGCTGCTTGTTTTAAGCGGTGCTTGTTTTAAGTGGTGCTTGTTTTAAGTGATGTTAGTATTACTCGAGCAGTGCAATTGTGATAGAAAACATTGCCCCAACCGATAACAGCGCTTATCCTTGGGGTAATTTTGTAATGAAAGTAAATTGGAAAGTCGATGTCAGCTACTCAAAGTAAATTAGATAAAGTATTAGCAGAAGCCAGAGATTACAAAGCCACTCGTGAAAAAGGCTACCGTGAACAAGCCTTAAAACTCTATCCTTGGATATGTGGCCGTTGTACACGTGAGTTTACTCATAAGAATTTATCTGAGCTGACGGTACACCATGTTGATCATAACCATGATAACAACCCGTCAGATGGCTCGAACTGGGAATTGTTATGCTTGTATTGCCACGATAATGAACATTCTCGATTTGAAGAGTTGATCCGTTATGGCAATACCACTGAAACCAAGCAAGAAGCCGCTACCTATAATCCATTTGCAGATTTAAAAGCAATGATGAAAAAGTAGCTTTGTTTACAGATATTCAGATGAAAAGCCCATATTTATGGGCTTTTTTGTGCTTGGCTGAAAGCTTTATTGCTCAGCTTTACAATTCAAGGCTGTTCAATTTCCGCTTGGGCTTTTAACCACTTCTCACGGCTGATGACCTGGCTATTATTACCGCCTTTCATTCGTTCTTTTCGTTGTGGCAGTTGTTGCCATACCGCTTGTTTTTTCTCTTCACTGGCTTGTCCCCAGCCAACAATTTCATTGATGTGGCGAAAACAGCCCATGCAGTAATCTGCTTCATTTAAGCCGCATTTGGCGACGCAAGGTGAGTGCATTGTTAATCCTTTACCGTTCTAAAGTCTTGGCATTTATTGATTAAACCATATAGACAAATTAAATAAATAAAACTAGGCTGCGACTAGCTATAGTTTATTGAATTAATTAAGTTATTTGCAAGTTTAATTGGTTGTAACTATGGCTTTGTTGTCAGTGTTTCGTTGGTTTTTTGCTATAATAAATAGCCAACTTGCTGCTTTATTGTGTCGCTATTGCGTGGAGAGTACCATGAAATCATGGTTTAATTTAGCTGTAAAAAATCTTGCTAGCCTGAGTAGTCGTTGCTGGTTTGCTCAGTTTCACCCCCTTATTATCACCTGTAAAAAACTGCTTAGCCTTATGAGTATCGGCTTGTTATCTTTAAGTTTAACGGCTTGTTCACTGCTAGAAGTTAAGCTTGAAAGTGGCGTTGAACCCTTACCTAAAGAGCAGATAAACATGCGTATGTTTAGCCGTGAATTTAGTTATAGCTTTTATGCTGAAATTGAAGCCACCGCAGACCGCATTGCAGCTAATAGCGATGATGACAACGTTAGAGCTAACACCTTAATGTGGAAAATTTACGCTGAGCAAAGCCTGCAGCGGGCTATATTCCAAGCCTCTCCAGTAGCGGCAATGCTCGATACTTGGGTGTTGACCGAGCAAATGAAGCAGTTTTATGAAACTGGTGCTGGCAGTGAGTTATTCGGTGAACAACAGCAGCTCGCGATAGATAGCAGTGAAAAATTAGCGGATCAATTCGTCTCGACAGTAAAAGGCTTTATTAGCAACCAAAAGTTCAAAAATAATCAAGCGTTTGTGAGCCAATATGTGGCTGAAAATCCGCTTGAGGATATTACCTTTACCCGCACTACTGCCTTTAATGCTTGGTTGGCTTTTAGCAATATTTCAGAGTTTGAAGCCATTACCACTTTTGGTTCAATGCCTGAGGTGATGAGTGATATGTCTGATCGTATGGCGATGACCACTGAGCAGATGCCAAAAATTCTTGGCTGGAAAGCCGAGTTATATGCACTTCATGCTGATGTTAGCGCCGCTGATATAGAATTAGCCCTTAAAAATATCAGTGAAACCACCAAAAAATTTCAGCAGTTAATGCAGCAAACCCCTGAAATGATGACCATGCTTGCCGGTGATATGCGAGTGGAGCTGGCGCCATTATTAGATCAACTGAGTGATGTCACAGATGATAAACTGCAGCAGTTATCAAAAGAGCGTGAATCACTAGCCTTAATTATTGTTCACGAGCGAGAAGCGTTAGCGCAAATGATTGCTGATGAACGCAGCGCTGCTATTCAAGATTTAGATGCACTAACCCAAAAAACCGTTGAATTAGTGTTTGCCCAAGTGATTGAGTTAATTAAAAGTGTGATTGTGTATTTCATTTTATTCTTAATTGCGATATTTTTTGCGCCTCTAGCTATGGGGGTTTGGTTAGGTAAACGCATGGCGGTTCGAAAGTCTGAACCCAAATCTAACCCTAAATCAGCTATCAAAGTCGCAGGTAGTGAGTAGTGAGAGTGCTTAATGATGGTGTAAACCATCAATCACACCAATAAACCATAGGATGCCAATGAGCACACAGATTGCCATGAACTGCGCGACAGACGCTAACAATTGTAGCGACAATAGCGCCAAGCTAGGCCAGCTTAGCGAGTGCTTACTAAAGCTAAATAGTTTGTGGCAAGTGAAAGCCTTTGATTGTCAGCAATTACCTTGGTCTGAGCAGTTTCCTTGCTTAGCCGCAAAGGTTTGGGCCATTGCTGATACTGACATAGAGGCACTAGATGTAGCTCAAGGGGCATTGGTATCGGCGTTACTGCCGTCATTGATGCAAGATATGCAGCAGTTGGGGATGAAAATTGATGGCTTAGCCGCGATGTTAAGCACATCGACAAATGGTGATGTATCGTTAACGAGACCAGAACCCAAATCGTTTGAAGCACACGCTGTAGAAATAGGCCTGTCTGACACTGAGCTTAGCCATTTCAGCGCCCATATCAAAGGCCGAAAGTGGCAGCAAATTACTGCTTTTTCAGCGCATATTCCTAAAGGAAACCCGATTGTTGAATGGTGTGCAGGTAAAGGCCATTTGGGACGTTATATTGCTAAAACCCATCAAGTTAAGGTTAGCAGTTTAGAGTGGCAACAAAGCTTGTGTGAGCAAGGCCAGCAGTTTGCAGACAAGTGGCAATTGTCGCAGCAGTTTCATTGTGTTGATGTGTTTAACTTAGCCAATAGTACATTAGGGGCCAACCCGCTAAGTTCAGAGCAACATGCCATTGCGTTACATGCCTGTGGTGATTTACATGTTAGGCTGCTGGAGTTAGCCGCTCAAGCAAACACCAAACAAATCTCGTTTTCACCTTGTTGTTATCATCTTATTCAAGCTAATTACTATCAGCCGCTATCCCATGCTGCAAAAAACAGTGGCCTTAAGCTATCGCGACATGATTTACAGTTGCCGCTGCAGCAAAGTGTGATTGCCAATGACAAGCAGCAAGCATTACGACATCAAGAAATTGCTTGGCGCTTAGGCTTTGATAGCTTGCAGCGAGATATTAGCGG
This sequence comes from Shewanella sp. 3_MG-2023, assembly GCF_030548765.1. Classification (NCBI taxonomy): domain Bacteria; kingdom Pseudomonadati; phylum Pseudomonadota; class Gammaproteobacteria; order Alteromonadales; family Shewanellaceae; genus Shewanella; species Shewanella sp. 3_MG-2023. Next base: position 7,520 of record NZ_JAUOSH010000028.1, on the reverse strand, counting down.
TAATGATCGCTATCTGCCGATCCCCAGTGTTAAACGAAGCCAGTTATCGGCATCATTTAGTGATTTTTGTTATTGGGCTGGGGCGCAAAAACAAGTCAATATCGGCGCTGTAACCGACTTTGATGCCTATCTTGCTCAAGGGGTAGCTAGGCAAAGGCTAACTCAGCGTATCGATCTAGTCGCGCACCTGTTTAGGCACGCTTTAGAGCAGTGGTTATTACTGGATAGAATGTGCTTTTTACAACAGCAGGGTTATCAAGTTACCATGGTTGAATTTTGTGCAAACGAAATCACACCAAGGAATTGGTTAATTCAAGCTGAAAAATTAACCTAATTAAATAATTCTGTTCGAATAGTTTTCTAAGGTACTGTTTAATAGTTTTTATTTTAAATCCTCTTGATTAACCCCTTTAGTGATACAGTTAATACCCCAGCGATAAACTGCGGCTTTGGTAGATTTATATATTACTAATTGTGGTTTTGTATTGAATATTGAAGCTTTTCTTGTTCAAATGGCGGGTTAGTAGCAAATACCAATAAATTCGGTTGCCTAAGGCGGCCTTAAAGTGAGCGATTGATACGGTTTCATGAAATATTCCCGCGTTTTTATTAATAGTATGGCCTATGAGTTAGCACCCCAAGTGGTGTCTAGTCTAGACCTAGAATCTCGTCTTGCGCCGCTTTATCAAAAGTTTCGTATTCCAATGGGGCAATTAGCCGCTTTAACCGGTATTAAGGAACGTCGCTGGTGGCCAAAAGGTTATCGTTTATCTGACGGCGCTATCAGTGCTGCCCGTAAAGCGGTTGCTGAAACAGGTATCAATGTCAGTGATTTAGGGGCAGTTGTTTACACAGGCGTGTGCCGTGACCAACATGAGCCCGCAACCGCGTGCCGCGTGGCTGCAGAGCTTGGTGTGTCTAAAGATACCGCGATTTACGATATCAGTAACGCTTGTTTAGGTGTGCTTTCTGGCATTTTAGATATCGCTAACCGTATTGAGCTTGGACAAATTAAAGCCGGTATGGTGGTATCTTGTGAATCGGCGCGCGATATTGTTGAAGTCACTATCGACAATATGCTCAATGAGCCGACAATGCAGAATTTTGCCCAATCGCTAGCGACCTTAACCGGTGGCTCTGGTGCGATTGCGGTTATCTTAACTGACGGTAGCTTACCGCTTAAAAATACTCGTAATCATCAGCTATTAGGTGCCAGCCACTTATCGGCGCCTGAGCATCACGAGTTATGTCAGTGGGGCCTACAAGAAACCAGTCAAAAGTTATATCGTGAGTTTATGCGTACCGATGCCGTCACCTTACTTAAAGAAGGGGTTGATCTGGCTAAGCATACTTGGGAACACTTCTTAACTCAGCGTGAGTGGTTAGTGGATCAAGTTGATAAAGTGATTTGTCATCAAGTGGGCGCATCAAACCGCAAACAAGTGTTAAATGCTCTCAATATTCCTCATGAAAAAGAATTTCCAACTTATGAAACCTTGGGCAATATGGGCACGGTTTCGCTGCCAGTAACAGCGGCGATGGCCCACGACCAAGGCTTTTTAAAATTAGGCGATCAAGTGAGCTTTCTAGGCATAGGCAGCGGGTTGAACTGTATGATGCTAGGCATCAAGTGGTAATCATTTCGCTGGTTATAGAATAAGTATTATAAAATTGTAGGAAGCATCATGTTAGAAAATCTGTTGCCTTTTGATAGCCATTATTTAGACCGCAGTGGTAACAAACTGCATTATGTTAATGAAGGCCAGGGTGAGCCAGTGGTTATGGTTCATGGAAATCCAAGCTGGAGTTATTACTACCGTAACTTAGTCAGTGCATTAAGCACCAATTATCAGTGTATTGTGCCTGATCATATTGGTTGTGGTTTATCGGATAAACCTGATGACCCACAATACGATTACACATTAGAAAATCGTATTGATGATTTAGAAGCGCTGTTAGATCATTTAGATGTCAAAGAAAACATCACCTTAGTGGTTCATGACTGGGGCGGAATGATTGGTATGGGCTATGCTGCCCGTTATCCTGAGCGCATTAAGCGCTTAGTATTTTTAAACACAGCAGCATTTCACTTACCTGAATCTAAGCCTTTTCCTTGGGCATTATGGGTTTGCCGCGAAACTATTTTAGGGACGTTTTTGGTCAGAGGCTTTAATGCCTTTTCATCCATTGCATCCTATGTGGGTGTTAAACGTCAGCCAATGGTCAAAGCAGTGCGCGAAGCCTACGTTGCGCCATTTAATAGCTGGAAAAACCGTATTTCAACCTTACGTTTTGTGCAGGATATTCCGTTAAAGCCTGAAGATCGTAACTATGAGTTAGTTTCAAATATTGCTGATAGTTTATCTAAATTCTCTGAAGTGCCAACACTGATTTGTTGGGGACTACAGGATTTTGTATTTGATAAGCACTTTTTAGCAAAGTGGCGTCAATATATGCCCCATGCGCAAGTAAGAGAGTTTGATGACTGTGGTCATTATATTCTTGAAGATGCTAGCGAAGATGTCATCGGGCTTATTCAGAACTTTATGGCTAACAACCAGCAAAGCTAAACAGCGACCTTGGGCGTGATGAAATACTCATTATTCACGCCCAAGTTATAAACCAATGACATCAGGCTTATGACATTAAAAACGGCTAACATCTGTCGGCATTTACAAGATGCGGCAAATAACTTTCCTTCTCAATTAGCTGTCGCGGTGCAAACAGCGACATCTGCCAATCAAGCCTCTCACGCTTTAACTTATCAAGACGTCGATTTTGGCTCCCTAAACCAACAATCTGATGATATTGCCTATCGTTTAAATGCCTTTGGCCTTCAAGCTGGCATGAAAGCTGTGTTGATGGTGACCCCAAGCATTGATTTTTTCGTGCTAACGTTTGCGTTATTTAAAGCGGGCGTAATTCCTATTCTGGTCGATCCCGGTATGGGGGTTAAAAACTTAAAACAATGTTTTGAAGAGTCACAACCCGATGTGTTTATTGGTATCCCTAAAGCCCATATTGCCAGAAGAATATTAGGTTGGGGTAAATCTTCGGTTAAGCTTTGCTTAAATGTGGGCGGCAGTAGTATTCAGCGTTGGTTATCAGGCGCAGTGAGTATTGACGCCTTGCCACAGGTTAGTGGATCATTTGCCAAAGCTTACCCCATGGTCACACTGTGTGATGATCAAATGGCGGCAATTTTATTTACCAGTGGCAGTACAGGCACCCCAAAAGGTGTGGTGTATTCCCATGGCATGTTTGAAGCGCAAATTAGCGCCCTTAAACATGATTACGGCATTAAGCCCGGTGAGCGCGACTTAGCGACTTTTCCATTATTTTCATTATTTGGCCCTGCACTGGGTATGGCATCTATTGTGCCAGCGATGGACGCCAGTAAACCCATAACCGCTAATCCTGAGTATTTATTCGCAGCGATTGAGAAATATCAATGTACTAATATGTTTGTTAATCCGGCATTGCTGGAGCGCTTAGGCGCCGCTGCTGAAACTAAAACCGCAGCCCAAAACCAAGCATTTACATTACCAAGCGTGCAAAGAGTTATTTCAGCAGGGGCGCCAGCAACCATCTCATCAATAAAGCGTTTTAGCAAAATGTTAGCAACAGGAGTTGAGGTGCTCAACTCTTATGGGGCGACAGAGTCTTTGCCGATTAGCATGATGCCAAGCAGCGAGCTGTTTGATACCACCGCCGCAACTGATGCTGGTAAAGGTATTTGTGTGGGTAAAGCCATTGATGGTGTTGAGATTAGCATTATCGATATTACTGAGTCAGTTATCAGCCATTGGGATGAAGCCGATATTTTACCTGTAGGAAAGATTGGTGAAATCGTCGTAAAAGGGCCGATGGTAAGTCGTGAGTATTATCATCGCGATAGTGCAACTAAGCTGGCCAAAATTACTGATGCTGACGGTATTCGACACCGCATGGGTGATGTCGGTTACTTGGATGAATTAGGGCAATTATGGATGTGTGGCCGCAAGGCCCATCGAGTTGATCAAACTCTAAAAGGTAGCCTTAGTAAACGTTATTTTTCAATTCCCTGTGAGCGGGTATTTAACACCCATAAACAAGTAAAACGTTCAGCACTGGTGAATATTGTCATTAATGGCAATATTGAACCACTGTTATGTGTCGAACTTGATAAAGCCATGACTTGCTCAAACAGTAAAGCGCTATACCAAGAGTTAGTTGATATCGCTGAAAAACATACACATACAATGGGTATTTCACGTTTTTTAATTCATCCAGATTTTCCTGTGGATGTCAGACACAACGCGAAAATATTCAGAGAAAAATTAGCTGTTTGGGCTCAAAAACAGTGGAAAGAATAGTGCAAATCGTTGCTGAAATGTTTGCCAACAATCAATTTTTATTAGCGTTCTCAATTAGGTAAATACATGCTTGAACTCGAAATGTTATTAAAGCCAGAACAGGCAGCCTTAGCTGCGCTTAAAAGTCGGGTTAACAAAGTATTTGTCACCGGGGCAGGTGGTTTTTTAGGTAAAGCGATTTGTACTCGTCTGCGAGCAGCAGGCATTGAAGTTAATGGTTTTGCTCGTGGTGAATATCCTGCATTAACGGCGATGGGCGTTAACATGTATCAAGGTGATATTAGCGATTCAGATGCGCTAGCAGCGGCGATGCAAGATTGTGATTTAGTGTTTCATGTGGCGTCAAAAGCGGGTGTTTGGGGCGATAGAGATAGCTATTTTGCCCCTAACGTTAATGGAACCGCTAATATCCTGCGTGCGTGTAAAGCATTAAAGATCAATCATGTGGTTTACACCAGTACTCCAAGTGTCACCTTTGCGGGTGAAGATGAAGCCGGTATTGATGAATCTTCCCCTTATGCCGCTAGCTTTTTAAACTTTTATGGTCACTCTAAAGCCATTGCCGAAAAAATGGTGCTAGAAGCCAATGGGCCGCAGTTGAAAACCACCGCATTAAGACCGCATTTAATTTGGGGACCTGAAGATCCACACTTGGTGCCTAGAGTGATAGCGCGGGCGAAAATCGGCAAGCTAAAGTTGGTGGGTAAACAAGATAAACTGGTTGATACCATTTATGTTGATAATGCCGCTTATGCGCATATTCTTGCGGCAGTAGACTTAACGCAACAAGCTAAGAGTGCAGGTAAGGCATATTTTTTAAGTAACGATGAACCTATCACTATGGCGGCCATGCTCAATAACATTTTAGCCTGTGTTGATATTGCTCCAGTGACGAAACGAGTTCCTGCTGGTGTGGCGTATAGCGCGGGTGTGGTATTAGAAACCATCTATAAAATACTTGGTAAACAGCAAGAGCCGATTATGACAAGGTTTGTCGCAAGACAATTATCCACCTGTCATTATTTTGATATTAGCGCCGCTAAAAACGATTTAGGTTATGAAGCGCTGATCAGTATTGACGAAGGTATGTTGCGCTTAAAAGCATCACTAAATTAAGCCGATAATTTAAATCGCTAATTTAAGTTGAAATTTAAATTATCAGCAAGGGATTACCAGTATACATGTTGTTGCTGGTGATCTTGTTTCATCACATCAGTTGTATGTTATCTGTCATTATTATTAAAGCACTGTGCAAATCACTAATCACTATAACCACTAGAATCCTCGTTGACTCATTGTTTATAACCGCAGTCACAATCTAAAACTTTAAATATGTAAAAACAACATCTTGCGCGCCATTCTTGGTTGTGATGTAACATTGTGTTTACAATGTGTTCAATATGAATAATCGCTAAACTATTGGTTAAAATTTTCAGCGCGCTATCTTAAATTCCTGTCCACACACATAGTAAAATAATTTAAATTCATATGTGGGCCTGGGAGAGCGAGATGCCAGATCAATGGAAACCAGCCACAGTAGCGATTCATGGTGGTCATATAAAGGAAGCGTTTGGCGCATTAGTCACGCCACTTTATCAAAGTGCCACCTTCGTGTTTGACAATGCCCAGCAGGGCGGAGCCAGGTTTGCCGGTGACGAACAAGGCTACATTTATACGCGTCTTGGTAACCCTACTACCGCAGAGTTAGAACGTAAAATGGCCTTACTTGAAGGGGCAGAATCTGCCGCTGCATGTGCCTCAGGCATGGCTGCTGTTTCAGCGGCGTTAATGACTCATCTGGAGGCTGGCGATCATTTAATTTCATCAAATGCGGTGTATGGTTGCACTTTTGCTTTGTTGAGTAGCCAACTAAAACGGTATGGCGTGGATACAACATTTGTAGACTTTTCTGATCCCTTAGCAATTGAAGCGGCAATTCAGCCTAATACTAAATTGGTATTTTGTGAGAGCCCTGTCAATCCGCATTTACAAGTATTTGATTTAACCGCAATAGCAGCTATTGCAAAGCGCAATAATTTGATAAGTATTGTTGATAACACCTTTATGACGCCTTTATTGCAACAGCCGCTGACTTTGGGTATTGATATGGTGATCCACAGTGCAACCAAATACTTAAATGGTCATGGGGATGTCATTGCAGGCATTGTTTGTGGAAGTGAAGCGCATATTCATCAATTAAAATACCAAATTCTTAAAGACTTTGGCGGTGTTATTTCGCCCCATGATGCATGGCTAATTTTAAGAGGATTAAAAACCTTAGATGTCAGGTTAAGCCGTCATTGTGACAATGCTGAAAAGTTGGCTGTTTACCTTAATCAACATACAAAAGTAAGCAGTGTTTTTTATCCCGGGCTTGAAAATCATCAAGGCTTTAAATATGTCGGCAAACAAATGCGTCGAGCGGGTGGGGTAATCGCTTTTGAATTAATAGGGTCCGAACAAGATGCGATTAACTTTGTAAATAAATTAAAACTGTTCACGATAGCCGTGAGTTTGGGCGATGCGGAGTCACTTATTCAGCATCCTGCATCAATGACTCATTCACCCTACACCCCCGAAGCGAGAGCAGAAGCGGGGATAACCGATAATTTATTACGGATTTCAGTTGGGTTAGAAAACGTAGAAGATTTGATTATCGATATTGAACAAGCACTTTAGGTAATAAAACTTTTGAAAGCGATTTAAATACGGCTTTAGCAAGTAAAATTATTAGAAGTTTTTTGAAATTTAATGAGGATATTTGGAAGTTTAAGAAGGATATTTTGAAATTGAGGAAGAGTATTACTATTTGAAAGTGATTTATATTGGTTGCGGGAGCTGGATTTGAACCGACGACCTTTGCAGATTTATTAGGGTTGAGCCCGAACTGAGGATCTAAAAATCGACGCAATACACTTGAGCTTGAAAAGTGATGAAGAATATTTTGAAATTAAGAAGGGTATTTTTAAATTTAAGAAGAGTATTACTATTTGAAAGTGATTTAAATTGGTTGCGGGAGCTGGATTTGAACCAACGACCTTTGCAGATTTATAAGAGTTGAGCCCGAACTGAGGATCTAAAAATCGGTGCAATACACTTGAGCTTGAAAAGTGATGAAGAATATTTTGAAATTAAGAAGGGTATTTTTAAATTTAAGAAGAGTAT